>NZ_JAMYOQ010000002.1:0-407448 GCF_040319905.1 Mesorhizobium sp. M0833 | reverse complement strand
CGGTCGCCAAGCGCCTCCTCAAGTTCGCGATCCGACAGGCCGTAGAGTGACTGCAGCAAAAGCGCCTTGAACAGAACCAGCGGTGGCCAAGCTGCGCGCCCGGGTCCGCCATCGCGCAGCGGGTTGAGCAGCTTCTCGAAGCGATACCACTTCACCAGACCCGACAATCGATCAAGCGGTGAAGAACCGCCAGCCAACTTGCCGCCCAGAAAAGCCTCCGCCAAGCTCAACTGGCCCATCTGCTTCACTGCCATCGCGATTCCCTCCGACCTTCGTCTCAGAGAATCACAATCAGCGAATTACGCAACAGGCCCCTTGAGGGGGAGATGGCCGGCAGGCCAGAGGGGGGTGTGACAGAACGCTGCCTTCGTGACTCTGTCCCCGGTACCGCTTGATGCCGTCGCCGCCTCTCGCCTCGGCCAAATCCGACTTCCCGTGGTGGCTTGCCTTGGCCGTGGCGATCGCCTTGGCCGCCGCCGTCTTCATCGTTGCCAGCGACCTCTATGCCCAGGTCTTCGCAACCGTCGCCAAGGGCATCGGCGTCACCATCTTCGTCACCGTGGTCGCTTTTGCGCTGGCTTGCGCGATCGGGCTCGGCGTCGCGCTGATGGGCCTGTCAGGCTCACGCTGGCTCAGCCAGATCGCCCGCTTCTACGTCGAGATCATCCGCGGCGTACCGATGCTGGTGCTGTTGTTCTGGATCGCCTTTGCCGGCGCGCCGGTCTTCGTCGCGGCGTGGAACGCGCTGACGGCGCCGTTGCAAAGCGCCGGCCTTTTCGGTGAGCTGCTGGTACGCGACGTCTCGCTTTTATGGCGCGCCGTCATGGCGCTGACCATCGGCTATTCCGCCTTCATCTCGGAGGTGTTCCGCGCCGGCATCCAGGCGGTCGAGAAGGGCCAGATCGAGGCGGCGAAGGCGCTCGGGCTGACGCGCACGCAGCGCTTCCGGCTGGTCGTCTTTCCGCAGGCGATCCGCACCATCCTGCCGCCGCTCGGCAATGATTTCGTCGCCATGGTCAAGGATTCCTCGCTGGTCTCGGTGCTCGGCGTCGCCGACATCACCCAGATGGGCAAGATCTACGCCGCCGGCTCGTTCCGCTTCTTCGAAACCTATTCGATCGTCGCCTATATCTATCTCATCCTGACCGTTGGCCTGTCGCTGGCCATGCGGACGCTGGAGAAGCGGCTGCGCCACCAGCATGGGGAATAGAAGGCAGGCAAAGACGGCGCTACCATCGAGCGGACGCGACCGGGGAGGACCCATGATCATCGACAAAGCCAATGCGGCGCTTGAAGCGGTCTACACGGCCGACACGCCTGAGGCGCTCGCCAAGGCCTATGCGCAATGGGCCGCGACCTATGACGGCGAAACCGCGGCGCTCGGCTATCTCCTGCCGTTCCTGATCACCGCCTGGGTGGCGCGCTACGTGCCGCCGGGCGAAGGACCGCTGCTCGACGCCGGCTGCGGCACCGGCCTGTCGGGGCCGTCGCTCAAGGCGCTCGGCTACCACGACATTGCCGGGCTCGACCTGTCGCAGGACATGCTGAAAATCGCCGGCAGCCGGCAGGCCTACAGCGAGCTGAAACAGGCGATGCTCGGCGGGCCATTGCCCTGGCCGGACGGCTATTTCCGCGCCTTTTTCTCGACCGGCGTGTTCACCATCAGCCACGCGCCGGCGTCGGGCCTGCATGAGCTGGTGCGCATCACCCGGAAGGGCGGCCACGCCATCTTTACGGTCCGTGACCAGGTGTTTGAAAGCAGCGGGTTCAAGGCCGTGTTTGGCGAACTGGAGCAGGCGAAAAAATGGCGGCCGGTCGAGGAGAGCCCATGGTTCCGCTGCTACGCGATCGCCGAGCCCGACGCGCTGGTGAAGACGTTTGTGTTCGAGGTGCTGTGAAGCGTCTGCGAAAGCAGACGCGATTGCTGAAAAGCCAAAACATTGATATGAGCAGCGCCATGGAAGAGCTTTTTGGCGATCCGGCCTATAAAGGTTTCGTGCTGCAGGACAGGAAACGCCTGCCGTCGCGATTTTCCGCGCGCGTCTGCGGGGCGCTGACCAGCCGACTTCGCTAGGGCGGACTCGCCAGGCTGTTTCGCCGGGCCGACCGGCGTCCTTTTCCCTTTTTAAATCGACGGATTTACGCACATGAGCGCACCGCGCACCCTCTACGACAAGATTTTCGATGACCATGTCGTCGACCGCCAGGACGACGGCACCTGCCTGCTCTATATCGACCGCCACCTCGTCCACGAAGTCACCAGCCCGCAGGCTTTCGAAGGCCTGCGCATCACCGGCCGCAAGGTTCGGCATCCGGAAAAGACGCTGGCTGTCGTCGACCACAACGTGTCGACCTCGCCGGAGCGAAAGTTCGGCATCAAGAACGAGGAAAGCCGCATCCAGGTCGAAGCGCTGGCCAAAAACGCCAAGGATTTCGGTATCGAATATTATTCCGAGAAGGATATCCGCCAGGGCATCGTCCACATCATCGGTCCCGAGCAGGGCTTCACGCTGCCCGGCATGACCATCGTCTGCGGCGACAGCCATACCTCGACGCATGGCGCGTTCGGGGCGCTGGCGCACGGCATCGGCACCTCGGAAGTCGAGCATGTGCTGGCGACGCAGACGCTGATCCAGCGCAAGGCCAAGAACATGCTGGTGCGCGTCGACGGCGCACTGCCGGAAGGCGTCACCGCCAAGGACATCATCCTCGCCATCATCGGCGAGATCGGCACAGCCGGCGGCACCGGCTATGTCATCGAATATGCCGGCGAGGCAATCCGTGCGCTGTCGATGGAAGGCCGCATGACGATCTGCAACATGTCGATCGAAGCCGGCGCGCGCGCCGGCCTGATCGCGCCGGACGAGACCACCTTCGCCTATGTCAAGGACAAGCCGCGCGCCCCCAAGGGCAAAGCCTGGGATGCCGCGCTCGCCTATTGGAAGACGCTGCAGTCCGACGAAGGCTCGCATTTCGACAAGGTCGTCGTGCTCGACGCGGCAAAGCTGCCGCCGATCGTCTCCTGGGGCTCCTCGCCCGAAGACGTTGTCTCGGTTCAAGGCATCGTGCCGAACCCAGACGACATCACCGACGAGAACAAGCGCACGTCCAAGCAGCGTGCACTCGACTATATGGGCCTGACACCGGGCACCAAGATCACCGATATCGAACTTGACCGCGTCTTCATCGGCTCCTGCACCAATGGCCGCATCGAGGATCTGCGCGCCGCCGCCAAGGTGATCGAAGGCAAGAAGGTCAATCCGCGGGTCAGCGCGATGATCGTGCCGGGCTCCGGCCTGGTCAAGGAACAGGCCGAGGCCGAAGGCCTCGACAAGATCTTTGTCGCGGCCGGCTTCGACTGGCGCGAGCCTGGCTGCTCGATGTGCCTTGCCATGAACGACGACCGGCTGAAGCCGCATGAGCGCTGCGCCTCGACCTCGAACCGCAATTTCGAAGGGCGCCAAGGCTTCAAGGGCCGCACCCATCTGGTGTCGCCGGCAATGGCGGCGGCGGCGGCAATTGCCGGCCATTTCGTCGACATCCGCGAGTGGAAATAGCGCAGGGCGCGCCCTGTCGGATATGAGAGTGCCCGAGCCGCAATGCGGTTCGGGCATTCTTCAGCCGGGCCGCCTGACGAATTCGTGAAATCCCTCACGTCGGCCGGGTTGGTCCTTTGCAACGATCAGCGCCAGTTGGCGCTCGTCGAAGAGTTTGAACCATTCATCCCATTCGACCAGTTCATAGCCGCCGGCATTGACCGGACGTTCGGGCTCATCCTGGTCCTGATAGGCATGCTGGCCGAAGACCAGCCTCAGCATGGGCTGCGTTCCGGCTTCGGGCGACACGTCGACGATCGCCGGAAAGCCGGCGCGCGCCGCCGCCCAAGAGCGAATTGCATCGTGATCGGTCAGCATGATCGTGTCGGCCATCGGAGCGTCTCCTGGTTGCCGTCGTGAAACGCCGCTCGCCGTTCGCGGTTCCGCCCAGCGGCTGCGTCGACGCACCTGTCGTATATTCGCTTTCGCTTAACCGCTTGTTTGGGCTTCCGCTCTAACGTCTCCTGAGGGAAGCGAGGGGAAATTACAGCGCTTGGACACCGGCCTGCTCATAGCGCTGCTCAATCCAGGCATCGCCCTCACACTCGGCACTGCATTTCTCGTGCTGTGGTTCTATCAGCGTCACCGTCCCTATCTGGCCGTGCTGGCGGCGGGCTACTCGGCCTCGGCCGCAGGCTTCCTGCTCCAGTATTTCACGCTGCCTGTCGGTATGGCGCCCACCAAGCTCATCTCGATCCTGTGCTTCACCTTTGCCACTTGCTGTCTCGCCGGCGCGGTCATTGCGCGCTATGGGCGGCGCGTGCCTTACACGGCGGTCGGCATTCTGGCCTGCGGCGGACTGGCCGCGTTCTCGTGGTTTCTTTTTGCCCGGCCGGATCTCACCTGGCGCATCCTTGCCATCAATTTCAGCTTCGGCGGCATCAGCCTGGTTGTTGCCGCCGAGTTGCGCGCAGTGCGCAACAACGGCCCGACAGAAATGGTCCTGTTCGTACTGTCGCTGCTTTCCGGCATGAACTTCCTGGCGCGGACCCTTGCCGTCGTCATCGCGCATGGGCCGTTCACCAGCTATGAAGGGCTTTACACCTCCTCCTATTGGACGACGGCGCTGCTGTCGCATGCATTGCTGTCGCTGCTTATTGCACTTTGCCTGTTTGGCGCCGCCGCGCTCGATGTGACGAAGGCCCTGAAGACCGAAACCCTGACAGACCCGCTGTCGGGCCTGCTCAACCGCCGCGGCTTCGAGGAGCGCGCCACGCTGGTGCTGCAGCACTGTGCCACGGCGCGATTGCCGGTTACGCTGGTGCTGGCCGATCTCGATCATTTCAAGGCACTCAACGATCAGCATGGCCACGCGGCCGGCGATCGCGTCATCGTCGATTTCGCCGCCAAGCTTCTGTCGGCTGCAGGTGCGCGCGGCGTTGCCGGCCGCGTCGGCGGCGAAGAGTTCGCCGTGCTGTTGCCGCTCAGCGACCTTGGCGCGGCAAGACTGTATGCCGAAACCATTCGCACGCTCTATTCGGCGGGCCGAATCGACGGGCTTCCGCCCGAGACAAGAGTGACCGCGAGCTTCGGCGTGGCCGCCCGCACCAGCGACGAAGGGCTGGACCCGCTGATGCGCCGCGCCGACGAAGCGCTCTACAAAGCCAAAAGGAATGGCCGCGACAGCGTGTGCCTGTCCCATCAGCGGCCTGAAACGGTCGTCCTTCCCAATCGGACCAGTGCTGGCTGAGCGTCAGCGGCGGCTTCGAATTAACGTCTTTTTCGCGCGTTGGTGATCTGCTGTTCGGGGGGAGTGCCAAAACGCCATGGGCAGCGCTAATTTCATCCTGCTGATCAACCTGTTCGTTGCCGGGCTGCTGGCGGCGGCCTTCATGACGATCGCGGTCTATGACGCCGGCCGGGTGTCGGCGCGCTGGCTAGCGTTCGGCTATGTGCTCGGCATGGCTTATTTCGCGATCGAGTTCAGCATTCCTGCCTTCGACAATGCGCGCCCCGTAGTTGTCGCCGCCTTTGCCGCTTTCCTTGCTGCTACCATCGCCTTCAATGGCGGGCTTGCCCATAAATACCGCGTTTCGCCGCCTTGGCCGCCGATGCTGCTCTTCCTGGTCTTCGCCACCCTCGCGGTCTACTTCGTCCAGGATCTGCCACGCCAGTCCTTTGTGCGAATGGCGGCCTACCAGCTTCCCTATGCGGCCACCCAATTCACCGGGCTGGCGATCGTCTTGTCGTCCAGGCAAAGACGCGAGCGGCTCGACTATATGCTGATGGCTGTCCTGGCGGCCAGCACCTTGCAATTCGCCAGCAAACCCTTCATCGCCCATGCGCTTGGGGGCTGGGGTGCCAACCCGCAATCTTATGCGCAGACCAGCTATGCGTTGGTGTCGCAGTCTGTCGGCACCGTGTTCGGCCTGGCGCTTGCGCTGGTGACATTGGCTATCCTGGTCCGCGACGTGCTCGCCGAGGCGACGTCGAAATCGGAAACCGACACGCTTTCGCGGCTGCTCAACCGTGGCGGCTTCGAGCGCCATGCCGAGATCGCACTGCGCGACGCCATGCGGCGCGCCGTTCCAGCGGCACTGGTCATTGCCGATCTCGACCATTTCAAGCGCATCAACGATACTTACGGCCACGCGTCGGGCGATCGGGTCATCGAGGCCTTTGCCGGTTTTCTCCGCGATGCCGCGGCCGACCATCATGTCGCCGGACGCATCGGCGGCGAGGAATTCGCTATTTTCCTGCCAGGGACCAATCTAGCCGCCGCCCGGCTCTTTGCCGAGGGCACGCGGAGCGCCTTCGGTGCCACGCCGATCGACTGCCTGCCCGCGAATCACCGCTGCAGCGCCAGCTTCGGCGTTGCAGAGCTTGGTCCGGGCGAAAGCTTCTCCGACCTGCTGCGGCGCGCCGACAAAGCGCTCTATCAGGCGAAGGGCAGCGGCCGCGATTGCGTGCGTGTCTCTGTGGGGCCGGCTGTTGCCCTGCCGGCGCCGTCAACCAAGGGCGGCGTGGCCGTCAGCGGCAGGGGCTGAGCTCCGGCATCTCGCCGTCGGAGAGGCCGTACATATAGCTGCGGCCCTTGACGAAAACCGGCGGCCTGTAGCAGTCGCCGCCGCGCACATCGTCCGATTCGTTTTCATAGATCACGTCGGGCTGGCCGGCGCCGGTGTAGTCGGACAACTCCTTGGCCAGCTTGCCCTCGCCAACGAGGATACGCTTGTAGCCGGCGGCGCTGTCGATGACGAGATTGCCGAAGGAATCGGCATAGACGCGGTCATGATGGCGCGCCCCGGCGAATGCCGGTGCGACGACGCCGACGGCGAGCGCCGCCAATAGGAACCAGGCAAGGCGCGATCCTGCTGAATTCGAATGCATGGCGTGCTGCTCCATTGCTGAGAGGCAAGCCTCCTCGAATCAGAAATTAACCTTTTATTAACCTTTGTTAAGAGGGCAACCGCAGCCGGGGCGAGGTCTCGGAAAATATGGTTAATACCCGATCGCCCACCGGCCATCATTCGGCCATGCCTTGTTCCCACCATCGCCGGCATCGGGCGCGACTCAAAAAGCATGAAAATCCGGGGCTTTCCGGAGCATCGCTGCGGGCTCGATGCGCGGGGGAAAGCAGCATGAGATTACACCGCAGGTTTCGGATGGCGCTGGCCATTCCGCCGCTACTGGCTGCCGCCGCCTGCGCGCCGCAGACCAGCGCGCCCAAGCTCGGCAATACGGCCGCCGCTTCCGTGTCGCTTGCTCCCGCCGCCAGCGAACCGACGGCACCGCAGCCGCGCATCGCTACTTACAACTGCGCCGACGGTAGCGTGATGACCATCGAGAACCTTGGCACGTCGGTGCGCGTGCTCGGCCAGGACGGCACCAGCGCCGAGCTGCCGGCTTCACCGGCCAATCAGACCAGCCGTTACGGCGAGGCGCATGACGCAATCGTGATCGACGGGCGTGACGCGCTGGTGATGAAGGGCGGTGCCTCACCGCTGGCCTGCAAGCGCTGATCCGCCCCCTTATGGCAGCCATATTTTGCAGTGCAGCGACATTGTGCCGGCTCAAGGCGATAATCCTAATCGATTGAAGCTGAAAGCCTCGCTTTCATCAGACTAAATTACGTTTTCGAAACGGTTTTCCGGCTTTGACGCGGTGCAAAAAGAGCATTAGAAACCGGCTGTCCGAAGTCGCAACCGGAAGCGGCAATGCCGCATTCCCGCCTGAGGCTCCAGAGACGCCGAACTGGGGGAGCCATGAGCAAATCACCAGCCACCCGCGAATTTGCCAGACGTGAACGGCCGCTTTCGCCGCACCTGACCGTCTATCGGCCGCCGATCACCATGACGATGTCGATCGTCCACCGCATCACCGGCGGGGCGCTGTATTTCGGCACGCTGCTGGTCGCGCTGTGGCTGATGGCGGCGGCGAGTTCGGAGGCGACCTTCAATGCCGTCAACTGGGCCTTCGGCTCGTGGCTGGGACGGCTGGTGCTGTTCGGCTACAGCTGGGCGCTGATGCACCACATGCTGGGCGGTGTGCGCCATCTGATCTGGGACACTGGGGCAGGGCTGGAAAAGCATACCGCGTCAAGGATCGCCTGGGCGACGCTGGCCGGCTCGGTCATGCTGACGCTGCTGATCTGGATCGCCGGCTACATGGCGCGGGGGAGCCTGACATGAGCGGCAAAAACACCGACATGCGCACGCCGCTGGCCAAGGTCCGCGGCCTCGGTTCCGCCCGCGAGGGCACCGGCCATTTCTGGCGCCAGCGGCTGACGGCGATCTCCAACATCCCGCTGGTCCTGTTCTTCGTCGGCTTCCTGATCGCACTCAACGGCGCCAGCTATATCGAGGTGCGCGCCGCACTTGCCAATCCATTCGTGGCACTGGTGCTGGCGCTGGTGCTGCTGTCGGTGCTCTACCACATGCGGCTCGGCATGCAGGCAATCATCGAAGACTATGTGCATGGCGAAGGCGCCAGGCTGGCGCTGCTCGCCCTCAACACATTCTTTCCCGTAGTCGTCGGCGTCGCTTCGGTCTTCGCCCTGCTTAAACTGGCATTTGGAGGCTGAGTTTTGGCCAAGGACGCGAAGAACGCCAACACGGCTTCCGCCTATAGCTATGTCGACCACAAATTCGACGTCGTGGTCGTCGGCGCCGGCGGCGCCGGCCTGCGGGCCACGCTCGGCATGGCCGAGCAGGGCCTGCGCACCGCCTGCATCACCAAGGTGTTCCCGACGCGCTCGCATACGGTTGCGGCGCAGGGCGGCATTGCCGCCTCGCTCGCCAATATGGGTCCCGACAACTGGCAGTGGCATCTCTTCGACACCGTCAAAGGCTCGGATTGGCTGGGCGACACCGACGCGCAGGAATACATGGTGCGCGAAGCGCCGGCGGCAGTCTACGAGCTCGAGCATTACGGCGTCCCCTTCAGCCGCACCGAGGACGGGAAAATCTACCAGCGGCCGTTCGGCGGCATGATGATGAATTTCGGCGAGGGGCCGCCGGTGCAGCGCACCTGCGCGGCCGCCGACCGCACCGGCCACGCCATGCTGCACACGCTCTACGGCCAGTCGCTGAAGCACAATGCGCAGTTCTTCATCGAGTATTTCGCGCTCGACCTGATCATGGAGCCGGACGGCACCTGCACCGGCGTCGTCGCCTGGAACCTCGACGACGGCACCATCCACCGCTTTTCGGCGAAAATGGTGGTGCTGGCGACCGGCGGCTATGGTCGCGCCTATTTCTCGGCCACCTCCGCGCATACCTGCACCGGCGATGGCGGCGGCATGGCCGCACGCGCAGGGCTGCCGCTGCAGGACATGGAGTTCGTGCAGTTCCACCCGACCGGCATCTACGGCGCCGGCTGCCTGATCACCGAGGGCGCGCGCGGCGAGGGCGGCTATCTCGTCAATTCCGAGGGCGAGCGCTTCATGGAACGCTACGCGCCGTCAGCCAAGGATCTGGCTTCGCGCGACGTGGTCTCGCGCTGTATGACGCTGGAGATCAGGGAGGGCCGCGGCGTCGGCCCGAAGAAGGATCATATCTTCCTGCACCTCGACCATCTCGACCCGGCCGTTCTGCACGAGAGGCTCCCGGGTATTTCGGAATCGGCAAAGATCTTTGCCGGCGTCGACCTGACCAAGGAGCCGATCCCGGTGCTGCCGACGGTCCATTACAATATGGGCGGCGTGCCGACCAATTACTGGGGCGAAGTGCTCAACCCTACTGCCTTGAACCCGGACCAGGTGTCGCCCGGGCTGATGGCGGTCGGCGAGGCCGGCTGCGCCTCGGTGCACGGCGCCAACCGGCTGGGCTCGAACTCGCTGATCGACCTGGTGGTGTTCGGCCGTGCGGCGGCGATCCGGGCCGGCCAGGTGATCGACCGGACATCGGCGATCCCTTCGCCCAACGAGGCCGCCGTCGAAAAGATCATGGACCGCTTCGACCGGCTGCGTCACGCCAACGGCTCGACGCCGACAGCGGTTTTGCGCGAAAAGATGCAGAAGGCGATGCAGGAGGACGCGGCGGTGTTCCGCACCCAGGAATCGCTGGAAAGCGGCTGCAGGCGCATTTCGCAGCTTTGGGGCGAGCTCAAGGACGTCAAGGTGTTTGACCGCTCGATGATCTGGAACTCCGACCTGGTCGAGACGCTGGAGCTGGAAAATCTGATGGCCAACGCCATCACCACCGTCTACGGCGCCGAGGCGCGCAAGGAAAGCCGCGGCGCGCACGCGCGGGAGGACTTTTCGGCCCGCGACGACGCCAACTGGCGCAAGCATACGCTGGCCCGGCTCAACGAGGCCGGCGAGGTGGCGCTCAGCTACCGGCCGGTGCACACGGAGACGCTGCTCAAGGAGGCAGACGGCGGCATCAATCCGGCCAAGATTGCGCCGAAGGCCAGGGTGTATTGAGGATGGCGCTGGCGACAGCTGGATATTCCGGCACGCCCCTTCCAGCCAAGCTCGGCCTGAAGGACGGGATGATTGCCGCCTTCGTCGCCTTGCCGGCCGAGCTGGACGACCTTGCCGAAGCCGTGGACTTTGCCGAGCTCGACCGGCTGGCCAACTGGTCGGCGATTTCGGGCGTTCATGAGAAATACGATGCCGTGCATGCTTTCACCCGGCAGCGTGTCGAGATCGAGGACCGTCTTGGCGACATCGAAGCGGCGATCAAGCGGGACGGCATGGTCTGGGTCTCTTGGCCAAAGAAGGCATCGAAAGTGCCGACCGACGTCACCGAGGACGTTATCCGTACAGAGGCGCTGAAGCTCGACCTCGTCGACGTCAAGGTCGCCGCCGTGAACGAGATCTGGTCCGGGCTGAAGCTCGTCATCCGAAAGGACCTGAGGTAATGGTCGAACTCACGCTTCCGAAAAACTCGAAAATCATGGCCGGAAAAACCTGGCCGAAGCCGGAGGGTGCCACCAATCTGCGCGAATACCGCATCTACCGCTGGTCGCCGGACGATGACGAGAACCCGCGCATGGATACGTATTTCGTCGACATGGACGATTGCGGGCCGATGGTGCTCGACGCGCTGCTCTGGATCAAGAACAAGATCGATCCGACGCTGACCTTGCGCCGCTCCTGCCGCGAAGGCATTTGCGGCTCCTGCGCCATGAACATCGACGGATCGAACACGCTGGCCTGCACCAAGGGCTGCGACGACATTTCCGGCGCGATCAAGGTCTATCCGCTGCCGCATATGGCCGTGGTCAAGGACCTCGTGCCCGACCTCACCAATTTCTACGCCCAACACGCCTCGATCGAGCCGTGGCTGAAGACGGTGTCGCCCGAGCCGGCCAAGGAATGGCTGCAAAGCCACGAGGACCGCGAAAAGCTCGACGGGCTGTACGAGTGCATATTGTGCGCCTGCTGCTCGACCTCCTGCCCGAGCTACTGGTGGAACGGCGATCGCTATCTCGGCCCGGCGACGCTTCTGCAGGCCTATCGCTGGCTGATCGATTCCAGGGACGAGGCGACGGGCGAGCGGCTCGACAATCTCGAAGACCCGTTCCGGCTCTATCGCTGCCACACCATCATGAACTGCGCCCAGACCTGCCCCAAGGGGCTCAACCCGGCCAAGGCGATCGCCGAGATCAAGAAGATGATGGTGGAGCGACGGGTATAGGGGGTGATCGGCTTTGCCGATCATGTTGTCCGTAGCGATCCTTCGCGCCCCCCTCTGTCCTGCCGGACATCTCCCCCGCAAGGGGGGAGATTGGCCGTCATCTTGGCTTTCGCTAATCTCCATCATTGCAAGAATGGACGCACAGCGTTGAAGCTGCCGATCTCCCCCCTTGCGGGGGAGATGTCCGGCAGGACAGAGGGGGGTGCTGTCCCTCCGGCCTCAGAAGGATAGCCGATCCAATGACCGACTCCGACCTTCCCATCCTCTCTCCCATCGAAGCGCGCGTCCTCGGCTGCCTGATCGAGAAGAAGGAACTGACGCCCGACGTCTATCCGCTGACGCTCAATGCAGCACATGCGGCGGCCAACCAGAAAACGGCGCGCGAGCCGGTGATGTCGGTCGAGCTTGCCGAGGTCAGACGGGCGCTTGGCCAGCTCGAGCAGAAGGGCCTCGTCAGGCAGGTGTTCGCGTCGCGCGTCGAGCGCTATGAGCATGTCGTGGCACAGCGCTTTTCCCTGACCTCGGCGCAGATCGCGCTGCTCGGCCTGTTGTTGCTGCGCGGCCCGCAGACGGCCTATGAATTGCTGGCGCGAAGCGAGCGCCTGGCGCGGTTGCCGTCGATCGACGAGCTTCGCGGCAATCTCGATCTGCTGATCGGCCGAAGGCCGCCGCTGGTGCAGCAGATCGATCGCGGCCCCGGCCAGCGCGAGGATCGCTATGTCCATCTGCTCAGCGGGCCGGTGCAGCTGTCGACTGCAGCAGCGCCCCTGCAATCGTCCTCGCCGGCCTCGGATCTGGAGACGCGCGTGCAGGCCCTCGAGGAGGAGGTCGCGGCATTGCGCGCCCGCCTGGATGCGCTGACCGGCGATGGGCGATAAGGATTTTCGAGACGTTGGCGGACAGCGCCCTCAAGGTGAGGGGCAGCGCCGGCCTTAACAATTGGCGTCCCAAGTCAATTGGGTCCATCTGTCTGAACCGATTGCCCCGAACCTCGCCCGTCAGCCGAGTCTGGCGTCGAGCGATACCTTGATGGCGCCGAGCGCCTTCGAAACCGGGCATCCGCCCTTGGCTTTTTCGGCTAGTTCCTGGAATTTGGCGGCATCGATGCCCGGTACCTTGCCGACCAGCGTGATCGCGCTGCCGGTGATGCCGGTGCCGGGGACCAGTGTCACCACGGCCTTGGCGTCGAGCTCGGTAGCCGGAGTGCCGTTCTCGGCAAGAAGATGCGAAAGTTGCATGGCAAAGCAGCCGGCATGGGCGGCGGCGATCAGCTCTTCCGGGTTGGTGCCGGATTTGCCGCTCTCGTCCTCGAAACGCATCTTGGCAGAATAGGGCGTGCCTTTCAGCGTCCCGCTCTGGGTATCGAGCGTGCCTTTGCCTTCCTTGAAACTGCCTTTCCAAACGGCGTTGGCGGTGCGGTCCATCAATTCCTCCTTGATTGTCGTGATTGAGCCCGTAGTCGGCGTCCGGTCGACTATAGCGCGCGCCGGAGCGAAGGCCACCCACGCTTTCGTATCGGCGGCAGCGTGACACACCATGTTCGAGCGAAAAAAATTCGAAAAAATACGCATGCAAAAATGTCGACTTCCATCTGTCCCGGCCGTCCTGCGGGCGGCCATGGAATTGGTGGCCGGATGGAGGACCACATGAACAATCTGTTTTCTGCTCACTGGACAAGCACCAGCCACATGGCCGGTGAACAACAAGCCGACTGGTCGCGCCTGCGGCCTTCCGGCTTCGGACGACTGCTTGCGGCGATTGCCATCATCGGCATTACGGTGTCCTTTCTCGACTATGCAGCGGCCAAAGGCCCAGCTGACGTGTCCGTCGCCTCGCCCTACGGTCCAACCCAGGAATGGAGGTAAAGATGAGATACGTTTGCCTGGTCTATGGTGAAGAAAAAGATCTCTACGCAATGACGCCTGCGAGGCTGGCCAAGCTCGACGCCGATTCGCTGGCCTATGACAGGTCGGTGGCGCAAAGCGGCCGCCTGATCATCGCGCAGGCGCTGCAATCGGTGAAGACATCGAAGACCGTGCGCCGGCGCCAGGGCAAGCGGCTGGTCACTGACGGCCCCTTCGCCGAGACCAAGGAGCAGTTGCTCGGTTTCGTCATGATCGAGGCCGGGGATCTCGACGAGGCGCTGGAGATCGCCGGCGGAATCCCGCTGGCCGAAATCGGCACGATCGAGGTGCGGGCGATCTACAACGTGCCGGGGTCGTAGGGGTGTCCCGATAAGATCCTTGGCAAAGTGATGGCGGCCGATGACTGGCGCAGGCTTTCGTTTTCTTCGATCGATGCAACTTTTGCGTGTTGAAGCGAAGCAATACTTCTTCTATCGTCGCCCGAGATTGGGGATCTTGGGGTATGCATATATTGATTGCTGCAATCGGCCTGCTGGGGGCAGCGGCGTTCTGGTGGTACCGGCTGAAGATCATGAACGACGCGGCGCGTGAGGTTGCCGACGTCGTTGGCCGCGTCCAGGGCAATATTCGCCGCAAGAAGCTGCGCACGCAGGCGGCGCTCTCGCCGCTGACGGCGATCGACGATCCGGTCGTCGCCGCCGCGACGCTGATCACCGCGATTGTTTCCGAGCATGGTCCTGTGCTGCCGCAACGCGAAGCCGCCATTCGATCGGTGATCTCGGAGATCGCCGACAAAAAGCAGACCGATGAAGCCGTGATCTACGCCAAATGGGCGGCATCGCAAATCGACGACGCCACGGTCGTCATCGACAAGCTGGCACCGTTCCTGCGCGAACGGCTCGACGCAGCTGAAAGGAACGATCTGCTGCGAATGGTCAGCCGTGCGGCGGAAGCTGGTGGACAAAACCTGCCGATTCCCGACCAGCGCATGCTCCGGCTGCGCCAGAAGCTAGGCTTTGAGGTCAACTGACCGAACGCCAGTAAAACGCGCGCGCTTGCCGGGCCTAGATCGCCTCGCCCTTCAACAGTTTCGGCGTGTCGCCGGACAGACCCGACGCCTGGCGGATGAAGAACCCCTTCAGCCGCGGCATGCGCTCGACAAGGCCGAGGCCGATGTCGCGCAAAGTGCGCAGCGGGCCGAAATCGTTGGAAAACAGCCGGTTCAGCACATCGGTGGTGATGCCCATCTGCACCGTGTCGAAACGCCGCCATTGCTGGTAGCGCTCAAGCACGTCCAGCGCGCCGATGTCCTGGCCGAGCCGGTCGGCCTCGACCACCACTTCGGCTAGCGCCGCCACGTCCTTGAAGCCGAGATTCAGACCCTGGCCGGCGATCGGGTGGATGCCGTGGGCGGCGTCGCCGGCCAAGGCGATGCGCGGCGCGACGAAGGCGCGCGCAATGATCAGCCCAAGCGGCCAGGCACGCGGCTTGTCGGCGATATGGATTTCGCCGAGTTTCAGGCCAAAGCGCTGCTCGAGCTCATATTCCAGGACCAGGGTGTCGCCACTGACCAGCTTGTCGGCATCGTGCGACCGTTCGACCCAGACGATCGACGAGCGGTTGGTGCCGTCCTTGCCCGGCTTGAGCGGCAGCGTGGCAAACGGGCCTGCGGGAAGGAAATGCTCTTCGGCGCGGCCGTTGTGCGGCCGCTCATGCGCCACCGTGCAGACGATGCCGGACTGGCCATACTCCCATTTCACCGTCTTGATGCCGGCCATGTCGCGCAGCTTCGAGTTGACGCCGTCGGCGGCGACCAGCAGCCGCGCCTTCAGCGTCGCGCCGTCGGCAAGATGCACGGTGATGCCGGCGCCGTTGATGTCGAAGGCGCTGACGGCGACGCCTTCGATGATGCCGACGCCGAGTTGTTCGGCGCGCCGGCGCAAGGCGCCGTTCAAATCCTTGTTGGCGACCATATGCGCGAAGGGTTCGCCGGGCGCGACCTCGCCATCGAAAGTGAGGAACACCGGGCGGACCGGATCGGATGTGCGCGAATCAGTGACGATCATTTCGGTGATCGCCTGCGCCTCCGGCGCGATCTCGTTCCAGACGCCGAGCTGGTCGAGCATGCGGCACGCGGCGGCGGCAATCGCCGAGGCGCGGCCGTCCTTCCGCCAGACCCCGGCGGGTGCTGCATCGACGACGGCAACGGCAAGGCTCGGCCGCGCCTGCTTCAGCGATACGGCGGCGGCCAGGCCGACATAGCCGGCGCCGGCGACAAGAACGTCGAGCGAATTCTTGCTGTCCACCATCGCAATTCCTTTCGCAGCCTGACCGTCGCCGGGCTTTCCGCCCTTGACTGCCCGCTGTTCCTGTCGGAAACCGCCATGGTAATTTTGCGGCGAGGTCAAGATGACGGCAGCCATGGACGAGCTTCTCGGCATTCTCGACCTCGAGCAGCTGGAACACAACCTGTATCGTGGTCGCAGCCCCAAGCTCGACTGGCAGCGCATCTTCGGCGGCCAGACCATCGCCCAGGCGCTGGTCGCCGCACAGCGAACGGTCGAGCCCGAGCGCTATGTGCACTCACTGCATGGCTATTTCATGCGGCCGGGCGACACCAAGGTGCCGATCATCTACGAGGTCGACCGTATCCGTGACGGCGGCTCCTTCACCACGCGCCGCGTCGTCGCTATCCAGCACGGCCAGGCGATCTTTTCGCTGGAAGCCTCGTTCCAGCAGGATGAGGTCGGCCTGGAACATCAGGTGCCGATGCCGCAGGACGTGCCGGCGCCCGACACGTTGCTGTCGCAGCGCGAATTGCTGGGCAAGTTTGGCGAAGCGGTGCCCGACGGCATCAAGCGCTATTGGGAGCGCGACCGGCCGATCGAGATGAAGCCGGTAATGCTGAAGCATTATACCAGCCGGGAAAAGCTCGAGCCGAAGCAGAACATCTGGATCCGCACCACCGGTCCGGTGCCGGCCGATCGCGCCACGCAGGCGGCTGTGCTCGCTTACCTCTCCGACATGACGCTGCTTGACACCTCAACCTTTGCCCATGGCCGCGCCATTTTCGATCGCGATATCCAGGCAGCCAGCCTCGACCATGCCATGTGGTTCCACCGCAGCCACCCGCTCGACGACTGGATGCTGTACACGCAAGACAGCCCGTCGACGCAAGGATCGCGCGGTTTTACCCGCGGCTCGCTGTTTGCCCGCGACGGCACGTTGATCGCCTCGGTTGCCCAAGAAGGACTCATCCGGCTGAAGCGACCGCCTGCGGAGTAGGCATTTTTCGAAATTTGCCTATTTTTTAATCATATGCACTGCCGCGACTGTGAACAGGCAGTCGGCAAACCTTCCCGATTTCGTTGTTTAACAACAGTTTAACACCCTGCTTCGGCAATTGGCACGGAGCTTGAATCCTAGCGGGCACTCTCCGGCTCTCATGGGGATCGGCGAAGTCGTGCAAAACGCGGGGACCCGCAACAGCAAAGGGTGAAACCTTATGAAGATCGTGATGGCAATCATAAAGCCGTTCAAGCTCGACGAGGTGCGCGAGGCGCTCACCGCGGTCGGCATCCAGGGCCTGACCGTCACCGAAGTAAAAGGTTACGGACGCCAGAAGGGGCACACGGAAATCTATCGCGGGGCGGAATACGCGGTCAGCTTCCTGCCGAAGATCAAGATTGAAGTCGCGGTCGCCGTCGACATGGTCGACAGGGCGGTCGAAGCCATCACCGCCGCGGCCAAGACCGGCCAGATCGGCGACGGCAAGATCTTCGTTTTCGGCATCGACCAGGCGGTGCGCATTCGCACCGGCGAAACAGACACCGACGCGCTTTGAGCCGCCGATACGTATTCCAATGGAGAGTTCAATGAATATTCCTTCCACCTTGAAGATAACGGGACGCGCGGCCGTTTTGGGCTCGCTCGCTCTCGCTGCACTGGGCACGGTTGCTGCGTTCGCGCAGGAAGCGGCACCGGCAGCACCGGCTGCCCCAGCGCCCGCGCTCGACACCGGCAACACCGCCTGGATGCTGACCTCGACGGCGCTGGTGCTGATGATGACCATACCGGGCCTGGCGCTGTTTTATGGCGGCATGGTGCGCAAGAAGAACGTGCTCGCCACCATCATGCAGAGCTTTGCCATCACCTGCCTGGTGACGGTGCTGTGGTTCATGTTCGGCTACTCGCTGGCCTTCTCGGATGGCGGCGGCATGAATGCCTATCTCGGCGGCTTCTCGAAGTTCTTCCACAACGGCATCACCACCTCGTCGCTGTGGCTGCCGGGCGTGGCGAACATCCCTGAGTTCGTCTTCTCGATGTTCCAGATGACCTTCGCCATCATCACGCCGGCGCTGATTGCCGGCGCCTTCGCCGAACGCATGAAGTTCTCGGCGCTGCTCATCTTCATGGGGGCGTGGCTGCTGGTGGTCTATGCCCCGATCGCGCACTGGGTGTGGGGCGGCGGCTTCCTCGGCACAGCCGGCGTTCTCGATTTCGCCGGCGGCACGGTCGTTCACATCAATGCCGGTGTTGCCGGCCTGGTCTGCGCGCTGGTTCTCGGCAAGCGTGAAGGCTACGGCACCGCCAACATGGCGCCGCACAACCTCGTCTACTCCGTAATCGGTGCTTCGCTGCTGTGGGTCGGCTGGTTCGGCTTCAACGCCGGTTCGGAACTGGCCGCCGACGGCCTTGCCGGTGCCGCGATGCTGAACACCCAGGTTGCCGCTGCCGCTGCGGCGCTCGCCTGGATGTTCGCCGAATGGATCGTCGCCAAGAAGCCGAGCGTTCTCGGCATCATCTCGGGCGCCGTCGCCGGCCTGGTCGCGGTGACGCCGGCTTCCGGCTTCGTCAATCCGACCGGCGCCTTCATCGTCGGCATCGTCGCCGGCGTGCTGTGCTACGTCTCGGCCGTCAAGCTCAAGCACGCGTTCGGCTATGACGACTCGCTCGATGCATTCGGCGTGCACGGCATCGGCGGCATCATCGGCGCATTGCTGACCGGCGTGCTCGCCGATCCGGCGATCAACAGCCTCGGCTCGGGCGCCTCTGTCGGCAAGCAGCTCTACGGTATCGTCTTCACCATCCTGTGGACGGCGATCGCGAGCTTCGTGATCCTCTACATCGTCAAGGCGCTGGTCGGCCTGCGTCCTTCCACCCAGGAAGAGGTCGAAGGCCTCGACATCAGCCAGCACGGCGAAGTGGTGCCGTAAAGGCATTGGCCGGCATCGGCGTTTTGCCGGTGCCGGGAAGATCCCGTCGTGACGCTCCCGAAAGGACTCACGCCTTGAGGCCCGGAAACCTTCCGGGCCTCTTTTTTGCGCACGGATGGCCGTGATGGCTCGATCGCGGTCGCTTGATCAAGGTGCTCGATCGGCCGGCGGCGTGAAACATCGGCCGCAGCGGCTCCGAACTGTGGTGGAGGTCGCCCGTTCCGGTGACGCAGATTGCCCATGGTTAATGCGCCCTTAACCTTCCCGCCGCTAGTCTGACAGCCGAATCTGCCGTGTTGCGCGTCCGCGCCCGGCCGGGCAACGACAGACGAGGAAGAGCATGCGTTCAGGGGCTTCAGCACCGCTTGCGCTGGCCGATACGGGGCACGGCATCCGGGCGTTCGCGAGGCGCCAGGTGGGGCGGCTGGTCGGTGCCGGGCTGTTTGCTCTGGTTGGCTTCGGCATCGCCGCCCTTGCCACCTGGAACGTCGCCGATCCGAGCTTTTCGCACGCCACCGATAATATCGTCACCAATGCCATGGGTTATGCGGGCGCCGTCTTTTCCGACATCGCCATGCAGTTCTTCGGGCTTGCCGCCGTTGCGGCGTTGGTGCCGGCGGTGATCTGGGGATTTCTGCTGTTTACCGCGCGCGGCGTCGACAGGCTGCCGAAACGGGCGCTCGCCTGGTTCGGGTTTTCGCTGCTTGGCGCGGCAATCGCCGGCTGCGTGGTGCCGCCCAAGACCTGGCCGCTGCCGACCGGCCTCGGCGGCGTATTCGGCGATATGGTGCTCAATATCCCAGGCCTCATCATCGGCGGCTATCCGACCGGCCTCGTCGCCAGCGTGCTCGCCGTGCTCCTGGCAGCGCCGGCGCTGTGGGTATTCTTGTATGGCTCGGCGCTGATTTCGCGCAAGAACGGCTTTGCCGTCCTCGAACAGCCTGCGGCGCCCGATCCGCAGGACGACCTGCTTTTCGACAATGACGAGGACGAGGGCGACGAAGGCATATTGGCGCTTGGCGCCATCACCCACTGGTGGCTGTCGCTGCGGGCCTATCTGCGCCGCCGCGCCGCGCGTCGGCGCGAGCGCGACGATTTCGAACCGGAGATGGAACCGCGCCCCAGCGCCTGGCGGCGGGCGGCCGAACGGGTCGAATCGGCCGAGTTCGCCGAGGCGCGGATGAGCCCGGGCGGGCGCGCCCGCGTCGAGCCGGAATTCTTCGCCGCCATGGTCAACGACCGCAGTGCCTCGATCGACCCCGACGATGCCGACGTCTTCGACAACGACGACAATGACGACATGGATTTCGCGCCCGAGCCGGCCGGCCAGCGCCGCGCCGCGCCGACGGCAAAGGTGCAGAACTTCCGCTCCGACGCGGCGACGCGCGTCGAGGCGCCGGCGCCGCGGCCGGCACCAGGCGCCCGCGTCCAGCGCGAGGCGCAGACGTCGCTGATCGGCTCGGAGAAATTCGAGATGCCGTCGCTGCATTTCCTGTCGGAACCGAAGAACGTGGTGCGCGACGCAAGCCTGTCCAAGGACGCGCTGGAGCAGAACGCCCGCCTGCTCGAGGGCGTGCTGGAGGATTTCGGCGTCAAAGGCGAAATCATCCATGTGCGTCCGGGTCCGGTCGTCACGCTCTACGAGCTGGAACCGGCGCCCGGCATCAAATCGTCGCGGGTCATCGGCCTGTCCGACGACATCGCCCGCTCGATGAGCGCCATCGCCTGCCGTGTCGCCGTGGTGCCGGGCCGCAATGCCATCGGCATCGAATTGCCGAACGCCAGGCGCGAGACCGTCTATTTGCGCGAGATCATGGCCAGCCGCGATTTCGAGACCACCAAGGCCAAGCTGGCGCTGGCGCTGGGCAAGACCATCAATGGCGAGGCGGTGATCGTCGACATCGCCAAAATGCCGCACGTGCTGGTTGCCGGTACCACCGGCTCGGGCAAGTCCGTCGCCATCAACACCATGATCCTGTCGCTGCTCTATCGGCTGACGCCGCAGGACTGCCGGCTGATCATGATCGATCCAAAGATGCTGGAACTCTCGGTCTATGACGGCATCCCGCACCTTCTGACGCCGGTGGTCACCGATCCGAAGAAGGCGGTGGTGGCGCTGAAATGGACCGTGCGCGAGATGGAGGACCGCTACCGCAAGATGTCGAAGGTCGGCGTTCGCAACATCGACGGCTTCAACGCGCGCGTGCAGCAGGCCGAGAAAAAGGGCGAAAGGATCTCCCGCACCGTGCAGACCGGCTTCGACCGCCAGACCGGCGAAGCGATCTACGAGACGGAGAACCTCGACCTCGAGCCGATGCCCTACATCGTCGTCATCATCGACGAGATGGCCGATTTGATGATGGTCGCCGGCAAGGACATCGAAGGCGCGGTGCAGCGCCTGGCGCAGATGGCGCGCGCCGCCGGCATCCATGTCATTATGGCAACGCAGCGGCCGTCGGTCGACGTCATCACCGGCACCATCAAGGCGAATTTCCCGACCCGTATCTCGTTCCAGGTGACATCGAAGATCGACAGCCGCACCATCCTGGGCGAGCAGGGCGCCGAACAGCTGCTCGGCATGGGCGATATGCTCTACATGGCCGGCGGCGGCCGCATCCAGCGCGTGCACGGTCCTTTCGTCTCCGACGACGAGGTGGAGAAGATCGTCGCGCATCTGAAGCTGCAGGGCGTGCCGGAATATCTCGACGCCATCACGGAGGACGACGACAAGGATGACGACGAGCCGACGGGCAAAGGCAGTGGCGGCGGCGACGGCGGTAATTTCGAGGATTCCGACGATCCCTACGACCAGGCGGTTGCGGTGGTGCTGCGCGACGGCAAGGCCTCGACCAGCTACATCCAGCGCCGGCTCGGCATTGGCTACAACCGCGCCGCCTCGATCATCGAGAAGATGGAGAAGGAAGGCATTGTCGGCCCGGCCAACCATGCCGGAAAACGCGAAATCCTGGTGCCGACGGAGGACGACAAGTTCTAGAGCACATCCGCGCCGGCAACTTTGAACCTTTTGGCGCGTTGCAACGATGAGCGCCGTGCGGCCCGCCAAACTTAAGCCCAACTGGGGGGCCAGACCAATATAACGAGCAAGCAATCAGATGATGGTGACCGGCATGAAAAACGCAACTCTCGCCCCAAAAAGGGATTTCGCCCCAACCCGCCGGCAGGTGCTCGGCCTCGGTCTGGTCCTGGCCGGTGCGGCGGCCGCCAATGTCGTGCCCGGCTTCCAGCTGCTGGCGTCGGCGCAAGCAGCGGTTCCGGCGACGGCGCAGAAGATCGCCGATCATTTCTCCTCGGTCAAATCGATGAGCGGCGAGTTCGTGCAGTTCGGGCCCAAGGGCGAGCAGACCGGCGGCAAGTTCTTTCTGGAACGGCCGGGCAAGATCCGCTTCAATTATGACGGCGCCTCGAATTTCAGGGTGATTTCCGACGGCAAGTCGGTGGTCATCCTCAACAAGAAACTGCGGACCTCCGACCTCTATCCGCTGTCGAAGACGCCGCTGAAGCTGCTGCTCGACGACAAGATCGATCTGTCGGGCGGGCGCGTCAGAAGCGTCAAGGAAGAAAACGATCTCACCACCATCCAGCTTGCCGACAAATCGGTGTTCGGCAATTCGAAGATCACCATGATGTTCGATCCGAAATCCTATGAATTGCGGCAGTGGACCATCACCGATGCGCAGGGCAAGGACACAACGGTGATGATCTTCAACACCAAGGAGGGCGTCAGCTTCGCCCCCGACACCTTCGCCATCGATTATACGGCGAACCGCGAGCTGAACACCAAGACGCGGTAACTTTCTACTGCTGCGGGATGGCTTTTCCGCGTTGGTGCGGGCGGCTTGTTTTTGCGGTGCGCGGCTGGCAGTAGTTTCCGCGATTGACTTCCGTCGGAGCCATCCGGCGGATCTTGCGTTGTCCGGAACCCCACATGCCGTTTTCCGTCGCTACCTGGAACATCAACTCCGTTCGACTGCGCATGCCGATCGTCGAGCGCCAGCAGGTAGAGCAGGCGCCGGACATGCTCTGCCTGCAGGAAACCAAGGTTCCGGACGAATTGTTTCCGGAGAAGGCGTTCCGCAAGCTCGGCTACGAGCACATCGCCTTCCATGGCCAGAAGGGCTATCACGGCGTTGCGACCATAGCGCGCCGTCCGATCGAGGTGGTCGAAAAGCGCCGCTTCTGCGAGATCGACGACAGCCGGCATCTGTCGGTCACCGTCAAGGCCGGCGGCAAAACGATCCTGCTGCACAATTTCTACGTTCCGGCCGGCGGCGATGAGCCCGACCCGGCCGTTAACCGAAAGTTCAAGCACAAGCTCGATTTCGTTGCCGAGATGAACGCCGTGCGGGCCGAGCATGACGAGCACTCCGGCTCGATCCTGGTCGGCGACCTCAACATCGCGCCGCTCGAGCACGATGTCTGGTCGCACAAGCAGCTCCTCAACGTCGTCAGCCATACGCCGGTCGAGACGGAAAATTTCGAGGCGATGCGGCTCTCCGGCGACTGGGTCGACCTGATGCGGCTCAATGTGCCTTACGAGGAGAAACTCTACACCTGGTGGAGCTATCGCGCCCAGGATTGGCAGGCCTCAAATCGTGGCCGCCGCCTCGACCATATCTGGTCGTCGCCAAACCTGGTGCCACATTTTGCCGGCTATGAAATCCTGCGGCCGGCACGCGGCTGGGAACGACCCTCGGACCACGTGCCGGTGATCGGGCGTTTCAACCTCGATTAGCTTTATCTCGCCTTAGCAACTCAACGAAACCTGAAGCTATCCGCGATGTAGTCGGGACGGGCGTTGAGCGCGGCGAAAACGTCGTCCAGGTCAGGCGCCCCCGCCAATATGCCCGACAGGACCAGCGTTGTCGCGACGCCGACGCCGTTGCCGCCGGCGATGTCGTGCTCGACGCTGTCGCCGACGCAGACCACGCTGTCGCGCTCCGGGTGACCCGCCAGTGCCAGCGCTGCCTCGAATATCTGCGGATTGGGCTTGCCGATGCGCGCCACGCTGCCGCCGAGGCTCTCATAGAGATCGGCGAGCCGGCCGGCGCCGAAGCGAGGGCCGACGGCAGTCAGCATGATCTTGTCGGGATTGGTGCAGAAGCATGGCACCCGGCGCGCGGCCGCCGGACCAAGAAGCCGGCGATAGTGGTCGAGGTCGTAGCGATCGCCCTCGCTGGCGGAAATCAGCACCAGTTCGGCATCGTCGCCGTCCTTGGCCAGCACGAAGGGCAGGCCGTCAACAGCCGAACGGTCATTGTCGCGGCGGATCAGCAGGCATTTTGTCTGCGGGCGCAGGGCTCCGGATGCCGCCATTTGATGGAAGGAGCGCCACGCCACCTCGCCGGATGAGACAAAGTGATCCCAGCTTCCCGGTTCGAAGCCGAGCTTCAGCAGGCGGCGCTCATTGGGTTGCGCCCGCTTGCCGGAATTCGAGATCAGCACGATGGTCTTGCCGGCACGCTTGAGTGCCGACAAGGCCTCGACAGCGCCTGGATAGGCGCTGGTGCCGTCGTGCAGCACACCAAATTGGTCGAGCAGGAATACCTGATAGTGCTCGGCCAGCGCGGCGATGCCGTCGAGGTGCTGAATTGCCTTGGCCGTCATAAAAGCCCCGCTGCCCTAGCGCCCATCAGCGCCAGCCGCGCCGTGCCGGCGGCGGCCTCCTCCGAAAGAGCCGGCACGAGAGCGACGCCAAGCTTGCGCTGCCGGATTGCCGTCCAGGCCGGATTGGCCGCTCCGCCGCCGACGCTCCTGACCGATGTCAGCCGGGGTGCGCCGAGTTCGGCAAGCCGGCGATAGCCGAGCGCTTCGATCGCCGCAATACCCTCGAGCATCGCTTTCAAATAATCGGCGTCGTCGGCGGGCCGCGGCTCGAGGCGCGGCGGCAAGGCCGGATCGGCTATGGGGAAGCGTTCGCCCGGCGCCGGCAGCGGGTAATAGTCGAGACCGGTCTCGGTCGCCGGGTCGATTTTTTTGCTGAGTTCGACAATGCGGGCGACGGGGAAGTGCTGGGCCAGAACCTTGCCGCCAGAGTTCGAGGCGCCGCCCGCCAGGTAGGTGTCACCCAGCCGATGGCTGTAGATGCCGAATTGCGGCGCCGAGATCGGCCGGTCGGAGAGAATCTTGATGGTCAGCGATGAGCCGAGCGCAGTGACGCCGTCGCCCGCCGCCGTCGCGCCGGTTGCCAGGAACGACGCACAGCCATCGGTGGTGCCGGCGACCACGACCACGTCACGCGGCAGGCCGAACATTTTCGCGGCGCTGGCGGTGAGCGTGCCCGTGACATCGCCCGGCCGCACGATGCCAGGCAGCAATTCCATGCGCATTCCGGTGGCCGCGATCCAGTCCGGCCAGCGGCGGGTTTCGACATCGTAGCCGGTTTTCAATGCGTTGTTTTCGTCGCTGCCATCGAAGCGGCCGGAGAACTGTCCGGCGATCCAGTCGGCCTGGTGCAGCACAACGGCGACGCCGGGCAGGTGCTGGAAAGACAATGCCTTGGCGAGACCGGAGGTCGCCCCAAGGGCAGCGCTCGTTGCCGGTGCTGCGCCGGCTATTTCACTCAGAATAGTGTGGTCAGCGACCTTGTCGTTGTACATCAGCGGTTCGGCCAGCGGCCGCCCGGCGCCGTCGACCGGCAGCAGCGTGCCCGACGTTCCGTCGACGGCGATCGAGCGCACTGCCGCGCGATCGATACATTTGAGCAGTTCCGCCAACGTCGCGCCGACGGCCTCCCACCAGATGGCGGGGTCGCGGCCGTTCGGCCCAAATCGCTCGAGGGCAATAGCGGAATGCGCGGCAATGGAAAAGTCCGGGCGCATGGCGACGGCGCGCGCGCCGGATGTACCGATGTCGATGCCGATGGCAAGCGGGCCAGACGAACGCGGCATGTCAGCTGCCTCCGGCATTGAGTTTCTGGCGATATTTTTCGGCGTCCCAGTTGATCAGTTCGTCATTCTCTGCCGCTGTCAGATAATTAAGCTTCGCTGCGACATCGACCCGCGCGGTCACGTCGGCGAGGCAGCGCTGCATGGCGTCGGCACCGGCGCCCGCGTCGCCGCGCATCAGCACGCCGAGGCCGGGAAACAGGATCGCCACGGGTGCGGCGCCGCAGCGCTCGATGACGCGCTTTACATCCTCGCCCGGCCTCGCCACGACCGAGCCCTTGCCGAGAAAGATGACGTGGTCGGGGTAGAGGCTGCCACCCGAAGCCATGCGGCAGCTTTCGGGGTCGATCGCCACCGCGTGCGCCTCGACATCCGCCGGCAATCTGTAGTCGCTGTCGCCGGCGAGCGCCATCAATGCCGCGGTGTCCGGCTCAGCCACCTGGCGCGGCGACCGTGCCAGCAGCTGTGTCACGCGGCGCAGCAGCATATCGGCCGCGGCGACGGTCTCTGCGGCAACGACCAGGCCGTGATTGCCGAGGATCAGGATATCCACGCCTGGCCGAAGGCGCTCGGCGATGCCCTGGGCGAGCGGCAGCCCTGGCCGGCGATAGGGAACATACGCCCATTGGTGGCCGTCGAGCCGCCTGGCGGCCTCGGTCTCGCAGTCGGCCTGCACGGCCAGCGAAATGGTCTCGACGCAGTGGACATGCAGAACGATGCGCTGCGGCATCAGCGCATGTACGGTGGTCTCGATCGACGGGCGCAAGCCGCGCGGATTGAGCGCGCCGACAGTGAAGGCCTGTGGCTGTTCGGCGGTCGGGTCGCGTCGTTCGATGGCGTAGAGCAATGGCGGGATGCTGACCGGCACCATGATGTCCGCGGTGAGCGCGTCCTTCAGCCAAGTGCCGGAGGCCTTGATCCAGAGCGTGTCACCGGCTTTCAGCGAGGTGTTGCCGCCGGCGGCCTGGGTCAGATGCGGGTCGCTGCCGATCTCGGCGGAGAGCGACCGCAGCGCTGCCAATTCCTGCGCATCCGCACTGATCGTCATCGAAATTCCTCCACAAACCGGCCGCGTGGCCACGGCTTTGGACGTCCTGTCGCCGGGACGAAGACCGACGCTGGTATCGCAGATGCGAGTAAGTTACGTCAACAGTGATGTTATCGCGTCAAATCAGACTTGCAATCCGAGGGCCGTTGAGTAAGTTGCACCAATTGCCGTGCAAAATGGCATGCCGTGCAGTGGCTTGGGAGGCAAGCGCATTGGGAGGTAAGGGTTGAGCGACTCCGGCCGCCAGCGTCAGATCGTCGAGCTTTTGCGGGACCGGCCTTTCGCATCGGTGCGCGAGCTGCAGGAGCGGCTTGGCGTGTCGGCGGCGACGGTGCGGCGCGACATCGACAAGATCGATGAGGCCGGCGAAGCGCGCAAGGTCTATGGCGGCATCTCGGCGCTCGATGGGGCTTCGCAAGCCGGAGTCGCCTATGCCAGGCCCTATGACGAGAACCGCGACCTCGCCGTCGAGGCCAAGCGGCAGATCGCCGCTCTCGCCGCCACCATGGTGCGCGACGGCGACGCGGTCATAGTGCATGGCGGTTCGACCTGTTTCCATCTCGGCGTCAAGCTCGCCGACCGCAATATCCGGCTTTACACCAACTCGATGCCGCTCGCGGCCTATCTCAGCGATCACGGCCATTGCAGTCTGACGGTTGCCGGCGGCGACCTTTACCGCGAGCCGGGCATTATCCATTCGCTGACGCAGACGGTGCCGTTCTACGCCTCGAAGTTTTTTCTCGGCGCGCAAGGCATCGGCCAGGAAGGCCTTCTGGAATCGCACCCGCTGCTGGTCCGCTCGATCGTCGAGCTCAGCCTCTGCGCCGACCAGATCGTCGTGCTGGCCGACAGCCGAAAACTGTCGATCCATGCGCGCAATGTGGCGCTGCCGCTGTCGCGGATCGGCACGCTGGTCACCGATGACGGCCTGTCCGAGACAGATGCCCGCATGCTCGAAGATGCCGGCGTCACGGTGAGGATCGCCGCTTCCTCGGGAGGCGCCCAGTGAACATCGCGGTCCTCGATTTCGGCAAGACCAATTCGAAGCTGTTCGTCTTCGGCCAGGACGGACAGATCCTCGACGAGCGCCGCACCCAGCCGAGCTGGATCCGCAAGGGCGGCTTCAGCATGCTCGACGAGGCAACGCTGCACGACTGGGCGGCTCGCGCCATTGATGACGCCGTCGACACGCATGGCGTGGAAGGGCTGATGGTATCCGGCCATGGCTGCACCTTCGCGTTGGTCGACGAAGCCGCGCTGACGCATCCGATCCTCGATTACGAGCAGGAACCGCCGGCTGAAATCGCCGCGCAGATCGACCGCCGCATTCCGGATTTTGCCGAGACCTTTTCGCCGCGCCTGCCGCTTGGCTTCAACTACGGCCGCCACATGTTGTGGCTGAAGGAGGTGGAGCCCGGTGCCTTCGCCACAGCGAAATCGATCCTCGGCTACCCCCAATATTGGAGCTGGCGATTTGGCGGCCGGCCGGTGTCGGAGGTCTCCTATCTCGGCTGCCATTCGCATCTATGGGCGCCGCGCAAACGCGATTTCAGCTCGCTGGTCGATGCCGAGGGCTGGCGCGGCCAGATGCCCGCCTTCGAGCGTGCCGGCGCGGTGATCGGCGAGCAGCGCTTCAGCCGGGCCGCCAAGCCGGTCGCCGTCCACAACGGCGTCCATGACAGCAATGCTGCGCTCCATGCCTACCGCCGACAGCAGCTCGGGCCGGTGACCGTGGTCTCGACCGGCACCTGGGTGGTCGTGCTCAATCCGGACTGTCCGCTCAATGCACTCGATGGCGAGCGCGACATGCTGGTCAATGTCGATGTCGACGGCGGCCCGGTGCCGACCATCCGCTTCATGGGCGGTCGCGAATTCGCCACGATCAGCGCCGGCTGGCAGGGCGCAATCGCGCCGTCATCGGTACAACGGGTGATCGACGCCGGCATCATGGCGCTGCCGAGCTTCGCGCCCGGCGGCCCGATGCCGCACCGCCGCGGCGAACTGGTCGGGCGTACGCCTAATGCCGAGGAACGCGCGGCCGTGGCGCTGCTCTACGTCGCGCTGATGCTCGATCTGTGCCTCGAGCTGATCCATTCGGACAATACGGTGATCGTCGACGGCGGCCTGAACAATGGCGGGCTGCTTGCCGCGCTGCTGGCGCAATTGCGGCCCGGGCAGACCTTCCTGCAGGGCGCAACGCTGGAGGGCAGCGCCACCGGTGCCGCCGCACTTGCCTTTGAAAGCGTCGGACGCGAGTTTGCCACCGAGGCGCCGGAGGCGGTGCATGCGGCAAGCGTCAGCGGCCTTGCCGGTTACCGCAACGACTGGCGCGGCCTTGCCGCCGACCGGGGCGTGGCCAGGGCAGCCTCGGGAGGTGCACGATGAGCGCCGCCGCCCGGATCGAGACGGTGCGCCAGCCGGTGCTGGAGATGCGCCACATCTCGAAGACGTTCGGGGCGATCCGCGCCTTGCACGATGTGTCGCTGACCGTTGACGCCGGCGAGCTGCACGCGTTGATGGGCGAGAACGGTGCCGGCAAGTCGACGCTGATGAAGGTGCTGTCCGGCGCCTACCGGCCGGACCCCGGCGGCGAAATCCTGATCGACGGGATGCCTGCCGCCACCGGCGACCCGATCAAGGCGCGCGCCGCCGGCATTGCGGTCATCTATCAGGAGCTGTCGCTGGCGCCCAATCTGTCGGTGGCGCAGAACATCTTCCTCGGCAATGAGCCAAGACGGTTCGGCATCGTCGACCGCGAGCAATGTAACCGGCGCGCCAGCGAGATCATCGCGCGGCTCGGCGTGGCCTTTTCGGCGCGCACCCCGGTCACCAGCCTGTCGCTCGGCGAGCGCCAGCTGGTGGAAATCGCCCGGGCGCTGTCGACCAATGCGCGCATCATCGTCATGGACGAGCCGACCACGTCGCTGACCTCGCGTGAGACCGACCGGCTGTTCGAGGTGATCGCGACGCTGAAGTCGCAAGGCATCGCCATCATCTACATCAGCCACCGCATGGAAGAGGTTTACCAGCTCGCCGACCGCGTCAGCGTGCTGCGCGACAGCGGCTATGTCGGCACGCTCGACCGCGCCGATCTGAACGCCTCGCGCCTGGTATCGATGATGGTCGGGCGCGATCTGTCGACCTTCTACAAGAAGGATCACCGCCCGCCGGACAGCAAGCGCGCCGTCGCGCTGTCGGTGCGCGGCATGTCGGACGGCAATCTCATAAAGAATTGTTCCTTCGACCTCCACAAAGGCGAGGTGCTGGCACTGGCCGGCCTGGTCGGCTCGGGCCGGACCGAACTGGCACGGCTGATCTTCGGCGCCGACAGGCACATATCGGGCACGCTGGAGCTCGGCGGCAAACCGATATCCATCGGTTCGCCGAGCGAGGCGCTCGATGCCGGCATCGCCTACCTGACCGAGGACCGCAAGCAACTTGGCCTGTTTCTCGACATGTCGATCTCCGACAACATCAGCATGGGCGTGCTGGCAAAGGACGCGAAGGCCGGCGGTCTGCGCGACTTCGCGGCTGCCGAAAAGCGCGCCGCCAAGGCGGTGTCAGACCTCTCCATCCGCACCAGCTCGGTGCAGGCCAATGCCGGTTCGCTGTCGGGCGGCAACCAGCAGAAGGTGCTGCTCGCCCGCCTGCTGGAAACCGAGCCGCAGGTCGTCATCCTCGACGAGCCGACCCGCGGCGTCGATGTCGGGGCGAAGTCGGAAATCTACCGGCTGATCGACAACCTGGCCAAGAAAGGCATCGCCATCCTGATGATCTCCAGCGAACTGCCGGAGGTGATCGGCATCGCCGACCGCGTGCTGGTGATGCGCGACGGCACCATTGCCGGCGAGGTGACGGCGTTGGAGGGCGAGCCGCTGCGGCAGGAAGCGATCATGGAACTTGCAACGGGAGCGGCTCAGCGATGACCGACAAGGTGGCCGACACGATGAAAGCGGACGACCGGGCGATCGGCAGAAGTACGAGATGGCGCACCGCCATCGCCGCACTCGGCATGCTGCCGATCCTGATTCTGCTGGCGGTCGGCTTCCAGTTCATCAACCCGCGCTTTTTCACCCAGACCAATCTGCTGATCGTCATGCAGCAATCGTCGATCAACATCGTGCTGGCAGCCGGCATGACCTTCGTCATCCTGACCGGCGGCATCGACCTGTCCGTCGGCTCGATCCTTGCCGCCTCGGCGATGGTGGCGGTGATGGTGTCGCTGGTGCCCGATTGGGGACTGCTGGGCGTGCCGGCGGCCATTCTCGTCGGGCTCGGCTTCGGCGTCATCAACGGGCTGCTGATCGCCTACATCAAGCTGCCGCCCTTCATCGTCACGCTGGGATCGCTGACCGCCGTGCGCGGCGTCGCCCGCCTGCTTGGCCAGGACACTACGGTGTTCAACGCGGACCTGCCGTTCGACTTCATCGGCAACGGTTCGCTGTTCGGCATTCCGTGGCTGGTAATCATCGCGCTGGCGGTGGTGGTGCTGTCCTGGCTGGTGCTCAAGCGCACCGTGCTCGGCACCTGGATCTACGCCGTCGGTGGTAACGCCGAGGCCGCCAGGCTGACCGGCATCAAAGTGCCGCTGGTGCTGCTCTTCGTCTATGGCGTTTCCGGCCTTCTGGCCGGGCTTGGCGGCGCTATGTCGGCGGCCCGGCTCTATGCCGCCAACGGGCTGCAGCTCGGCCAGTCCTACGAACTCGACGCCATTGCCGCGGTCATCCTCGGCGGCACCAGTTTCGTCGGGGGCGTCGGCTCGATCTGGGGCACGCTGATCGGCGGCCTGATCATCGCCGTGCTGTCCAACGGGCTCATCCTCGCCGGAGTTTCGGACATCTGGCAGTACATCATCAAGGGATTGGTCATCATCGTGGCGGTCGCCCTCGACCGTTACCGGCTCCAGGCAGGAGCAAGAACGTGATGGCCCTTAGTCGCCGGCATCCAACGAGCCGGTTTCATGTGTAACGCACCGTGAGAGGCGCGGGGCATCAGGAGGAAAATAAAACAATGAAGACCATCGCTAAACTGCTCTGCGGCGTAGCCTTTGCGGCCGCCGTCATCGCGCCGGCATCGGCCAAGGACCTGAACAAGGTCGGCATCTCGGTCGGCCTGCTCGGCAATCCGTTCTTCGTCGCCACCATCAAGGGCATCGAGGACGCGGCCAAGAAGATCAATCCGAATGTGCAGGTGACCTCGGTATCGGCCGACTACGACCTCAACAAGCAGGTTTCGCAGGTCGATTCCTTCATCGCCGCCGGCGTCGACGTCATCATGCTCAACGCCGTCGATGCCAAAGCGATCGCGCCGGCGGTCAAGAAGGCACAGGCGGCCGGCATCGTCGTTGCCGCCTTCGACGTTTCGGCGCCGGGCGCCGACGTCACCGTGATGACCAACAACGTCAAGGCCGGCGAAGAGGCGTGCCAGTATCTGGTCGATCATACCGGCGGCAAGGGCGACTACGTCATCCTCAACGGCCCGGCCTCGTCATCGATCCTGGAGCGGGTCAAGGGCTGCAAGGACGTGCTGGCAAAACACCCCGACATCAAGATCCTTTCCGACGACCAGAACGCCGAAGGCTCACGTGACGGCGGCTTGAAAGTGTTCCAGTCGCTGCTGACCCGTTTCGACAAGATCGACGCGGTCTTCGCCATCAACGATCCGACGGCGATCGGCGCCCAGCTTGCGGCCAAGCAGCTCAACCGCTCGGAGTTCATCTTCACCGCGGTCGACGGCGCGCCCGATATCGAGAAGGAACTCGCTTCCGGCACGTCGATGATCAAAGCCTCGGCCTCGCAGGATCCCTATGTGATGGCCGGCCAGTCGCTGACGATGGCGGCTGACCTGCTTGCCGGCAAGAAGCCGGCCGAGCCGACGGTACTGCTCGACCCGAAGCTGATCACGGCCGACAATTTGAAGGATTACAAGGGCTGGACCGCAGCTCGCTAAGCCTCCCAAGCCTGGTGTGGCCGGGATGACCGGCCGCACCTTTTTATCGGAGCAATGGATTGCCAAAAGCCGATTTGGACTTGGGTCCGCTACTCCTGGAATGACCGGAGACAATCATGTCGCGCATCGGAATCCACTCATTCGTCTGGTCGGCGAGCTCGGCGCAGAGCGACCTCGAGCGGACGCTGGCCAACACCAGGGAGGCCGGCTTCGACCTGATCGAATTCTCTTATCTCGACCCCGCCAATGTCGACATCGACGGCTTGGCCAAGCGGATCGGCGATCTCGGCCTCGGCGTCGCGATCAGCATCGGACTGCCGGCCGACGGCGATATTTCGAGCACCGACAAAACGATTGCCGCGCGCGGAGTCGAAATCCTGAGACGTACGATCGCGCTGACCCGCGATCTTGGCGGCCAAAAGGTCGCCGGCATCCTCAGCACCAGCCATGGATTGCAGAGCGAAGCGCCGACGCGCGACCAGTGGAACCGCAGCGCCGGCACGCTTGCCGAGGTGGCCGAGACAGCAAAATCAGCAGGCGTCAGCCTCAACCTCGAGATCGTCAACCGCTTCGAAAGCAACCTGCTCAACACCGCCGCGCAAGGCATGGCCTTCATCGCGGACAGCGGCTCCGACAACATCTTCCTGCATCTCGACAGCTTCCATATGAACATCGAGGAGGCCGATGTCGGCTTGGCCATTCGCAACGCCGCAAGGAAGATCGGCTATGTCCATATCGGCGAGAGCCATCGCGGCTTCCTCGGCACCGGCAATATCGATTTTGCTGCGATATTCGACGCGCTGACCGCCATCGGCTACAGCGACGACCTCAGCTTCGAATCCTTCTCGTCGGAAATCGTCGATGAGAACCTGTCGCGGAAAACCGCCATCTGGCGTAATCTGTGGACCGACAATATGGAGCTGGCCAAACATGCGCGCCGCTTCATTGCGCTCGGACTGGAGACGGCGCGGCGCAAGGCCGAGCTTGTTTCCGCAACGCACCGGGCTTGAGAACTCGCAGTTCCGAAAATCGATCTGGTTAGGCCAGAGGCGCTGTATTAGCCGGCAAAACGCGGCCCAAGTTCCTCGATGCGGCGGATCATCGCCAGGAAATCCTCCGAGATGCGCTGGTGCAGGTGAACCGCCAGCTCCGGGTATTCCTCAAGGATGCGGCGGAACATCTTGCGGCTGAGCCGCAGCACTTCCGAATCGATTTCGGCAGAGGCGCTGGTCAGCCGGTTGGTATCGGCGATCAGCGCCAGTTCGCTGAGCATGGTGCCGGGGCCGGCGGTGCCGATCGGGATGCGCTCGCCGTCGTGCTCGCGGTAGAGGACGATGCGGCCGCTGATCACGATATAGGCGCAATCGGCCGCGTCATCCTCGCGGTAAAGCTTGTGGTCGGCTTGCAACCTGGTGGTTTCGGCGCCGAAGGCGAGCAGACGCAGTTGTTCCTGCGTAAAGCCCTCGAAGAGCCTCACGGTGGACAGGATGCGGATGTCGTCATCCAGCGCCATCTAGCTATGTCCCCGAACCGTCAGTCCGACTCCTCCCCTACGAGGCCGATCCAAAACCACCTCCAGCCTCAGGACCGTACCCGAAAAGCGCCCCGCCCGGATCGCTTATTTGAATAATGAAATGTTTAAGGAACCAGCTTGTAGCCGCCGCTTTCTGTCACGAGAATTTCCGCGTTGGAAGGATCGCGCTCGATCTTCTGGCGCAGCCGGTAGACATGCGTTTCCAGGGTGTGGGTGGTGACGCCGGAATTGTAGCCCCAGACTTCCTCCAGCAGCACGTCGCGGGTCACCACCTTCTGGTCGGCGCGGTAGAGATATTTGATGATCGAGGCTTCCTTTTCGGTCAGCCGTACCTTGGCGCCGCGCGGGTCGATCAGAAGCTTCTGGCTGGGCTTGAACGTGTAGGGGCCGACCGAGAAAGTGGCGTCCTCGCTCTGCTCGTGCTGGCGCAGCTGGGCGCGGATGCGGGCCAGCAGCACGGCAAAGCGGAACGGCTTCGTCACATAGTCGTTGGCGCCGGCCTCGAGCCCAAGGATAGTGTCGGAATCGGTATCGTGGCCGGTCAGCATGATGATCGGCGCCTTGTAGCCGCCCTTGCGCAATATCTTTACCGCCTCGCGGCCATCCATGTCGGGCAGGCCGACATCCATGATGAGCAGGTCGATGAGCCCGCCGCGCGCGGTGGCGACGCCTTTGGCGGCGGTCGCTTCCTGCAGGACATCGAATTCCTCATAAAGCGACAATTGCTCGACAAGGGTGCCGCGCAGGTCGTCATCGTCGTCGACGATCAGAATGGTGCGTGAAGTCATGGATCAATCCGTTGTTTTGAAAAGAGATTTCAGTTGACCGCAGCCTGTTTATGCGGAAGCTGACCGGCACAACAGCCGTTCACAGTGATTTGTTCCGTGGCACGATCATACAAGAAAAAACACGATCGCAATGCAGTCGGCGCAATTTTGCCGAAAGGGCTCGCCGTGCTCACCGTGCGCGCGCGCCCGGGCCATGCCAGCCAGGGCTTTCTGCAGGCCGGCAAACTGGTGTTTCCATGTGCTTTGGGGCATGGCGGCATCTCGGCGGCCAAGCGCGAGGGCGACGGCGCCACGCCGCTTGCCTCGATGCGGATATTGTCGGGATATTTTCGCGGCGACCGTTTCGCCGGCGGCCGCCGGACGCGGCTCGCGATGACGCCGATTGGCCGCGACCTCGGCTGGTGCGAAGTGCCTGGGGACCGCAACTACAACCGCCCGGTCAAAATCCCCTATGGCGCCAGCCATGAGCGGATGCTGCGCACCGACGATCTCTATGACGCCTGCCTGGTGCTGGACTGGAACATTGTGCCGCGCCGGCGCGGGCGCGGCAGCGCCATCTTCTTCCACCTGGCGCGCCCCGGCTTTACGCCGACGCAAGGCTGCGTCGCGGTAACGGCTCGCACCATGGCGCGGCTGCTGCCGCTGCTGTCGGAACGGACGGTGATAAGGGTGGTAAGGTAGGGGAGAATAGTGAGCGAATTGGTCGGGAAGGATATTCGCGGACCCGCCGCTTAGCTTCACTACTCACTACACCGTCCTAGCGCTTCCTCGGCAGCTGCCAACCCGTGTCGAGAAGGCCGAGCCGGCCGAGTTCGCGGTCCATGGCGCGTGCGATGTCCTTGCGTTCGCCGCCGATGTCGCGCAGCTGGCGATCGGAGAGATCCTCGACATTCTCGTAGGGAAGATTGACCGCGATTTTTGCGTAGCGAAACCAGTCAAGCATAGCGCGTAGCCAGGTCGGGCGGAGGGTTACAGAGCGCAAGACGGTGTCAGACATGGTGTAATCCGCTTCTCCGGACATCAAATCCGGTTTGATGTTTCCTCGATGACCAGATCATGACCGATTGAAATCCAAACAGGAAACGAGTAGTTTTTTCTGCATCTTCAAGTTTTTTTTGAGGATTGGGATGCTCGACCGAACTTTCCTCGTCTGGCACTGATGGCGCGCCTGCTGCCTGGAACCCGTGCGCTGCGGACGCTGGAGGCAGCGGCCCGGCATCTCAATTTCACCCGCGCCGCCGACGAGCTCGGCCTGACGCCGGCAGCGGTCAGCCATCAGATCAAGGAAATCGAGGATCAGCTCGGCATCGTGCTGTTCACACGCACCAGCCGCACGATCCGGCTGACCGAGGCGGGTGCGGTGCTGTTCGAAGCTTCGACCGATGCGCTCGACCTGCTTGGCCGGGCCGTCTCACGGGCGCAGAAGACGGCGCGCGGATCGGCGCTGCTGAAGGTCACCCTCGATGCGCAATTCGCGACGAAGTGGCTGATGCGGCGCGTCGACGATTTTCGCAAGCAGCATCCGGCAATCGAGCTGCGTTTCGACATCAGCTACGAGGTGCGCGACTTCGATCGCGACGACGTCGATCTCGGCATCCGTTTCGGCACCGGCAAATATCCGGGGCTTCGCTCGCACCGGCTGTTCGAAAACGTCATCATTCCGGTCTGCAGCCCGGCCCTGCTGCGGGCCGGGCCGCCCCTCAAGGAGCCGCGCGACCTGTTCCATCATACGCTGGCGCATATCGAGTGGTCGCGCCAGGGCGTCACCTGGCCGAACTGGAGCATGTGGATGGCGGCGGCGGGCGTCGACGATTTCGACGACAGCCGGACCATCGTGTTCGGCAATTCGACCGATGCCGTCCAGGCCGCGCTCGACGGCAATGCGGTTGCGCTCGCCGATTTCGCGATGGTGGCAAACGACCTTTCGGAAGGCCGGCTGATCCGGCCGTTCGAACTCGGCATCAAGGTCGCGCCCGAATTCGCCTATTTCCTGGTCTATCCCGAAACTGCGGCGAATGATCCGCGCATCGTCGCCTTTCGCGATTGGCTCCTCGAGGAAGTCGCCAAGACACCGACCTGACGGTCAGCCGGTCGCCGCCGCGCCGAACCAGCCGATCACCGCGCCGATGAGAAGCAGCACGCCGAGCCAGTGACCAACATCGATGAGCGTCAGATCCCAGCCGAAACCTTCGTAGCGATGGTTGACCGAAAGCGTCGTGGCGACGAACCCCAGCCAGAGAACGAAGCCGAAGATCACCCCGGCAAGCAGGCTCGGTTCGCCGCCGGTCATCGCGCCGATGATCAGCGACATGACCAGCGCCATCACGATCTCCGCGACGAAGGAGACGACGAAGGGCAGCATCGATTTGCTCATCGTCGCCGGATCAAGCTTGGCGGCCTTCAGCCACGGCTTGCTCAAGCCCATGTACCAGGCGGCGCCGAACAACCACGCCACGACGGCGGCGACGATTACCGCCAGCCAGTTGATTGCCGAAAAATCCATGGTTCCCTCCGGTCGATTGCGCGATGGAACGCCTGTTCGGCGATGCCGTCAAGCAAGACGCCAGACGGTGGTGCGCTTGACCTCGGCGTCTTCCAGCGCGCGGGTCACCGCCACTTCGTAGACGGCAAGCGGCTCCAGCCCGGTCTTCGGCAGATAGGAGCGGCCGGGATCGCCGACGAGAATGTCGGCGCCGCGCGCCCTCAGCCGGGCGAACCACGGCATCAGCCCGTCGGCAAAGGACTTGTCGTAGAAGACATCGCCGGCCAGCACGACGTCCCACCCGGCATCGCTGCCGATGGGATCGCCGGCGAGGAATTCTATTTCGGTCCCATTGGCCTCGGCATTGAGGCGGATCGCGGTCGCGCAGAACGGGTCGATATCGGCGGCGATCACCTCGGCAGCGCCGGCCTTCACTGCTGCAATGGCGACAAGGCCGGAGCCTGAGGCGAAGTCGAGCACGCGCCTGCCGCGCACCGCCGCCGGATTGTCGAGGATGTAGCGGGCAAGGCCCTGGCCGCCGGCCCAAGCGAAAGCCCAGAAGGGTGGCGGCAGGCCGATTTCGGTCAGCTCGTCCTCTGTCCGCTGCCATAATCCATGTGCCTCGTCGGCCAGGTGCAGGCGGACCTCCGGCACATGCGGCGGCGCCATCAGCGCCGTGTTGTCGAGGATGAATTTCCTGGCGCTGTCCGGCGTCAGCGCCGTCATGGCGCCGGCGTCAGGCCGCCCATGCGGCAAACCTCTTGCCATTCGGCCGGCGTCACCGGCTGCACGGACAGCCGCCCGAGCCGCACCAGCGCCATGTCGGCCAGCTGTGGATTGGCCTTGGCCTGCTCCAGCGTCACCGGCTTCGGCATGTCCTTGAAGGCGCGGATATCGACGCACTCCCAGCGGGGGTCGTCGGTGGTGCTGTCCTGATGGGCCAGAGCGCAGACTTCGGCGATGCCGACGATGTCGAGCCCGTCATTGGAATGGTAGAAGAAGCCGAGATCGCCGATCTGCATCGCCTTCATGTTGTTGCGCGCTGCATAATTGCGCACGCCGTCCCATTGCGTGCCGGCCTTGCCCTTGGCCTTGAGGTCCTCGAAGGAGAAGACCGAAGGTTCGGATTTGAACAGCCAGTAGTTCATTGTGTTGCTCCTCCTCAGGTGCCGCCGCGATCAGATATCCGCCGGCTTGTTGAAGCGCCAGTTCCACTGCCGGATTTCGACGCTTTCGAACAGCCCTGCCTTGGTATAGGGATCGGCCGCCGACAGGGCTTTTGCCGCAGCCAGATCGGGCGCCTCGACGACGGCGAGAGTGCCGTTCGGCTTGCCGTCGGCGTCGAGGAACGGGCCGGCGAAGGCCAATTTCTTGTCGCCGTTCAGCCCTTCCAGGAAGGCAAGGTGCTTGGGCCGCGTATCGAGCCGCACCTGCAGGCTTCCTGGCTTGTCCTTGCAAATCAACGCAAACAGCATCTTTTCCATCTCCGCAATCGTTCGGAATTACATGTCGGTTTCGGTCTTGAGCGGCCGTGTCATCAATGCCGATACAGCCTGGTCTATGGTTATGGTGCCGTCCAGTATGGCGGCGACGGCGGCGATGATCGGCGCGTCGATCCGGCGCTCGCCGGCGATGCGGGCGGCGATTGCCGCCGTCGGCACGCCTTCCGCCAAAGGCAAGCCGGCAAGCGGCTTGCCTTGCCCCAGCGCCAGCCCATAAGCGAAATTGCGCGACTGCGCGGACGAGCAGGTAAGCAGCAGGTCGCCGAGGCCGGAAAGTCCCATCAGCGTCTCGGCCTTGGCGCCAAAGGCGGCGCCGATGCGGCGCAATTCGACGAAACCGCGCGTCACCATCGCCGCCTGGGCGCTGGCACCGAGCCCGGCGCCGGTGACGGCACCCGCGGCAATGGCAAAGACGTTCTTCAGCGCGCCGCCGATCTCGACACCGATCAGGTCGTCGCTCGAATAACAGCGCAGGTTTTCCGCCGAAAAGCGGGCGGCGAGGTCGGTGGCCAGAGCCTCGTCGCGGGCGGCGACCACGACAGCCGTCGGCAGGCCCCTGGCGACGTCGGTGGCAAAGCTTGGGCCCGACAAAGCGGCGACCGGATTTGCCGGCAGGATACCCTCGGCAATGGACGACAGCAGCGCGCCGGTGTCGCGCTCGATGCCCTTGGCGCAGAGGACCAGCGGGACGCCTTTTGGCATATGGCTGGACGCGGCCGTCAGCATAACACGTAACGATTGTGCCGGCGCCACCGCCAGAACGCAGTCGGCGCCGTCGAGCGCGGCCACGATGTCGCTCGTCGCCACGATGCCGGCCTGGAGCGCGATGCCCGGCAGATAGCGCGGATTTTCGCCACGGTCGATCGCCGCGACGGTCTCCGGGTCGCGCGCATAGAGGCGGACGAAATGACCGGCGCGCAGCATGGCCAGCGCCAGCGCCGTGCCCCAGGCGCCGCCGCCGAGCACGGCGACGCGCCAACCGCTTGGAGCCTTGTGCTCGCTGCCGGTCATGCCTTGGCCCCACGCCGGCCCGAGCCGACCATCGGAGCGGAGATGCTGTCCAGCGGCCACCGCGAGCGCGGCACGAAATCGGCGGCATTTTCGCCTGATATCCCGGCGCGCAGGCGCTCGATGCCGGCCCAGGCGATCATCGCCGCATTATCGGTGCAGAGGTTAAGCGGCGGCGCGACGAAGCTGAACCCGGCCTGCTTGCACAGGCCCTGCAATGTCGCCTTGATCGTCCGATTGGCGGCGACGCCGCCGGCGACAACCAGCGCAGGCTCGGCCTTGTCCGGGAATTGCTGACGGAACCTGGTCAGCGCCCGCGCAACACGGTCGCCCAGCGCATCCGCGACCGCCGCCTGGAAGGAGGCGCAGATATCGGCGACGTCCTGGTCGCTCAGCGGGGCAATCGCCGTTGCCGCCTGGCGTACCGCGGTCTTGAGACCGGAGAAGGAAAAATCTGGCTGTGCCGAGCCCTTCATCGGGCGCGGAAACGCAAAACGCGCCGCATCGCCATTTGCCGCCGCCTTCTCGACATTCGGTCCGCCCGGATAGGGCAGGCCGAGCATCTTGGCCGTCTTGTCGAAGGCCTCGCCAAGCGCGTCATCGATAGTCGTCGCCCAGCGCTGGTAGTCGCCGACGCCGCGCACGGCGACGATCTGGGTATGGCCGCCGGAGACCAGCAGCAAGAGGTAGGGAAAGTCGAGCCCATCGGTCAATCTGGCCGTCAGCGCGTGGCCTTCGAGATGGTTGATGGCGATCAGCGGTTTTTTGGCTGCCGCGGCGATTGCTTTTGCCGTCATCAGGCCGACGATCAGCCCGCCGACAAGACCGGGACCGGCGGTGGCGGCAATCGCATCGATGTCGGCGAGGTCGACGCCGGAATCGGTCAGCGCTGCCTCGATGATGCCGTCGAGCGCCTCGACATGGGCGCGCGCGGCAATCTCCGGCACGACGCCGCCGAAAGCAGCATGCTCCTCGATCTGGCTGAGCACGATGTTCGACAGGATTTGCGGCGTGCTGCGACCGTCCAGCGCCACCACGCTGGCGGCGGTCTCGTCGCAACTCGTCTCGATGCCCAGAACGCGGATCAATTCGTCGCTGTCCTCGATGATTGTGCAATCGGCCTTTCCCCGATAGGAGAAAACCCGGAAAACTGCCTCGATCTGCCGGGGGTTATCACGGACGGCGCGTCATGCAAACAACCTTGAAAATCGGAACACGCGGCAGCCCGCTGGCACTGGCGCAGGCGCATGAAACGCAGGCGCGGCTGATGGCCGCGCACGGCATGCCGGTCGAGGCGTTCGAGGTGGTCGTCATCTCGACCAGCGGTGACCGCATCCAGGACCGGCCGCTGTCGGAAGCCGGCGGCAAGGGCCTGTTCACCAAGGAGATCGAGGAGGCGCTGCTGGCGCGCCGCATCGACATCGCCGTGCATTCGTCGAAGGACATGCCGACGCTGTTGCCCGAGGGGCTGGAACTGTCTGCCTACCTGCCGCGCGAGGACGCGCGCGACGCCTTCATCGGCAAGGCGGCGCGAACGATTGCCGGCCTGCCGCAAGGCGCCAAGGTCGGTTCGTCGTCGCTGCGGCGCCAGGCGCTGATCCGGCGGATGCGGCCGGACGTCGAAGTGGTGATGTTTCGCGGCAATGTGCAGACGCGGCTGCGCAAGCTCGACGACGGCATCGCCGACGGCACCATCCTCGCCTATGCCGGGCTGAAGCGGCTCGGGCTCGAGGACGTCGTCACCGACCTGATGCCGCTCGAGGTCTTTCCGCCGGCGCCGGGGCAAGGCGCGATCTGCATCGAAAGCCGCATCGGCGACCGCGACGTGGAACAGATGCTGGCAGCGATCCACGACCGGCCGACCGGTGAGGCGCTGGCCTGCGAGCGCGGCTTCCTGGCGGCGCTCGACGGCTCCTGCCGCACACCGATCGCCGGCCATGCGACGATATCGGGCGGAACGGTTTCCTTTGCCGGGCTGATCATCTCGCCCGATGGCACGCAGTCGCATGAGGTCAGGCTGGAAGGGCCGGCGCAACAGGCTGCCGGCATCGGCGCGGAAGCCGCCGCGATCGTTCGCGCCAAGGCCGGCGAAACATTCTTCGACGGCTGGACCTGACATGCTCCGCGTCCTGGTGACGAGGCCCGAACCGGGCGCCTCGCGCACGGCGCGCCGGCTCGCGGATGCCGGCTTTCAGCCGATCCTGCTGCCGCTGACCGAAACGGCGGCGCTGCCGGTCGAAGCAGGCGCGCTGGCTGACGCCGCCGCGGCGGTCGCGGTCACCAGCGCCAATGCGGTTCGCCATGCGCCGAAAGAGGTCATTACCGCGCTCGCGCGCTTGCCGTGCCAGGCTGTCGGCAAGAAGACGGCGGAAGCCGCCCGCAGGGCCGGGTTTCTGTCTGTCGGCGAAGGCCCGGGCAATGCCAAGGCGCTGGCCGATGCGCTCGCTGGCGGTTACGCTGGGCAGACCATCGTCTATCTCTGCGGGCGGGTGCGCTTTCCGGACTTCGAGGAGCGGCTGTTTGCGTCGGGCGTTCATGTCCGCGCCGTCGAGACCTACGACACTTTTGCGCTGGATTATTCCGACGAGGCCGTTCTTGCGCGCCTGTCCGCCCGGCCGGTCGAGGCGGTGCTGCTCTATTCGGCCAAGGCGGCCACGGCGATGCAGGCCCTGGCTAGCCGGCCGGCGCTGCGTGGCCTTTTTCAGGACACGCGCTTTTTCGCTTTGTCGGGGCGCATTGCCGGGGCCTTGGGCGATGTCGCCGGGATCCGGATTGCGCCTGAGCCCAGCGAGGATGCCTTGCTGGGGCTTTTGCAGGCGTCGCGCTGACCGGCATCCGCCTGTTCCGGACGTTGGCATACCTCCTGCTGGCATCCTCACTATTCCGCAGCTTCGCGGGCAGCACCAAGCTGAGGCGATTGCGCTCGGGCACATTTTGTTCTTGCTTTGTGCCGGCAGCTATGCTAGAAAATCACTTAGGTGCTGATTCGCGCCAACGACCCGCCGCCGAGGCGGGTTTTTCATTTCTGGTCCCGCATGCCGTGTCCCAAAATCGCTGCGGCGTTTTGCCAAAACTGAATTCCAAAGCCGTGGCGTCATCACGCCACCCCTTTTCACCGCTTGGTGATGTGCTAGACCCTTCAAACCATCCGAAGCGAATTTTGCGGAGCCCGAGCATGGTCAAGACGCCGAAGATGCGGCATTCCAAGAGCCGCCGTGAGCCGGTGACCATCGAGCTCGAGCCCGGCGCCGTCTCGCGAGTCGCCGCCGAACAGGAAGCCGGCAAACAGCAGCCAGACAGTGCAGAGTCAGCGGGGGCGCAAACCGACGAGGCGAAAGCCGAGGAAGCGGCGAACGCCTCGCAGCCCGAGCCGCCTGAAGAGCCGGTGCATGCCGACCAGACCGATCTCGAGCCGTGGGAACATGCCGACGCAGCCGCGCCGGCCGGCACGCAAGAGCCGGCGGACGCCGGCGCCGATCCTACCAGGGAAACGGAAACCTCTTATCCCGCCGGTTCGGATGCGCCGGCCGGGCGCTCCACGGCCTCCGACTACAGTTTCGAAGATGCATCCAGCCCAACCGGGGCCAACGAACCGGGGATCCCAGGCTCCGGCGAGAAGACAGCTGAGGCGAGGGACGACCATATGGCAGCGCAGCCGAAGCGGAGCGGCATCAGCGGCATCGCCGCCGGTATTGTCGGCGGCGTCATCGCGCTCGCCGCCGCCGGCGGGCTGCAATTTGCTGGCCTGCTCGGTGCGCCGGGGTCGGGCGGCGTGTCGCTCGACGCGGTCAATGGCGAGATCGTTTCGCTGAAACGCGAGGTCGCGGACCTCAGACAGGCCGACGCCAACAATGACGCCTCGGCCAAGGTGGACGGGCTGTCGTCGGCGTTGGACCAGGTCAGGGCGGACGTCGCGGCGTTGAAGTCGGCCGTCGAACAAGGCGGCGCCGGCGACAATGCCGGGCTGGCGGCACTTGGCGACAAGGTCCGGCAGATCGAGCAGGCGGTCGCGGCCCTCGGCAAGGCCGGCGGCACGGTGCCGGTCGATCTCGGCCCGCTCAACGAAAGGCTGGCCGCGCTCGACGCCTTGGTGAAGTCAGCCGGCGAAACGGCAAAGGCGCAGGAAGGCCGGCTTGCGGCCCTGGAACAGTCGGTTTCCCAGCTCTCGGGCAAGGTCGATGCACAGGCTTCGCAGCCGAAGATCGCGCTGGCCATTGCCGCCTCGGCGCTCAAGGCTGCGCTCGACCGAGGTGCGCCGTTCGCAGCCGAACTCGAAACCTTTGCCGCGATCTCACCGGATGCGCCCGAGATCGCGACGCTGCGCACCTATGCCGAAAAGGGGGTGCCGACGCGGGCCGAGATTGCCGCCGAAGCGGACGCCGCCGCCAACTCCATGGTCGCGGCCGCAACGCCTGTCGACCAGAATGCCGGCATCCTGCAAAAGCTGCTGTCGAGCGCCGAATCGCTGGTCAAGGTCAGGCCGATCGGTGCCGTCGAAGGCACCGGCGTCCCGGAAATCGTTGCCCGCATGGAGGTCGCGGTCAATCAGGGTGACTACGCCAAGGCGCTCAGTGAATACGAAGCCCTGCCCGAGGCGGCCAAGGCCGCCGGCGCCGACTTTGCCGGGAAACTGAAAGCGCGGATGGAGGTCGAGACACAGATCGATTCGCTCATCGCCGGCGCGATGAAGGCGTGAGGAACCCAATGATCCGCATCCTCGCCTTCCTTGCCGTCGTCTTTGCGCTCGGGCTCGGCTTCGCCTGGCTGGCCGACCGGCCGGGTGAAATGCTCGTCACCTTCAACGGCTATCAATACCAGGTCAGCCTGATGGTCGCGGCGGTGGCGGTCGTGGCCGTGGTTGCCGCGGTGATGATCGTCTGGTGGCTGGTCAAGGCGCTGTGGAACAGTCCCTATACGATCTCGCGCTATTTCCGCGTGCGTCGCCGCGACCGCGGCTATCAGGCGCTGTCGACCGGGATGATCGCCGCTGGCGCCGGTGACGGCGCGCTCGCCCGCAAGAAGACCAAGGAAGCGGCAAAGCTGATCCGCTCCGACCAGGAGCCGCTGATCCAGCTGCTCGACGCGCAGGCCTCGCTCCTTGAAGGCGACCATGAAGGCGCCCGTGAAAAATTCGAGACCATGCTCGACGATCCCGAAATGCGGCTGCTCGGCCTGCGCGGGCTTTATCTCGAGGCCGAGCGGCTCGGCGACCGCAACGCGGCCCGCCACTATGCCGGCCGGGCAGCGGCGGTGGCGCCGCAACTGGCCTGGGCGGCCGAATCGACGTTGGAAGACCTGACCGGGCGTGGCGACTGGGATGGCGCGCTGAAACTGGTCGATGCCCAGAAGTCGACCCGGCAGATCGAGCGCGATGCGGCCAACCGGCGTCGCGCCGTGCTGCTGACCGCCAAGGCGCAGGCGCTGATCGACAGCGATGCCAATGCTGCAAGGGCGGCGGCGCTCGAAGCCAACCGGCTGCGGCCGGATTTCGCACCGGCGGCGGTCGTCGCGGCGAAATTGCTGTTTCGGCAGAACGACGTGCGCAAAGGCTCGAAAATCCTCGAGGCGGCGTGGAAGGCCGAGCCGCACCCGGAGATCGCGGAGCTCTATGTCCATGCCAGGCCGGGCGATGCCGTGCTCGACCGGCTGAACCGGGCAAAGAAGCTGCAGGAGCTGAAGAAGAATCATGCCGAGTCCTCGCTGGCCGTGGCGCGCGCCGCGCTCGATGCGCAGGATTTTGCAACCGCCCGCCGCGAGGCGGAAGCCGCCATCCGCATGGATCGCCGCGAAGGCGCCTATCTGCTGCTGGCCGACATCGAGGAGGCCGAGAGCGGTGACCAGGGCAAGGTGCGGCAGTTGCTGTCGAAGGCGGTGAGAGCGCCGCGCGACCCGGCCTGGGTCGCCGACGGCGTCGTCTCCGAACGCTGGGCTCCGGTATCGCCGATCACCGGCAGGCTCGACGCATTCGAATGGCGGGCGCCGATGGAGCGGCTCGGCCAGTTGATCGACAGCCATGAAGAGACTCCGGAGGGACCGATGCCGGCCATCGCGGCTCCAGCCAAGCCGGTACAGGAAACAGCCGAGGCGATCGAGCATACAGCCGTTGCTGCCGAGACACCGGGCACAGCGACCGAAGTGAGGACCGAAAACCGTGCCGCCGAGGATCATGTGACACCAATCACCGCGGCGGCGTTTGCCCAAGTGCCGGAAGATGCCGAGGCCGTCGAGCCGGCGCAGGAGCTGACGCGGCTGCCCGACGACCCCGGCGTCGATCCCGACGACGCGGCGGACAAATCGACGCGCCGGTTTCGTTTGTTCTGATAAGGGTCGAGTGGACCCGGATTTATTGGGAATGATTTAATGTTCGAACGCGTTTTGTCGTTTCTAAGGGATCTGCCGTCCGGTGGTGGCGCCAGCCCCAGCGCCGACGATCCGCGCGTTGCCGCGTCCGCCCTGCTTTTCCACGTGATGAACGCCGACGGGGTGCGCCAGGATACCGAATGGGAACGGTTCAAGAAGGTGCTGGCGGAAAGCTACTCGATCAGCGGCGACGAACTCGACGCTTTGGCGGCTGCCGGCGAGCGGGCCGACAATGAGGCGATCGACCTCTACGCCTTCACCAGCGTGCTCAAGCGCCATCTCGACGCCGAGGCGCGAAAGGCCTTCATCGGCCTGATGTGGGAGATCGTCTATGCCGATGGCGAGCTGCACGAACTCGAGGACAATACCGTCCGGCGGGTCGCCGAGCTGATCGGCGTCGAACGTCGCGACCGTGTCGAGGCGCGCCTCAAGGCGGCCGCCGCGGCTCCTGGTGCTGCCGGAACGTCAAGCGACGAATAGACAGGGTCCAGCCCTCCAATGCCGCCCAAGCCAAGTCCGAGACCAAAGATCCTGATCGTGCTGCATCAGGAGCATTCGAGCCCCGGACGGGTCGGCCATATACTTATCGAGGAAGGCTTCGACCTCGACATCCGCCGACCGCCGCTCGGCGAGGCCTTGCCGCAGACGCTGGATGGCCATGCCGGCGCCGTGGTGTTTGGCGGCCCGATGAGCGCCAATGACGGCGACGAGTTCGTCCGCCGCGAGACCGACTGGCTTAAGATTCCGCTCAACGAGAACCGGCCGCTGCTTGGCATCTGCCTCGGCGCGCAAATGCTGGTCAAGCATCTTGGCGGCAGGGTCGAGGGCCACGGCGAGGGCCTCGTCGAAATCGGCTGGTATCCGCTTAAGGCGACCGAAGCGGGCAGCAGGCTGATGCATTGGCCGGAGATGGTCTATCAATTCCATCGCGAGGGCTTTTCGCTGCCGAAGGACGCGACGCTTTTGGCGACGGCCGAAACCTATCCCAACCAGGCCTTCCGCTATGGCGACAATGCCTGGGGCATCCAGTTCCATGGCGAATTGACCCGGGCAATGATGCAGCGCTGGGTGGTGCGCGGCGCGCACCGCTTCGAATTGCCCGGCGCGCAGCCCGGCCGCGACCATCTCGGCGGCCGGCTGATCTGGGACATGCACCTCAAGCGCTGGCTCGGCGAGTTCCTGCCGATGATTTTCGGCAAGCCGGCGCTGCGGTAATCAGTTTCGCCCCCTGAGATGACGCACCTTGCGCAACTGCGGGAACAGCACCGCCCATAGGCCGGCAACAGCGATCGCCCCGACACCGCCGACCACCACGGCCGGAACCGTGCCGATCAGCGCGGCCATGGTGCCGGCGCGGAATTCGCCGAGCTCATTGGAGGCGCCGACAAACACCTGGTTGACGGCGTTGACGCGGCCGCGAACGTCGTCCGGCGTCCACAGCTGGATCAGCGTCTCGCGGATATAGACGCTGTACATGTCGGTGGCGCCAAGCAAGGCGAGAGCAGCGATCGACAGCCAGGTGATGGTCGAGAGGCCGAACAGGACGGTGAACGCGCCGAACAGCGCAACGAAGCCGAGCATGACAAGGCCGGCATGGTTGCGGATCGGGTGTCCGGCCAGCCAGATGGCGACGCAGATGGCGCCGACGCCGGGCGCCGAGCGCAACAGGCCGAGCCCCCACGGGCCGAGTTCGAGGATATCGCGCGCGTAGACCGGCAGCAGCGCCGAGGCGCCGGACAGGAGCACCGCGAACAGGTCGAGCGAAATCGCGCCGAGCACGATCTTTTCGCTCCAGATATAGCCGAAGCCGGCGAACAGGGTCTGTACCGTCGGCCTGTCGGTCCTGCTGCGCTGGGCAGGCTTCGGGATGGTGAAGATCAGCACGGCGGCAATGAGCATCAGCACGGCCGCTGTGGTGTAGGCAGCTTCGGCCGAAAGCCCATAGAGCAGGCCGCCGGCGACCGGCCCGACGATGGTTGCCGTCTGCCAGGCGGAAGAGTTCCAGGCGATGGCGTTGGCGAAATCCTCAGGCGGCACCAGATTGGCGAACAGCGATGACGAGGCCGGCCCGAAGAAGGCGCGCGCAATGCCGAACATGGCGAGCGCGATGAAGACCGGCATCGGCCCGGAGAGGCCGCGCAGCGTCAGCAGCAGGAGGGCCAAGGCGCAGCCCGCCTCGACCAGCACCGCCAGCGCCATGATCAGCCGGCGCCCGAAACGGTCGGCAACGTCGCCGGTGACCAGCACCAGCAGCAGCGAAGGCAGGAACTGGACGATGCCGACAAGGCCGAGGTCGAACGGGTCGCGGGTCAGATCGTAGATCTGCCAGCCGACGGCGACCGACACGATCTGGGTGGAGAATGTCGAGAGGAAGCGCGCCGCCCAATAGCTCAGGAACGGCCGGTGGCGAAAGGCGGCATAGCGCTGGTCGGATGGTACTTGGGATTCTGCGGTCATGGAATAAGGCCCCGTGGCGGCGATGTCGGCCGGCGGGGCACTTCCACGATGGGCGCTGGTCCGGCCAAGAGAGCCTTTAGCGCAGTTCGGCGCAAGGCGCGCGCAAAAATCCGGCCTGGATCAAGGAATTTCGGGCTACCATGCTAATTGCGTATGGCAAACGCGCTCGGCGGAGGTGGAGAGGTTATTTGGCGCACAGGTCGAGTTCCTTCGCGCCCCCCTCTGTCCTGCCGGACATCTCCCCCTCAAGGGGGGAGATTGGACGTCCCGACGGCTTTCGCCAACCTCCAGCGTCAAAGGCGATTCCTGCGTTTAAAGAGACGACTGGCGAGGTAGCCAATCTCCCCACTAGAGGGGGAGATGTCCGGCAGGACAGAGGGGGGCGCTGTCCCTCTGGTACCAAAAAATTCCGCACCTTCGCCACGCGGAGAAAGTCGCAGCATGGATACCAAGGTTTCCACGATGTCGCTTCGCTGGGGATAACGAAGCGCGCTCCCACGCCTGCCCACGTGGTATCGCTGAAGGATCAAACCTGCTCCCGCCTTGGTATCAAGCCGTCGCCTTGGCCTTCCTGCCCCGGCTCTTGACGGGCGCGGGCGGGGCGGCTTTGCGGCCGAGGCCGATCGCCTTGGCCAGCTGCGAACGCGAGGCCGCGTAGTTGGGAGCGACCATCGGGTAGTCCGACGGCAGGCCCCATTTGGCGCGGTAGGCGTCTGGCGTCAGCCCGAAATGAACGCCGATATGGCGCTTCAAGGATTTGAACTTCTTGCCGTCCTCGAGACAGATGATGTAGTCCGGCGTCACCGATTTCTTGGGATTGACGGCAGGCGTCAGCGGCGCGGCGACCGGCACTGCCGGTTGCCCCAGCCCACCTATGGAAGCGCTGACGCTGGCGATGAGATCGCCGAGGCCGGAAGCCGGCAAGCGGTTCTTCTCGACATATGCGGAGACGATATGGGCGGTCAGCTCGAGCAGGTCGATGTCTTTGCGAGCGTTGTTGTTGTCGTCGGTCAATCTATCTCTCCGTCCGTGGGGGTCGCAGAAATTCCTAGTCGGCAAATCTGCGCAATGCAATGACGCCGCGCCACGTCACACATTATTTTGAATAATAATACTAACGGCAGCGCGGGATTAACAACCCTGAGCCGGTGCTCGATAATATCAGACAATCAGCAATATCAGATAATCAGGGATTTGTCGCGCCACAGTCGAAATCCGCCTTCGAAGGCGCGTGTGTTGTCGCCGCGTCTGCAATCGGCGGGCAAGTCGGTGAGTTCATCGACATTGCCGCCGCCGATGACCACGTAATCCGGCTGCATGGCGGTGCGAAGCCGGTCGACCACGTCGAAGACGTATTTGCGCCATTTCTTCTTGCCGCGCTTTTGCAGCCCGCGTTCGCCGACATAGTCTTCGAAACTGCCGCGCTTCTTGTAGGGAAGATGGGCAAGCTCCATCGGCTGGGCGACGTTATCGACGATCATCGCGGCCCCCAGGCCGGTGCCGAGGCCAAGGAACAGCATGCGGCCGCCTTCATAACTGCCGACGGCCTGCATCAGCGCATCGTTGACGACCTTCACCGGCTTGCCGAACTCAGCGGCGAAATCGCAGCCGACCCAGCCTTTGCCGAGATTGGCCGGTTCGGTCAAAGGCCGGTTGTGGTGCACGGGACCCGGATAGCCCATCGAGACGACATCGTAGTGCAGCCCTTCGGCGAGCGTCTTCACCGCAGCGACCATCTGCTGCGGCGTCAGCTCCGGTCCGGAAGCGGTCTTGCGCTCCTCTGCGCCGGCGCTGGTGCGGATCTTGACGTGCGAGCCGCCGATGTCGATCGCAAGCACGATCTGTTCGGCGTCGGGTGCCGGTCGCTTCACCGCTTTGGCCATCGCTTTCGCCTCCCAGAAATCATTTCGCTGGATTGATCCAGCCGTTCGGCGGCCCGAATCCAGCCATGGCTTCGGCCGGCCCCCAGGTCTTTGGCGTGTAGACAGGCGGCGGCGTGGTGTCGCCGAGCACCGGGCCGACGATGCGCCAGGCGAGCTCGCTGGCGTCCTGGCGGGTGAACAACTGGCCGTTGCCGTTCATGGCGTCGCCGATCAACCGCTCGTAAGGCGGCATGTCGCCCTTCGAATCGTCGAGCGCGGTGAGCTCGACCTGTTCGCCGACCATGTCGTCGCCGGGTGCCTTGCGCCGGGCTCCGATCGAGATCGCCACTTGCGGATCGATGCGGAAGCGCACGTGATTGCATTCGCCGGGTTTGATCGGATCGAAGACGTCGAGCGGCGGCCGCTTCAGCCGCACGATGACCTCGGTGGCGTGCACCGGCAGGGATTTGCCGGCGCGGATGAAGAACGGCACATCCTGCCAGCGCCAGGTATCGACGAAAAAGCGCACCGCCGCGAAGGTCTCGACCGGCGAGTTCGGCGCGACGCCCGGCTCGTTGAGATAGCCGTCGAACTGGCCGCGCACGACATCGTCCCTGGTCAGCGTCCGGATCGCCCGCAGCACCTGGACCTTCTCGTCGATGAGATCGTCGGCCGAACGGCCGACCGGCGGCTCCATGGCGAGCAGCAAGAGGATATTGAGCAGATGGTTTTCGATGACGTCGCGGATGCAGCCGACCTCGTCGTAGAAGCGGCCGCGCCCCTCGACACCGAAATCCTCGGCCATGGTGATCTGCACGCTCTCGACGTAATTGCGGTTCCAGATCGGCTCGAGGAAGGAATTGGCGAAGCGGAAATAGAGCAGGTTCTGGATCGCCTCCTTGCCGAGATAATGGTCGATGCGGAAGATCGACTTTTCGTCGAAGACCAGATGCAGCACCCGGTTCAGCCAGCGCGCCGATTGCAGATCGTGGCCGAACGGCTTTTCGACCATCAGGCGCGCGCCCTGGGCGGCGCCCGACTGCTCCAGCCCCTGGACGACCACCTCGAACATGGCCGGCGGCACCGCCAGATAGTGCAGCGGCCGCTCAGCGCTGCCCAGCGCGGTCTTCAGCTTCTCGAAGGTCGCAGGCGCCCGGTAGTCACCGCTGACATAGCGAAGCAGCGAGGCAAGCCTGGCGAAGATCTTCTCGTCGATGCTGCCGATGGCATTGACGATACCGTCGCGGGCGCGCGCCTGCAGCTTGGCGAGGTCCCAGGGATCGAAGGCGACGCCGATCACCGGCTCGTTCAGCGTTCCCTTGGCCACCATGGCGTAGAGGGCGGGAAAGATCTTCTTGTGGGCGAGATCGCCGGTGGCGCCGAAAAGCACCAGCGTGTCGGACCGTTCCTGGCTCATGGGCGTGCCTCCCTGTCGCCCGTCACGAGCCGGCCTTCGGTTTTTCGACATGACCGCCAAAGGCATAGCGCATGGCGGACAGAAGCTTGTCGGCAAATTCGGACTCGCCTTGCGAGGAGAACCTGTCGAACAGCGCCGACGACAGCACCGGCGCCGGCACGCCGGTGTCGATCGCCGCCTTCAGCGTCCAGCGGCCTTCGCCGGAATCCGATACCCGCCCGCCGAACTGCGTCAGCGCTGAATCGGCCTTCAACACGCCTGCCGTCAGGTCGAGCAGCCACGAGCCGATGACGCTGCCATGGCGCCAGACCTCGGCCACTTCGGCGATGTCGATGTCGAACTGGTAGTATTGCGGGTTTTCCAGCGGGCTGGTTTCCGCGTCGGCGGTGCGCTGCCGTTTGCCGGCATTCGCCGACTTCAGGATGTTCATGCCCTCGGCGTAGGCGGCCATGACACCATATTCGATGCCGTTATGGACCATCTTGACGAAATGGCCGGCGCCGCTCGGCCCGCAATGCAGATAACCGAAGGGAGCGGTTCCGGCGTCCTTGCCAGGGGCAGGCGAAGCGGCGTCGGCGCCGGGCGCCAGCGTGGCGAAGATCGGATCGAGATGCTGGACCGCGCTGTCAGGGCCGCCGATCATCAGGCAGTAGCCGCGCTCGAGGCCCCAGACGCCGCCGCTGGTGCCGACATCGACATAGCTCAAGCCTTTCAAGGCCAGGCGCGCGGCGTGGTCGACGGCCTCATGATAATAGGAGTTGCCGCCGTCGATGATGATGTCGCCCGGCTCCATCAGGGCGGCCACCTGGTCGACGATCCGGCCGGTGATCGCCGCCGGCAGCATCAGCCAGGCGCTGCGCGGCTTCGTCAGCTTGCCGACGAAGTCCTCCATCGAGGCGGCTCCGACCGCGCCGGCGGTCACAAGCGCCGCGACGCTCGCCGGGTTGATGTCGTAGACGACGCATTCGTGGCCATCGCGCAGCAGGCGCCGAACCATGTTGGCGCCCATCCTGCCCAGTCCCATCATTCCTATCTGCATGGTCTCGTCCTGCCTTACTTGAGGGATCGATGATCTAGTGGCTGTGACGCATCGTCGATACCAACGGAAAAGTCGACATTCTCCCAACGGCCCGCATCGGACCAGAAGAATGTGAAGACAATGCTATTGCCCGGAGCGGCGTCGGCAACCGGCAACTCTGCGAGATGGATGCCGAAAAGGTTCGCGGCGGTCTCGGTGTCATGGACGGTTGCCCAATTGTCGCTGCTCCAATGAACCACCGCCCGGGCCAGAAGTTCGATGCGCAGCGCCTTGCCTGCCGGGATGGTACGGATCTTGTGGTTGAAGCGCCATGCCCTGAGGCGCGACACCGTTCTGCCCTCGATATAGCGCTTGACGCCCTGTGGCGGCATGTCGAAGACGGCGCCGTCGCGGAGCGAACGCAGCAGCTTGATGTGCTCGGAATGCGCCCAAACCAGCGGCTTGGCGCTGCCGGAGGGGCCGCCATGCCGCAATTCGCGCTCCGGCATGTCTGGACCATCCCAGACCTGCTCCGGCAGCAGGCCGCCCGGCCCGGCGGAGCCCTCAAACGTCGCGAGCAGGCTTGCCGCTTTGTCCTTGCGTCCCGCCGCCAGCTCGTAATGCGCGCGCTCGCCGACCAGCAGCGGCCCGGGCCGGCCCTGGCCGGTTCCATCGAAGGGCGCGCCGTCCGCATGCTCACCATAGCCGTCGCCGTTGTAGCGGTACCAGAGCGGCCCCTGCGGCAGCTCGCAACGCAATTGCGCGTCGATCACCTTGACCGTGTCTAGGATGCGCGGATCGTCGGCCGCCCTGAGGCCGAAACGGACCAGCGCCAGTGCATCGGGGCTGACGATCGCCTTGGCCGGCCGGTCCGTATCGGCCGGCGGGCGGTTCTTGATCGGGACGTAGCCGTCTTTCGGTGATGCCGCGCCGGCTTTGTCGGGCGGCGCAATGCGGACATAGTAGCCCTCGACGCCGGCTTCATCGCCCGAGGAGCTACCGGCGACGTAGGTCCAGCGCTCGATCTGATCGTTCCAGACATCGGCGGTTTCGCGCAGGTAGTTTGCCGGCTCTGTTTTGCCGACGGCATCGAACATGTCCGCAGCCGCTAGCAATGCGGCGATCTCGACGGCAAGCGTGAACGGGCTGTAGCCGGCGTCTTCTTCCCAGCGGTCTTCGCCGGTGACGGGGCCGTTGCGCACGACGTAGGAGGCCGCGCGCTCGATCATCGGCATGAAGGAGGAGAGTACCGCAGGCGGCAAATGCCCGGCGCGGCGCAGCGCGTCGGCGAGCAGCAGCGGGAAGGCGCATTCGTCCATCTGGATGCCCGACCAATAGGCCGAACCGTCGAGCCAGGCGTTCTGCGGCCAATGCCCGTCCGGCTGCTGGATCGAGCGCAGATAGCCAAGGATGCGCAAGGCTTCCGCCGGGTCGCCGGCGGCGAGGAAACCGCCGGCGGTTTCGACCAGATCGCGCGGCCAGACCAGGTGATAGCCGCCCAGATCGTCGTCGCCCTTGTTGAAGCCCCACGGGATCGACAGGCTGGCGACGGCTGCTCCGGTCGACGAGCGGTGTGCCGCCAGCACCGCAGTGCTGATGCGGTAGGGATTGAGGCCGGACGCCGCATCCCGGTCCAGCGGCAGCAAACCGGTCTGCCATTGGCGCCATTTTTGAACATAGGATCTGACCGCGGGCTCAAAACCTTGCCTCAGGCTGGCGAAAGCGGTTTCCGCCGCCTGTTGCGGTGTCGTGCCGAAGCCGAGCGCCAGCAATATTTTTGGATTCGCGGCCGAAAGGCCGATCTCGCCGGTCAGCGCGACATTGCCATCCTCGGCCCTGCGGCAGGCCGGATCGAGCCGGCCGCCTTGACGAAGCTGCTGCCAGCCGTCGGAGGCGCCGACATAGCCGGCCGAGCACGCCTTCCACGGCAGCGACGAGGCGAGCGCCAGGCAGACGCCGCGTCCCGATGCAAACAGGACAGGCTGTCCTTCATGGCCGTCGATCCAGGCGGTGTTGCCCATGCCGGCGTTGACGAGGTGCGGCGCCAGCAGCGCGTAGACGCGGTAGTCGGCGGCCGCGCCTTTGAGCGGCGTGAAAATGATCTCCTGCAGCACGACGGGAGGTTCCGGATCCGTAATGATCCGCTTTTGGATCCGGTAGCTTCCATCGGCCGCGGTGTTGACCAGCCGATAGGCAGGCACCCCGTCCTCGAGTGGTTCGATGCTGTGCTCGGCGTCGCGCTTTTCTTCCGAGAAATAGCCATCGGGTCCGGTGACGATCAACCCCAGATCGCGGGTGCAGGCGCTGTCGAGGCGGGGATAGTAGATCTCGTTGAGAATACCGTGACTGATGGTGAACCAGATCGGGCAGGCCGGCGAGAGCGCAGTGCCGACGCCGCTCTTGGCGCTCGAGGTCCAGCGCGCCGGAATGCCGGGTGCACCCGGGGCAAGGTTCGCTGCCATTCAATCGGTCTCCAGTGCCATCCCTAGACCAGGAGCCGAACCGTTTACAATGATTGCACCGCAAGTTGCTCGCCGGCCATGGATTGCTGTTGACAGCTTGTCGCCCATCTGCATTTGTCTGATAATAGATAAAAAACAGCGTTGTGAGCGTATCAGCCATCAGCCAGCCATTAGCCACCAGTAAGACAGCAACTCACGGGAGGAGTATGACATGAAGAAAATATTCGTTTTGGGCGCCCTTGCGGCGATGCTCGCCTCGGGCACCGCGCTTGCCGACACCAGCGGCAAGAAAATCGCCTTCTCCAACAATTACGCCGGCAATTCCTGGCGGCAGGCGATGCTGGACAGCTACGCCATCGTCACCAAGAAGGCGGTTGCCGACAAGGTGGTCGGCGCCGCGGACGTCTTCACGACGGCCGACAAGGAAGTGCCGACGCAGGCAGCCCAAGTGCAGAACCTGATCCTGCAGGGGTATGATGCCATCGTCATCAACGCGGCGTCTCCGGATGCCCTCAACGGCGCCATCAAGCAGGCCTGCGACGCCGGCATCGTCGTCGTCTCGTTCGACGGCATCGTCACCGAACCCTGCGCCTACCGCGTCGTCGTCGACTTCAAGGACATGGGCAAGCAGGAAGTCGAACAGATGGCCAAGTTCCAGCCCAAGGGTGGCAATCTCCTGGAAATCCGCGGTCTCGCCGGCACCTCGATCGACGACGCCATCCACGCCGGCATCCTCGAGGGTGTCGCTGCCCATCCCGAGTTCAAGATCGTCGGCTCGGTGACCGGCGACTGGGACCAGACAACGGCACAGAAAGCCGTCGCAACGATCCTGCCGTCGCTGCCGGATGTGGTCGGGGTGGTCGACCAGGGCGGTGACGGCTACGGCGCGGCGCAGGCTTTCGCCGCCGCCGGCAAGCCGCGCCCGACCATCATCATGGGCAATCGCCAGGACGAATTGCAGTGGTGGAAGGAGCAGAAGGAAAAGGACGGTTACCAGACCTGGTCGGCATCGATCGCACCGGGCGTATCGACGCTTGCGTTCTGGGTGGCGCAGCAGGTGCTCGACGGCCGCACCGACGTGCCGCACGACTTGCTGGTTCCCTATCTTGCCTTCACACAGGATGATTTCGAGGCCGCGCTGCCGAAGATTCCGAAGGGCGGCGTCGCCAGCCACGAATACACGCAGGAAGACGCCATCGCCGCGATCAAGGCCAACATCAAGTGAGCATGGCACTATTGTTGCCGCCACGGATAACCGGGTATCGTTGAGGGATGTCCGAGGCCAATGCAGACATCATCATGCCGGACGGCGCCGAAAAGCTTTTCGGCGCCGTCAGTTTGGACATCATAAGACTGGACGGAGCCGAAAAACATTTCGGCGCCGTCAGGGCGCTCGCCGGTGTCGATTTCAGCGTTCGTGCCGGAGAATGCGTCGGTCTCGTCGGCCATAACGGCGCCGGAAAATCGACGCTCATGCATATGGTGGCGGGCACGCTTGCCCCCGACAGCGGGCAGATCGCGGTCCGCGGGGGTGTCGAGGCAAGTTATTCGGTGCCGCGCGCACAGCAGCTCGGCATACGTTGTGTTTTCCAGGAACTGTCGCTCTGCCCGAACCTCAGCGTCGCAGAGAACACGCGGATCAACCACGCGTCGCTTAATGGCTTCGGCTGGCGGCGCAAGGCGGCCGATCTGATCGCCGCCAAGCTCGACGAGATATTCCCCGGCCACAGCATCTCGGCATCCGACATCGTCGGTGATCTTTCCATCACCAGCCGGCAAATGGTGGAGGTGGCGCGCGCCTTCACGGTCACGCAGGAGCCGCTCGAACTGGTCATCCTCGACGAGCCGACGTCCTCGCTCGATGCGCATACCGCCGGCCAGCTGCTGGCGTTCGTGCGCCGCTTCGTAGCCGCCGGCAAGAGCTGCATCCTGATCTCGCATGTGCTCGGCGAAGTGCTCGGAAATGCCGACCGCATCGTCGTGATGCGCGACGGCAAGGTCGTCGCCGCCGGGCAGGCCGATCAATTCGACCGCGACAGGCTGGTGACGGCGATGGGCGGAGCTGCGGCACGCGAGAAGGCCGCCGCAGAGATTGCGAGCGGCAAGCCGGAGCCCGGTCCGCTGCGGGTCCGGGCGCGGCCGGCGCGACAGCAGGACGGCAACGAGCTCGTCGCCCGTGCCGGTGAGATCATCGGGCTTGCCGGACTTGCCGGGCATGGGCAGACCGATCTTTTGCTGGCGATCTTTGCTGCGGCTTCCCGCGCCAGGACCGGCATCGAGGTCACCGCCCCGGTGGCGCTGGTTGCCGGCGACCGCCAGTCGGACGGGATTTTTCCGCAATGGTCGATCGCCGAGAACATCGGCATCCGTTCGCTGGCGCGATTGCGCAACGGCCTCTTGATCTCGCCGCAGCGGGAAGCCGAGCTCGCCGAGCTGTGGCAGCGGAAAATCGGCATCCGTACGCCCGACATGAACAACAACATCTTCTCGCTGTCCGGCGGCAACCAGCAGAAGGCGCTGTTCGCGCGGGCGCTCGGCTCCGACGCCAAGATCGTGCTGATGGACGATCCGATGCGCGGCGTCGACATCGGAACCAAGCTCGAAGTCTACGACCTGGTGCGCGAAGAGGCTCGCCATGGCCGCACTTTCCTCTGGTACACCACCGAAACCGAAGAGCTTGACAATTGCGACCATATCTATGTGTTCAAGAACGGCCGCATTGTCGCCAACCTTCGTCGCGACGAACTGACGGAGGAAAAAATCATCCAGTCGTCGTTCGGCGAGGCGGCCTGAGATGACAGCGGCATCCGTCGAGAATGGGCTAAGATCTTCGGCTCGCGCCACGAGGCGGGCGCGTACGCTGCGCAGCCTGCTGCCGGCACTGTCGCTGGCGCTGGTGCTCATCGCCATCGCCTGGCTCAACCCGCGCGCCATCAGCTATTTCGGCTTCAGCCTGATGCTCAATCTGGCGATCCCGATCGCACTGGCGACGATCGCGCAGATGTTCGTCATCGCCGGCAACGAGCTCGATCTGTCGATCGGCACCTTTGTCGGCTTCGTCGGCTGTGTGACGGCGACGTGGCTGAAGGACGCGCCGCTGCTCGGCGTCGTCATCCTGCTCGGGTCGATCGGCGTCTACGCGCTGCTCGGCGCGCTGATCCACCTGCGCAACCTGCCCTCTATCGTGGTGACGCTCGGCATGAGTTTCGTCTGGCAGGGTATGGCCATCCTCATCCTGCCCAAGCCCGGCGGCAAGGCGCCGGACTGGCTGCTGGCGCTGATGGCCTTCAAGCCACCCTTCATTCCGTTCCCGATCATCGCGGCATTGCTGATCGCGGCCGTCGTCCACTTTGGCCTGATGCGCACCTCCTATGGCGTCATCCTGCGTGGATCGGGCGGCAATTCAGCCGCACTCAAGCGCGCCGGCTGGTCGCTGCTGCGCACCAAGATCGCGCTGTTTGCGCTGACCGGCCTGTTCGGCGTTCTGTCCGGCATGGCGCTGATCGGCATCACCACCTCGGCCGATGCCAATATCGGCAATGGCTACACACTGCTTTCGATCGCCGGCGTCATCCTCGGCGGCGGCGAGTTCGTCGGCGGCCGGGTGTCGCCGATCGGCGCCGTCATCGGCGCGCTGACGCTGGCGCTGGCCGCATCGCCGCTCTTGACCTTCATGCACATTCCGCCCGACTGGCAGGTCGCCGCCAATGGCGCCATCCTGATCATCGTGCTGGCAGCGCGGGTGCTGATCAGCCGCAGGGAGAGGTGAGCATGGCTTCGCTGCGGACACTGCTCGCCAGACCCTGGATCTGGTCATTCTTCGGGGCGCTGCTGGTGTGGCTGGCGACCATCGCCTTCACCGGCGGCTATGGCGGCGGCGGCATGATCACGGCGGCGCTGTCGCTCGCCGTCTTCACCGTCATTGTCGGCGTCGGGCAGATGTTCGTCATCACGCTCGGGCCGGGCAATGTCGACCTGTCGCTGCCGGCCAATATCGGCCTTGCCAGCGCCGTCGCCATGAAAGTCATGGACGGCAATGATGCGATGATCGCGGTCGGGCTGCTGGCCGCGCTTGCCTGCGGCATGGCGATCGGCGCCGTCAACTACCTTCTGATATGGGCGCTGCGCATTCCACCGATCATCGCGACGCTGTCGGCCAGCTTCGTCATCCAGTCGGTCGATATCAGCTACGGGCGAGGCCTGCAGATCAAACCGCCACCGGGCTTTGCCGACTTCACCAACTGGCAGGTGTTCGGCATCCCGGTGCTGGCGATCCTCACCGTGCTGTTCACCATCGGCGCCGGCATCGTTTTGCAGCGCATGATCTACGGACGCTCGGTGCTGGCGATCGGCCAGAACATTCGCGCCGCCTGGCTGGCCGGCGTCAATGTCGGCCGCACCCGCTTCCTCACCTACACGCTGTCGGGCGCGCTTGGCGGCCTCGACGGTGCATTGCTCGCCGGCTATTTCCGCGGCGCCAATGTCGATATCGGCAATGAGTATCTGCTGGCCTCGATCGCGGTCGTCGTCATCGGCGGCACGTCGGTAGCTGGCGGCAAGGCCAATGTGCCGGGGGTCTGGGGCGCGGCGCTGTTTCTCGTGCTGCTGTTGACCATGCTCAACACATTCGGCGTCAGCGTCGGCGTCCGCCTGGTGCTGACAGGGCTGATCATCGTCGGCGTCATCACCGCCGCCGGTGGGCAGAAGGCGCTGCGCTAAGGCAAGGCACCCGGCGGCGAGGGGATAACGATCCGGCCCGCAAAACACGTGGTTCCCATCCGCATGCCAGCGCTGTAAATCCCGTCGCGCTATTGGCCAACATCGTTGTATGAGGTTTGCGTGTCCGATTTCGTCAGCACCACAAGGCATGGCAAAGTCGCGGTGGTGATCATCGACAATCCGCCGGTCAACGCGCTGAGCTTCCATGTGCGCGAGCCGTTGATGCGGGCGCTCGTTTCCCTGCGGGACGAGCCGTCGGTCGGAGCAATCGTGATCGCCTGCGCCGGGCGGACCTTCGTCGCCGGCGCCGATATCACCGAATTCGGCAGACCGGCGCAGCAGCCGGAATTGCGCGCTATTGTCGCCGTGCTGGAAACTATCACCAAGCCGACGGTCGCAGCCATTCACGGCACTGCGCTCGGCGGCGGCCTGGAACTGGCGCTCGGCTGCCTTTTCCGTGTTGCCGACCGAACGGCAAGGCTCGGCCTGCCGGAAGTCAAGCTTGGCCTGCTGCCGGGCGGCGGCGGCACGGTTCGCCTGCCGCGCCTGGTTGGTCCGCTAAAGGCACTCAGCATGATCGTTTCGGGAACGCCGATCGGTGCTGCCGAGGCGCGCGCCGACGGCCTGGTGGATGCCGTCTTCGATGGCGACCTGATCGCGAAAGCGGTGAGTTTCGCCAGCGAAACGGCCGCGAAAGGCGGTCCGTTCACGCCCGTGCGCGACCGCAATGATCGCCTCGACCAGGCCGACTTGCCGGTTTTCGACAAGCAGGCGGCAGCGTTTTCCAAAAAAGTACGCGGCCTCGAGGCGCCGATCGCCTGTGCGCAGTCGGTCCGCAACGCCCTGACGCAGCCCTTCGACGAAGCGCTGGCGGCGGAGCGCGACCTGTTCCTCAAGCTTGTCGCCGGTGACCAGTCGCGCGCGCAGCGGCATCTGTTCTTCGCTGAACGTGAGGCGGCAAAGGTTGCCGGCAAGGATGTCGTCAGGCGCAAGATCGCCCGGGTCGGCGTCATCGGCGCCGGCACCATGGGCGGCGGCATCGCCATGGCGTTCGCCAATAGCGGTCTTCCCGTGACCTTGCTGGAGACGACGCAGGAAGCATTGCAACGCGGACTGACGACGATCGACAAAAATTATGCCGTTTCCGTTATCCGCGGATCGCTGAGCGAAGACGCCAAGCGCGAGCGGCTGGATTTGTTCAGGGGCAGCACCGACTATGCCGACCTCGCCGATTGCGACCTGATCGTCGAGGCCGTGTTCGAGGAGATGGCGGTCAAGAAGGATGTCTTCGGCAGGCTCGATGCGGTGGCCAAACCGGGCGCGATCCTCGCCACCAACACCTCCTATCTCGACGTCGACGAGATCGCCGGTTCGACGTCGCGGCCGCAAGATCTCCTCGGCATGCATTTCTTTTCGCCGGCTAACGTCATGAAGCTTTTGGAAATCATCCGCGCCGACAAGACTTCGCCCGACGTGCTGGCGACCATCGTCGATCTGGCACGGCGGATCGGCAAGGTGCCGGTCGTTGTCGGCGTCTGCCACGGCTTCGTCGGCAACCGCATGCTGGCGGCGCGGGGTTCGGAACTGGAGACGCTTCTGCTGGAAGGCGCCATGCCGCGCCAGGTCGACCAGGTGTTCACCGATTTCGGCTGGCCGATGGGGCCGTTCGAGATGAGCGATCTCGCCGGCCTCGACATAGGCTGGCGCAACCGCAAGGCGCGTGGCCAGACGGCCGTGATCGCCGATGCGTTGTGCGAACAGGGACATTTCGGCCAGAAGACCGGCAGCGGCTTCTATCGTTATGAGAACGGTTCGCGCACGCCGCTGCCCGATCCCGAGGTCGAGACGCTGATCCGCAACAAAGCTGCCGAACGCGGCATTGCACCGCGGCCAATCGGCGCCGAGGAGATCATCGAGCGGACGCTCTATCCGATGATCAACGAGGGCGTCAAAATCCTCGAGGAAAAGATTGCCGCCCGCGCCTCCGATATCGATGTCGTCTGGGTCAACGGCTACGGCTTCCCGATCGGCAAGGGCGGTCCGATGTTCTGGGCAAGCCTCGAAGGCGTGGACAAGATCATCCGGCGGCTGGATCACTGGCACCAGCGGACCGGCAAGGACGTCTTTCGGGTGGCGCCCCGGCTCAGACAGATGGCCGAAACCGGTTCCTGGAACGGCGGCTAGTATCAACGCCGGCCAGGCGCTGGTGATCGACGGCGGTGAAAGCATCGGCTGATCCGCCGCTCCCGGCGGGCGGCAGCTGTAATTGTCTTTGGCCTAACGGCCGGCGGCAAGATGTGCTTTCGTCTCAAGGAAAATGCGGCCAACATGGCTGGGCCGGGAGCAGAAATCATCAGCGCAAACGGGAAGGCTGCATAATGGCCGAGGCCTATATCTGCGACTACATCCGCACGCCGATCGGACGCTTCGGCGGTTCGTTGTCGGCGGTGCGTGCCGACGATCTCGGCGCTATCCCTTTGAAGGCGCTGGTCGAGCGCAACCCCGGCATCGACTGGGCTGCCGTCGACGATGTCATCTATGGCTGCGCCAATCAGGCCGGCGAGGACAACCGCAATGTGGCGAGGATGTCCCTGCTGCTGGCCGGCCTGCCGAAGGAGGTTCCCGGCTCGACCGTCAACCGGCTGTGCGGCTCCGGCATGGACGCCGTCATCATTGCCGCGCGCGCCATCAAAGCCGGCGAGGCAGAGCTGATGATAGCAGGCGGCGTCGAATCGATGAGCCGTGCTCCGTTCGTGCTGCCTAAGGCCGAGACCGCCTTTTCGCGCAATGCCGAGATTTACGACACCACGATCGGCTGGCGCTTCATCAATCCGCTGATGAAGAAGCAATACGGCGTCGATTCGATGCCGGAGACCGGCGAGAACGTGGCGGAAGAGTTCGCTGTCTCCCGCGCAGACCAGGATGCGTTTGCCGTGCGCAGCCAGGACAAGGCAATCGCCGCGCAAGCCAATGGTCGGCTGGCGAAGGAAATCACGCCGGTGACGATCGCGCAGCGCAAGGGCGATGCGGTGGTCGTATCAAAGGACGAGCATCCGCGAGCAGGCATGACGATCGAAGCGTTGGCCAAGTTGCCGACGCCGTTCCGGCAAGGCGGCACGGTTACGGCCGGCAATGCGTCGGGCGTCAATGACGGCGCCGCAGCGCTGATCGTCGCCTCGGAAGCCGCCGTGGAAAGATACGGGTTGACGCCGATCGCTCGTATTCTCGGTGGTGCCACCGCCGGCGTGGCGCCGCGCATTATGGGCATTGGCCCGGTGCCGGCCACGCAAAAGCTATGCGCCCGGCTCGGGCTGGAGCCGCGACAATTCGATGTCATCGAGGTCAACGAGGCCTTTGCCTCGCAAGGCATTGCCGTGCTGCGCCAACTCGGCATTGCCGAGGATGCGGAGCACGTCAACCCCAATGGCGGCGCCATCGCGCTCGGCCATCCGCTCGGCATGTCCGGGGCGCGCATCACGGGCACGGCGGCGCTGGAGCTGCGCGAACGCGGCGGCCGCTACGGCCTCGCGACCATGTGCATCGGGGTCGGCCAGGGGATCGCGGTGGCGCTCGAGAGATTGTGAGCAAGCAGCTCCGGTCGTTCTAAAGCTGCGATTACACGAACGTTTACAGCAGTTCCGCCCGGCCAAATTTGACCATGTGGACAAAAGCCGGGCACCGTTCCATAGTTCCTTCGCCGATATTCCAGAGAAGAGAGCCGGCTCGACACGGCGCCAATCAGAGGGGCATGCAATGGACAACGGGAAGAGCAGAATCCAATCGAAACGCGAAGGGCTTTCGCGACGCAACGTGCTGGAGCTGGGCGCGCTCGGCCTGGCGGCGGCGATGCTGCCGGACAGCGCCTTCGCCAAGACCAAGAAACTGAAAGTGGCGGCGATCTTCGCCACGCCGATCGAGGAGCCGTGGGACAACCAGATCCATGTCGCCCTGCAGAAGGCCGAGAAGGAACTCGGCATCGAATACAAATGGTCGGAGAAGGTGCAGACCGCCGATTTCAGCCGTGTCATGCGCGAATATGCGCAGGGCGGCTATGAGCTGGTGCTGGGCGATGCCTTCGCCGCCGAGCGCGAATCGCGCAGGACCGCCAAGCAATTCCCAAAGACCGCCTTCCTGTTCGGCTCCGGCGCCGGGCCGGCCGAGCCGAATTTCGGGGTTTTCGACAACTGGATCCACGAGCCGGCCTATCTGTCCGGCATGATTGCCGGAAAAATGTCGAAATCGGGCACGATTGGCGCCGTCGCGGCGATGGGCATTCCGGAAGTGAACCGGCTGGTCAACGCCTTCTTTGCCGGTGCCAAGGAGGTCAATCCCAACATCAAGAAGAAGGTCGCCTTCATCGGCTCGTTCTTCGATCCGCCGAAGGCAAAGGAAGCTGCTGTCGCCCAGATCGACGCCGGCGTCGACGTCATCTATGCCGAGCGCTTTGGCGTCATCGAAGCGGCGGTCGAGAAGAAGATCCTCGCTATCTCCAACATGTCGGACCAATCGAGCCTCGGCCCCGACACGGTGATCACCGGGCCGGTCTGGGACATGTATCCGACGGTTGAGCAGGCAATCAAGCTGGTCAAGGCCGGCGTCTTTACGGCGCAGGATTACGGTGATTTCTCGCGCATGGCCAAGGGCGGCTCCTACCTCGCGCCCTATCACAAGTTCGACAAGACGCTGCCGGCCGAGGTCAAGGACTTGGTCGAAAAGAAGAAGGCCGAAATCCTCGACGGCAATTTCCGTGTCGATGTCGATGAGAATACGCCGGTCTCGGACTGAGCGGCGCATCCCTCCCTCGAGGGGAGGGTGGCCCGCAGGGCCGGGTGGGGTTCTCGGCGACGCGCTCCATCTTTTTCGGTCTAAACGTCGAGGCGGTTGAGACGACCCCTCCCGCCTCGCTTCGCTCGGCACCCTCCCCTCAAGGTGGAGGGATATCGGCGTCAACGCCACCAGGATCCCGCCTTGTCAACGCCTGCCCCTCTCATCGAAATGCGCGGCATCTCCAAGAGCTTTGGCGCCGTCAAGGCGAACGAAGCCGTCGATCTCAGCGTCGCGCCGGGTGAAATCCTCGGGCTGCTCGGCGAAAACGGCGCCGGCAAGACGACGCTGATGAATGTGCTGTTCGGCGCCTATGCGCCCGATGCCGGCGAGATCCTGGTGCAGGGCCGGCCGCTGGCGATCAACAGCTCGGCCGATGCGCTGGCCGCTGGCATCGGCATGGTGCACCAGCATTTTCATCTCGCGCCGCGGCTTTCGGTGCTGGAGAACCTCTTGATCGGCATTCCCGGCAGATCGGGCCGAATCGACCGCGCCGGCGGGGTGGCGCGGCTCGCCGAGATCGGCCGCCAGCACGGGCTGACGCTCGACCCAGACCTCCCCGTCTCGGCGCTGTCGGTCGGCGAGCAACAGCGGCTCGAAATCGTCAAGGCGCTGTTTCGCGGCGCAAGGCTGCTGATCCTCGACGAGCCGACGGCGGTGCTGGCGCCGACAGAGATCGACGGACTGTTTTCGGCGCTTCGCTCGATGGCGGCACAAGGGCTCGGCATCATCTTCATTTCGCACAAGCTCAACGAGGTGCGGGCGCTGACGCATCGCTGCGTCGTGCTCAGGCATGGGCGCGTTGCCGGTCGCGTCGATGCGCCGGCCAGCACGACGTCTTCGGAGATGGCGCGGCTGATGTGCGGCCACGAGATCGTGCCTCCGGCCAGAGGACCGTCGATGCCCGGTGCGGCCGTGCTGACCCTCGACGGTATCTCGACATCGCATCATTCCGGCATGGCGCTGCGCGATGTTTCGCTGTCGGTTCGTGGCGGCGAGATCCTTGGCATCGCCGGCGTCTCCGGCAATGGCCAGCGCGCGCTTGCCGAAGTCATCTCCGGCGTGCGTGCGCCCGATGCCGGGAAGATGACCATAGCCGGCAAAGCGGTTTCGCGGTTCTCGCCGAGCACAGTCCAGGCGCTCGGCCTCGGCCGCATCCCGGAAGACCGCATGACGACAGGGCTGGTCACCAATCTGCCGCTTGCCGATTCCATGGTGCTGCCGCGCATCGGCACGGCGGCGTTCAGCCGCAACGGCCTGCTCAAGCCGGATGCGATCCGCGCCTTCGCCGAGGCGCAGATCAAGGCCTACGACATACGTTGCCCCGGCCCGATGACGCGCGCCGGGGCGCTTTCCGGCGGCAATCTGCAAAAGGCGCTTCTGGCGCGCGAACTCGCCTTCGATCCGAAGGTGCTGATCGTTTCGCAGCCGACTCGCGGCCTCGACATCGGCGCCGCGCGCTTCATCCACGAAAAATTCCTCGACATGCGCGCCAAGGGCTGCGGCATCATCGTCATTGGCGAGGACCTGGAAGAGTTGCTGATGCTCTCGGATCGTATCGCGGTGATGTATGAGGGCCGCATCGTCGGCACGCTCGACAGTGCCGACGCCAGCGTCGCCAGACTCGGGTTGATGATGACCGGAGCGGAGGCGTGATGTTCCGTCTCGAGGCCCGCACCTCAACGCCCGCCTGGTTCAATCTGGCGCTGCCGCTGCTCGCCATCGGGGCGACGCTGATCTTGTGCAGCGGCCTCATCGCACTGGCTGGCGCCGGCGTCGTCGAGGCTTATAGCGTGATGTTTTCGGCGTCGCTGGGCGACAGCTACGCCGTCACCGAAACGCTGGTGCGTGCCACCCCGATGATCTTCACAGGGCTTGCTGTGGCGGTCGCCTTCCGCGCCAAGTTCTGGAACATCGGCGCCGAAGGGCAATTGCTCGCCGGTGCGGTGGCGAGCTGTGCCGTCGGCGCCATCCCGATGCCGGGGCCGCTCGCCATGCTGCTGATGACGCTGGCGGGTGGGGCCGCCGGCGCTGCCGTCGCGCTGATCCCCGCGACGCTACGGGTGAAATTCAGGGTCGATGACGTGGTCAGCTCGCTGCTGCTCAATTCGGTCATTTTCTACGCGCTGATGGCGCTGATCGAGGGGCCATGGAAGGACAGTTTCAGCGGCTACCCGATCTCGCCCCCGATCGAGGATTCAGCGAATTTCCCGGTACTCATCGAAGGCACGCGGCTGCATCTCGGCGTCGTCGCGGCGCTGGTCGCGGCACCCCTGATCTGGTTCGTGGTCGCGCGTACAACGCTCGGCTTTCGCATCAGGGTCACCGGCGAGAACCCGGAAGCCGCGCGCTATGGCGGCATCAATGTCGAGCGGGTGCTGATTTCGACGGCGCTGCTGTCCGGCGCATTGGCCGGCCTTGCAGGCGTCGGCGAGGTCGGCGGCGTGCATTTCCAGGTGATGAGCGACATCTCGCCGGGCTATGGCTATTCCGGCATCGTCGTCGCCATGCTGGCGAGGCTCAATCCGCTCGGCGTGGTGCCGGCGGCGATCTTCCTTGCCGCCGTCATGACCGGCGCCGAGGCGATGTCGCGGGCGACCGGCGTTCCGGCCTTCCTCAGCGAAGTCATCCAGGGAACTGCGCTGCTCGCCATGCTGGTGGCGCTCCTGTTCACCGCCTATCGCATCCGCCGCGTCGGAGCCGCCAGATGAGCGTGGTGCTGGAGCAAATCTTCCAGGTCGGCTTCCTGGCCGCGATCATCCGCATCGCCACGCCGCTTGCCTTCGCAACGCTGGGCGAAATGTTTTCCGAGCGCGCCGGTGTGCTCAATCTCGGCATCGAAGGCATCATGCTTTTGTCGGCAATGACCGGCTTCACCGCGGCGAGCCTCAGCGGCAGCCTGTGGCTCGGCGTGCTTGCGGCGGTGCTGACCGGGGCGCTGATGGGTGCCGTGCATGCGCTGTTCACGGTAGCGCTCGGCCTCAGCCAGCATGTCTGCGGTATCGGCGTGACGCTGTTCTCGTCGGGCCTTGCCTATTTCCTCTACCGGCTGATCTTCGGCCAGCAATCGGTGCCACCGAACATCAAGGGGTTCGAGACGCTGCCGATCCCAATCCTGTCCGACGTACCGGTGCTTGGGCCGGCGGTGTTCAACCAGTTTTCGCTGGTCTACATGGCGATGCTGTCTATTCCCCTGGCCGCCTTCGTGCTCTACCGCACGCCATGGGGCCTGTCTGTTCGCATGGTCGGTGAAAACCCGCGGGCCGCCGATTCGGCCGGCGTCAGCGTCATCGCAACGCGCTTCCAGGCGGTGATCCTCGGCGGTGCCTTGATGGGGCTCGCAGGCGCCTTCCTGTCGATGGCGCAGTTCAACGCGTTCACCTTCGGCGTCGTTTCGGGACGCGGCTGGGTGGCGATCGCGCTCGTCGTCTTCGGCCGCTGGGACCCTTGGCGCACGGCAGGCGCCGCATTGCTGTTTGCCTTCGTCGACGCCTTGCAGTTGCGCATGCAGGCGAGCGGGCTTGGCCATATCCCCTACGAGGCGTTCCTGATGTTGCCGTTCATCTTCACCATCGTCGCCATGGCGGTGATGTCGCGCAATGCGGTGGCGCCCTCGGCGCTGCTCAAGCCGTTCCGGCGCGAAGAACGGTAACGGTGCTCCGCCTTTCACATCGCCGTGAAGCCGTTATCGACGAACAGATGCGCGCCGTTGACGAAGCTGGCCTCGTCGCTGGCCAGGAACAGGGCTGCCTTCGCCACCTCTTCCGGCTCGCCGATCCGCCCCTGCTGCGCCGCCATTGCCGCGTCTGAGACATCGACGCCGAGTTTGTCGAGATCGGCGACCTCGCGCAGGCCATGCGGCGTCCTGATGAAGCCGGGGCAGACCGCATTGCAGCGGATGTTGCGGTCGCGGAACTCGACGGCGATGGCACGCGCGAACATATGGCAGGCGCCCTTGGTGGTATCGTAGAGCACCTCCATCGGCGTCGCCGCCACCGCCGAGATCGACGAGGTGCAGACGATGGAACCGCCGCCGGCGGCGATCATGCCGGGTAGCACGGCGCGCGTCATCAGGAACATCGAACGCACATTCACGGCATGCAGCCAGTCCCATTCCTGCAGCGTGGTCTCCAGGAAGGGTTTGATGACGATGGTGCCGGCGTGATTGAACAGAACCGTGACCGGGCCGAATTTTTCCATCACGCCCTTCACCGCCGCTTCGACCTGCGCCTCGTCCGATACGTCGGCGACCCAGTACTCGGCGACATGGCCGCGTTGCCTGATTGCTGCTGCGGTGGCAGCCGCCGCTTCGCCGTTGCGGTCGATGATCGCCACCTTGGCGCCCTCGGCGGCGAAAAGCTCCGAGGCCGCACCGCCCATGCCGGTCGCGCCGCCCGAAATGATGGCGACCTTGCCGGCCAATCTTGTGCCCATGGTTTGCTCCCTGCTGCCTTGCCGTGACGTCGTGGCTTTCCACTGAAGCAGCGATGCTATCCCTCATCCAATGGCTGGCCAAGGAGCCGCGGACACGTGGACCTGCCATCTTCTGCCGTCACCCGCCTGCCTCAAAAGGCAGTGCGCTAAGCAGTAAAAGCCCTAATTTGTCCGCCGTTTGGAGAAAATTGTTCTAAGGATCGCGCGAAAATAGCACTCGACAAAGTCTACTGATTTTATAGATTAAGCGTCGAGACGGAGGTCGATATGTCCTATAGCCAGAACACTCAGACTGCCCGCAGAGGTCAAAGGCTGGGTTCCGACCAGGTATGGCGGCCGGCCTACGCCGGCGCTTTCGCCTATCTCGTCTTTGCCCTTGCGTTTGTATTCACCGGGGCAGTGGTCCTCGGGCTGATTCCCTGATTATTGAGGCCTTGATCGTCGAGGCTTCCTCGGGATAGCGGCCTGCCGTTTGCAGAAATTCTGGAGTTGATGAACCGAATGCCGGTGCGCTTTTGCGCGCCCTGATTCCAACGTGATGGAGGAGATGGCAATGCCGATCGAGTTCACGCATGTTCCCGGTAAGATCCACGCTGCCGACGCCAGCTTTTTCTACGACTTTGTCGAGACCGCGACGAAACTGTCACTGATCGAGGATGCCGGATTCCAGAGGATCGTCATCGACGACCAGGCCGGCCTGCTGACCAATATGGACCTTGCCGCCCAGACGCTGGACCGTACCTCCTCCCTGGAGGTCGTGCTCACGCATTGGGCGGGCGTGATCGAACCAATCGTGGCGGCGCGGCAGCTCGCTGCCCTCGACGCGAGAAGCGGTGGCCGGCTGTCGCTCAGGATGCTCAGCGAGCCGTTCGGCGACGACGATGCCGAGGCACGTCCAGCCGGCCATACGGTGGTCTGGCAACGCATCGACGAATATCTGGTGCTGCTGAAGCGGTTGTGGTCGAACGACAGACCGTTCGACCATGAAGGCGCTTTCTACAGCATCAAAGGCGGCTATGTGCCGCGCAAGGGGCCGCATGGCGCCGACGTAAACATCCGCATGGGCGCACGGTCCGGCACGGCGCTCAGGGTCGCGGGCAGGCATGCGGACGTGTTCGAGCTGGCGCCGGGCCCGCTTGCAGAAATCCGCCAGTCTATGGAGCGTGTACGCAGCGCCGCCGCCGAACACGGCCGGGCCGGCAAGCTCCGTTTCGCGCTTCCCGTCCAAATCCGTTCGGAAGACAAACCGGCCACTTCCTGCCAGAAGGCGGTCGAACTGGCCGGGCCGCCGGCGCAGGTCGCGCTGTCGCTGCTTTCCTACGCCGCTTTGGGGATCAAGGAGTTCATGATCGTCGGCGTCGACAGGCCACGCGAGATTGCGACGGCCGGCCGCGAGGCGATCGCACTGCTGCGCAAGTCGCTGGCACGGCGCGAGGCCGATATCCCTCAGCCGGGGGCGTTTGCGTCACGCGCGACACAGGGCGCGAGAGCCGGTTGCTGAAGAGCCGCCGTCGTCACGCACCTCGCTGACGGCGCTACCGCCATTCCGGGAAAGTCGCGTGAGCGGCCTTGGCCAAGGTCGGGATTTCCTCATCGGGAACGGAGCTGTAGGGCCAGAGCAATCGCGGCCCGAGCGGCGCCCAGCCGCCGGCCGCCGCCATCGCCTTGTCGAGTGCTGCATCGCCAACATCGTAACGGGTGCGAAACGGTAGAACATGTGCGGCGAGGAAGGCCCGTATGCGGGCCTCGACCTCGGCAGCTGCAACCATGTCGGTGCGGATCATCTGCCACCACTGCACCGCGCCCTTCGGGTTGAGGCAGGCAATGTTGGAATAGCTGCCGTGAGCGCCTCCGGCATACCCTGTCGCCAGCGTGTGGCCGGGAACGAAGACCGAGAATCCGTCCAGTTTGCGGCGCATATCGGCATACCAGCCAGCGTCGCCGCCCGGCAGCTTGGCGCCGACCAGCGATGGCACGGCCGCACGCAGCCTGCCGATGCCGTCGAGCGTCAGGCGGCGTTTAGCGTGCGGCGGGTTGTAGAGCACCAGCGGCGTTTCGGGCGCGGCCTCGCAGAGGCCGCCGACAAAATGCATGACCTCGTCGTCACTGGGCGGCCACCAGTCAGGCAAGGTGAATTGAGCCGCCGTCGGGCGAAGTGCGGCGACCCGCGTCAGCCGCTCCAGCGCGACGCGCGGATTGGACTGGCTGATGCCGATCTGGAAAGGAAGGCGCGCGCGGCCGGCTGTTTCGGCAACCAGCTCACAAAGCCGGTCGAATTCGGGCTCGGTCTGGCAATGGAATTCGCAGGCCGTGCCATTGGAATAGACACCGTCGACACCCGATGCGCAGAGCCGGGCGATCGTCTCTTTCGTCGCCTGCCAGTCGATCGCTCCGCGATCATCAATGGCCAGCATCACTGCGCCCCAGACGCCGCGCGGCGCGTGTGCGGGCAAGCGAGCTAGGTGGTCGTTAAGATCAGCGTCCACCGGCGATCTCGTGTTCGCGGCGGGTTTCGTTCGAGGCAAAGGCGGCCTCGATGATGGCGATCATCTTGCGCCCATAGGCGCCGTCGACCGGCACCGGCGTGTCGTCGGCAATGGCATCGCGCATCGCGCGCCATTCGCGCACCAGCGCGTTATGCATCCAGTTCGGCTCAAAGGAACCGGGCAGCTCGGTCGAGACCGTATCGCGGCCAAGCATCGTGCCGCGGTCCATGTCGATGCGCAGCGTTCCCTGCTCGCAGGTAAGGTCCATGGCGTAGGTCGTAGCGCCGGTGCGGTACCCGACGCTCTGCACCTGGCCGATGCCGCCGCCGGCGAAGCGCAGTCCGAGCAAGGCGGTATCGTCTGCTTCCTGGTCATGGAATTTGGCGCCGAGCATGCCGCTTACCGACACGACATCGTCATCCATCAGCCAGACGAGGCGGTCGAGCGCGTGGATGCCGGCAGTCAACAGCATACCGCCGCCGCTCGCCTTGCGCAGATGCCAGTCGCGGCGATTGTGTTCCATCCAGAGCTTGATGATCCAGCTCGATCCGATGAGCGGCCGGCCGAGCACTCCTTCCTCCAGCACCTGCTTGGCCGCCATGCAGGGCAGGGCGAAATGCATGAGGTGGGCGACCATCAGCTTGACGCCGCTATCGGCCACGGCGGCATTGATCGCATCGCAGGCGGCCGCCGTCGGCGCCATCGGCTTTTCGAGCAGGATGTGCTTGCCGGCCTCTGCCGCGCCGATGGCCATTTCGGCGTGGAGGTGATGCGGGCTGGCAATGAGGACCGCGTCGACCTCCTTGTCGTCCAGCAGCTGACGCCAGTCGGTGTAGCCGCTGCCGCCATATTCGGCGGTGAATTGCCGCAGTGCATCGGCGTTTCCACGAGAGGCGGCGGCGAGGCGAATGCCTCCAACCTCGCGGATTGCCCGCGCATGGGCTGCGCCGAAATCGCCGGCGCCGATAATTCCTAGTCCAATCATGGTCCTGCCTTTTCATAAGCGGCGTCGATCAACGACATCGCCGCAACGTAATCCTCGATGGACACCGACGGAGGCGCTTTTCGGGCCAGCCGGTCAAGCGTGTCGCGCATGCACAGACGGTAGCGCGTTGCCGGCAATTCGACCGGCAGATCGACGATTGCCGCATCGTCGAGCGTGGCGCAGATGGCGCGATCGCCGTGGTCGACCAGGGTCGCATTGGCAGCGACGATGCGCCATTCGAAGTCGCCACCGGGGCGCATCGAGGCAAAGGTGTAGCCGGCCTCGACGATGAACAGCGCGCCGGCCTCGTCTTCCAGCACCAGCAGCGCATGATCCTCGACCGGGCCCGGATGGATGCGGTTCGCAATCGAAACGGTCTTCAGGCCAAGCCTGCCGGTTGCGAGGCTGAGTGCAGCATCCACGCCGTGTATGCCGAGATTCCGCAACGCACCTCCACCACCAACCGCCGGGTCGACGACCCAGGCGACACCGTCGGCGATGTAGCGCCCAGGCGGGCCATCGACCAGCCGGAACTGGCAATGCGCCACCACACCGGCACGGCCCTGCCGGTGCAGCCGCTCAAAGGCGGCAACGGCCGGCCCGAAACGATTGGGCAGGGGCACAGCGACAAAGGCCTGGTGCTGTCGGGCGAGGTCGCGCAGCGCCATCAGTTCCCTCGGATGGCTGGCCGCCGGCTTCTCCAGGATCAGCGGTATCCCTGCCCCGATGATCGCACGTACCCGCGCCGGCACCGTCGAAGGGTGCCCCATCAACAGGATCACGTCCGGCGGGCTGGAGAGTATCTCCGTGAAATCTTCGATAAACGGCAGGTCGTGGTGCGCGGCGAACGCATGCGCTTGGCCAGGATTCTCATCCCAGATACCGGCGATCTCCGCACCGTAAAAGCGTGCGGCGTCGAGGTGCATTTCGGCGTGCCAGTGGCTCGAGCCGGCGAGGATTATCTTCATTCGGGAGCAACATGTTTGCTATGGGCTTGCAGGATATCCTACAAGTAGCTATACGACAAGCAGCGGGCAGGGGTAGTCCAGCGGATGATGAAAGCAGTGGGATGGCGGAACTGAAGTCGATCGAACCGTTGAGCAGGCCGCCGCTCCTTCACGTCACCGTGCAGGAAAGCCTCAGGGCCTATATCGAAAGCAACCAGCTCAAGGCCGGCGATCCCTTGCCGCCGGAGACGTTCCTGGCGCAGCGGCTCGGCGTCGGCCGCAACTCCGTGCGGGAGGCCATCAAGGCGCTGGAATCGATCGGCATCCTGGAGACGCGACGCGGCATCGGCGTGTTCGTCAAGGAGTTCTCGTTCAAGCCGCTGCTGGACAACCTGGCCTACGGTTTGCAGGATTCGCTCCGCGACGTCGAAGAGCTGCGCGAAATCCGTCGCGTGCTGGAAACCGGCCTCATCGCCAAGACAATCGAGATGATCAGCGCCGACGACATCGAGGCGCTGCGCCAGTTGACCGAGCGCATGCGGCAACGTGCCGAGCGCCATGAGAGCTTCGCCGAAGAGGACCAGCAATTCCATCAGCTGCTGTTCCGCTGCCAGAACAATCGCATGCTGAGCGCGCTGATCGACATCTTCTGGATGGCGTTCAACAAGGCCTCGAATTTCGCCAATCTCGATAATCCGACGCCGCTGGCGACATGGCGCGACCATCACGAGATCGTCGAGGCCGTCGCCGCCAAGGATGTCGACCAGGCGCGTCGGCGGCTCGACGACCATTACCGGGGAATCCAGCAGGTTATCGCCAAGAACCGAACACCCTGAACATGCCAAGGGAGGAAACCATGCGCATCAGGACCACCGCATTCTCTATCGCAGGGCTGCTGCTCGCCAGCATTGCCCCAGTGACCAGCGTCCAGGCACAAAACGCCAAAAACATCGCCGGCGGCTTCGACGTCGGTCCCGGCGGCTTTCCCAAGAACTTCAACCCGCTGGTCGCGACCGGCGGCTACACCTGGCTCAGCACCTATTTTGAACCGCTGGTCATCTACAATGCCGGGCTGACCGAGATCGAAGGCGACCTCGCGAAGGACTACAAGATCAGCGACGACCAGCTGAGCTATACGTTCAACCTGGTCAACGAGACTTGGCACGACGGCAAGCCGTTCACCTCGAAGGACGTCAAGTTCACGCTCGAGCTTGCCAAGAACAAGGCCTCCGGCAGCCTGTTTGCCGCCCGTCTCGCCGACATCGCCTCGGTCGATGCGCCGGATGACCACACCGCAGTGGTGAAGCTATCGAAACCGAACGGATCGTTTCTATCGATCCTCTCGCAGCTGATGATCCTGCCGCAGCATGCCCTGGCCACCCTGTCGCCGGAATCGCTGGCGACCAGCACCTGGTGGTCGACCACTCCGGTCGGCACCGGCCCGTTCAAGTTCAAACGCTACGTGAGCGACCAATATGTCGAGCTGGCAGCCGACGACGACTATCGCAGCGGCAAGCCGAAGGTAGACGTGCTCATCAACCGCTATTTCGAGTCACCGGCGGCGGCCCTCGCCGCGCTCCGTGCCGGCGAAATCCAGTTCACCTATGTCGAGCCCGACGATGCGGCCTCCTTCAAAAGCGACAGCAATTTCAAGGTGATCGAAGGTGCCTCCTACGTGGTCAACTATATCGGCCTGAATCAGAAGGTCGACCTGTTCAGGGATATCCGTGTCCGCCAGGCGATCATGTACGCGATCGACCGTAACGCCATCATAGACAGCCTCTATGGCGGTGCCGCCAAGCCGGCCAATTGCGGCTATGTCGCGCCGCATCTCGTTCCCCAGGGTCTCGAACCATATGCCTACGATCCGGCCAAGGCCAAGGCGCTGCTGACCGAGGCGGGCTGGGACAAGATCAACGGCGACAAACCGATCACCCTGCTGACCTATTACGGCTCGCCGCAAGCGGCCAACGTGATGGCCGCCATCCAGTCGATGCTGGCCGAAGTCGGCATTAACGTGGTGCCGCGCGTCGTCGATACGCCGACCTATAACGGCATCGTCTACAAACAAGGCACGCCGGACTGGAATGCCTTTCCGATGGTCTATGCCGGCCTGCAGAACGGCCCCAATCCGGCCAGCCTCAACCCCGGCCTTAACAAGTCGCAGATCCCGCCGGCAGGCTTCAACACCATGCGCATCGAATTCGACGATCTGAGCGCTGCATTGGACGCCGCCCTCGGCCAGACCGATCCGGCCAAGATCGACCAATCCTGGCAGGAGGTCTGCAAGGTGATGAACAAGGACCTGCCCTGGGCAACGCTGTGGGTGGCCAACCGCTATGGCGTGGCCTCCAACAAGCTGCGTGACTTCGTCTGGACGCCGGCGCCGGGCGGCGGCCCCTACGCAGCTCACCCGGAGCGCTGGGATATCCAGTAAGAACCCCGCAACGAAGCGAGCAGGCGGACCACTTTGGCGCCGCCTGCCACCGCCACGGATAGCCCATGTTGAGCTTCATTGCTCGCCGCAGCGCTACAGGATTGCTGATGCTGGTCGCGCTCAGCGTCCTCATCTTCATCCTGTTGCGGCTGGCGCCGGGCGATCCGATCGACGCCTATATCAACCCGTCGGTGCCGATGTCCGCCTCCGATCTCGAGGGGCTGCGCGAACGGCTTGGGCTCGACCGGCCGCTTCCCGTGCAATATCTGGCCTGGCTGCGCGCGGCGCTGGGCGGCGACTTCGGCTTTTCGATCCAGCGCAGCGGCGTCGCCGTGCTGCCGCTGGTCATGGAACGCATCGGCCCGACCGCGCTGCTGATGGGCACGGGCCTGGCGATCGCCATCGTGCTCGGCATTTCCGCAGGCATTTTCAGCGCGGTGCGCCGTAACGAACTGTCCGACATCGCGCTGTCGGTGCTGTCGTTTATCGGTATCTCCAGCCCGGCTTTTCTGACGGCGCTGCTTGGCCTCTATTTCTTCTCGGTGCTGCTGCGCTGGGCGCCGTCCGGCGGCATGCAGACCGCGGGTGCGCCGTTCTCGATGACCGACGTGCTTGCGCACCTCATCCTGCCCGCTTGCCTGCTGTCCATCGGCCATGCCGCGCTGATCATGCGCTACATGCGCGCTTCGCTGCTGGAAGTGCTCAACCAGGATTACGTGCGGACGGCGCGTGCCAAGGGCGTGCGCGAGTTCTGGGTTATCATCAAGCATGCGACCCGCAACGCGCTCTTGCCGGTTATCACGCTGATCGGCTCGACCGTCGGCATCGCCATCGGCGGCGCCATCTTCCTGGAAAGCGTGTTCAATTGGCCAGGCATGGGACTGCTTCTGGTCAATGCCGTTGGCACCCGCGATTACCCGGTGATCATGGGCGCCACGCTGGTGATCGGCGTTTGCGTCATCCTGGTCAACCTGTTGACCGACGTCGTCTATGCCGTCGTCGACCCGCGCATTCAGGTGGCGTGATGGCAATCACTGTGCCGGACCCAACGGTCGACCCGACAGCCTTACCGCAGACCAAGGGGCCGCTCCGCCGCGCGTTCGACCGCTTTTTCGAAAACCGCGCGGCGCGTGCCGGGCTTTTGATCGTCATCCCGATCCTGTTGGCGGTTTCGACATATCCTTTGTGGTGGCCGTTCGGCCCGAACGCCATCGACCTCAGGGCGATGAACAAGGCGCCGTCGGCCATTCATTGGCTGGGTAGCGACGGCGTCGGGCGCGACGTCATGGCCCGGTTGCTGCAAGGTGGGCGGATCTCATTGCTGGTCGCCGTCTGCTCGGTCGCCATATCGACCGTCATCGGCTTCCTGGTCGGCGCCGTCGCCAGCTTTGGCGGGCGCCTCGTCGACGGCACGGTGATGCGCTTGGTCGATCTGGCGATGACGCTGCCGCCGGTGATCTTCCTGCTGGTGCTGGCTTCGATAGCCGGCACCGGCATCGCGCCCACCATACTGGTGATCTCGCTGCTCTCCTGGCCGGTGCTGTCGCGCATGGTGCGCGCCCGGCTGCTCGAACTGCGCGAGCGCGATTTCGTCGTTGCCGCCCGCGGCATGGGCGCGGGGCTGCCGCATCTGCTGTTCCGGCACGGCCTGCCCAATTGCATCGATATCCTGGTCGTCTATGCCACCTTGCAGATCGCCAACGCCATCCTGCTCGAGGCTGGCCTGTCCTTCCTCGGCCTTGGCATCGCGCCGCCCGAAGCCAGCTGGGGCAACATGCTCAATCTCGCCCGCTCCACCGTCGTGCTTGAAAATTATCCGTGGCAATGGATGTTCCCAGGCGCCGCACTGGTGCTCACCGTGCTCGCCATCAACTTCATCGGCGACGGCCTGCGCGACGCATTCGATCCCCGCTCCGATCTCAACTGACCTCGAAGGTTCATCAAAATGCCCCTGTTTACCGGCGTCGTGCCACCTGTCGTCACCCCGCTCAATGCCGATTTCAGCGTCGATTTCCCGTCGTTCACGCGCACCATCGAGAACCTGCTCGACGGCGGCGTCCACGGGCTGTTCGTGCTGGGCTCGACCAGCGAGGTGGTCTTCCACGACGAGGCGGGCCGCAGGGCCGTCCTCGAGCACGCGGTCAAGGTCAATAACGGCCGGGTTCCGATCTTCGCCGGTGTTATCGACCCGACGACCGACCGCGTCATCAACCACGCCCGTATCGCCAGATCGGCCGGTGCCGACGCCATCGTCGTCACCGCGCCGTTCTATACCCGCACCAGCCAGCCCGAGATCGGCGATCACTTCCGCTACATCAAAGATGCGCTCGACATTCCGGTCATCGCCTACGACATCCCGGTCTGCGTGCACGTCAAGCTGGAGCGCAAGACCACGGTCGGTCTCGCCAGGGAAGGAGCCATTGCGGGTATCAAGGATTCCAGCGGCGATGACGGCAATCTGCGTTACGTGCTCAAGGACATGGCCGACGATCCCAGTTTTTTCGGCATGACCGGTTCCGAGATCCTGGTCGACAGCGTGCTGGCGATGGGCGCGCATGGCGTCGTGCCGGGCCTCGCCAATGTTGACCCGCATGGTTATGTCAGGCTGTGGAAGCTGACGCAGGCGGGCCAGCTTGCCGAAGCCCGCCTGGAGCAGGAGCGGTTGTTGAAACTTTTCGAGATCGTCTGGATCTCGCTCGGCAGGACCAGCGCCGGCTCGGCGGGCGTCGGCGCCTTCAAGGCGGCGATGAAGAGCCTCGGCATCATCGCCTCGAACACCATGGCGCGGCCGCAGCGCAGCCTGAACGAGCAGGAAACCGCAAAGATCGACATGATCCTTCGCGATGTGGGGCTGCTCCGCTGAGCGCCACGCCGATCCTGTCGATTTCCGGCCTGCGCGCGGTGTTCCGCATTGCGGGGCGCGACATCGCGGCGGTAAGGGATGTTGACCTGACGATCGGCTCCGGCGAGACCGTGGCGCTCGTTGGCGAATCCGGATCGGGCAAGTCCGTCACCAGCCTGTCGATCATCGGATTGCTGCCGAAAAGGGTCGGACATATCGCCGAGGGGTCGATCGCGCTGCGGCGCAAGAACGGCACGCTCACCGAACTGACCAGCCTCGATACCGAGTCGCTGCGCAAGATACGCGGCAACGAGATCGGCATGGTGTTCCAGGAGCCGATGACCAGCCTCAACCCGGTCTACACGATCGGCGAGCAGATCGCCGAACCGATCCGCATTCATCTCGGCAAATCGCACCGCGAGGCAGAAGCAGACGCGGTGCGGCTGCTGGAACAGGTCGGCATTCCCGATCCGAAGCGGCGGGCGCGGCAGTATCCGCACGAACTTTCGGGCGGGATGCGCCAGCGCGCCACCATCGCCATGGCCCTGTCCTGCGATCCGGGCTTGCTGATCGCCGACGAGCCGACCACCGCGCTGGACGTCACCATCCAGGCCCAGATCCTCGATCTTTTGGCCGAGCTGCAGGCGCAGCGCGGCATGGGCATCCTGTTCGTCACCCACAATCTCGGCGTCGTCGCCGAAATCGCCGACCGGGTAGCGGTGATGTATGCCGGGCGTATCGTCGAAACAGGTCCGGTGAGCGAAGTGTTCACCCGTCCGCGTCATCCCTATACCGCCGGGTTGATGCGTTCGGTGCCGCGGCTCGGCCAGGCCACGGCACTGAAGCTGGCGGGCACGCCGCTGCCGACCATTGCCGGGAATGTTCCGTCGCTCGCGTTGCTGCCCAAAGGCTGTTCCTTCGCGCCGCGCTGCCCGATGGCTATCGCTGCCTGCCGTGCCGCAGTCCCGCCCTTGTTTGCGGCGACGCCGACCCAGCAAAGCCGCTGCCTGCGTTGGGAGGAGCTCTGATGGCCGACGTTCCCTTCCTTTCGGTCAAAAACCTGACCAAGCATTTTGCGCCGACAGCGTTCTCGCGTGGCCCGGTGGTCAGGGCGCTGGAGGACATTTCCTTCGATGTCAGGCGTGGCGAGGTGGTCGGCCTGGTTGGCGAGTCCGGCTCAGGCAAAACCACGATCGGCCGTTCGGTGCTGCGTCTGATCGAGCCGACATCCGGCCAAATCACCTATGACGGCACCGATATCACCAGGCTGGGTGCCGCCCAGTTGCGCCGCCAGCGTCGCAAGATGCAATATATTTTCCAGGATCCCTTCGCCAGCCTGTCGCCGCGCATGACGATAGGGCAGATCCTCACCGAAGGCCTTGACATTCAAGCCATTGGCAAGAGGTCCGAGCGGCGGGCGAAGGCCGCGAAGGCACTTGCCGCGGTCGAGTTGCCGTTCGACGCCTATGACCGCTACGCCCATGAATTCTCGGGCGGCCAGCGCCAGCGCATCGGCATCGCCCGGGCGCTGACGCTCGAGCCGGAATTCATCGTCGCCGACGAGCCGGTCTCGGCACTCGACGTCTCGATCCAGGCGCAAATCATCAATTTGTTGCGCGACCTGCAGCTCCGGCTCGGCCTGACCATGCTGTTCATTTCGCACGATCTGGCCGTTGTCGAGTACATCTGCGACACGGTCATCGTGCTCTATCTCGGGCGCATCATGGAGGTTGCGCCGGCCGCCGAGCTTTATGCCCGGCCGCAGCATCCCTACACGCGTGCGCTGCTGTCAGCCATTCCATCGCTCGATCCGCTGGCAAGGCAAGGCCGGCAGGTGCTCAAAGGCGATATTCCCAGTCCGGCGAACCCGCCGTCGGGCTGTGTTTTCCGAACCCGTTGCCCGTTCGCGCTGGAGGCTTGCGCCGCGGCCGTGCCGCCACTGAGGGCGACAGCCGACGGCCATCTGAAGGCCTGCATTCGCGACGACATCGCTTAGGAATAATTGCCCAGACAACGGTCAAACAGGTCCCCAATCCCAGGCGTTCATCGACATCCACCGCCCGGTTTCACGAAGCTGTTATTGTCGTTCCCGTCATTGAAACGTCAGCGATGCCGACCCATATGCACGCTGCGCCGGATGTTTCCTCCCATTCGTCCGGCGCGTTCCCCTCTGAAGGTTTTCGACCTTCACATCTGGCCGGGCTTTGCAGCCCGGCCTTTTTTCTACGGGGTTGGTGAGCGAGCCGAGATCATGGCGCAGGCGTGCCCAGCGTATCGATGCGTTTCGCCAGCGCCGCGGGATCGCCAAGCACACGGACCGTCTTCAGCCGAGCGGTGCCGCCGGCGACGATCGAGACGGCCGAAGCGGCCACGCCAAGCGCCTTAGCGACCAGCCTTTCCAGCGCTCGATTGGCGGCCCCGTTTTCCGGCACGGCGCGAACGCGAGCCTTCAGATGGCTTCGCCCATCCGCGGTCGTTTCGGCCCCCTCGAGCCCGTCCATCGCCGATTTCGGCGTCAGCCGGACGAACAGGTCGATGCCGTCGGCGCGCGTGCGGAACGCGCGCGCAGGGGACGCCTGCACTCAGACGACCAGCGAAAGCACAGTGGTGAGCAGGAACTGCCGGATGAAGAACAGGATCAGCAGCAGGATGATCGGCGAGATGTCGATGCCGCCGAGATCGGGCATGAAGCGGCGGATCGGCCGCAGCGCCGGTTCGGTCAGCCGATAGAGCATGTTGCTGATGGTATCGACGAACTGGTTGCGGGAGTTGACGACGTTGAAGGCGTAGAGCCAGGAAAATATCGCCGAGGCGATGATGATCCACCAGTAAAGGTCAAGCGCCATGACAATGGTCTGAATGAGGGCGATCATGCCGGTCTCCGATTGTTGCCGACATGTAGCCACTGTAGCTGAAAGCGGCAAGAGCCGCGTTCCGACGCGTAGGCGAGGCGCACGAACGGCCGACCGGCATTTCGGCAGCAAGCGCAGCCTTGACAGGAAACCGCAGCGGCCGATAAAAGCCCCATCCGCTGGACGGGGCTGTAGCTCAGCTGGGAGAGCGCGTCGTTCGCAATGACGAGGTCAGGAGTTCGATCCTCCTCAGCTCCACCAGCGGATTTTTCGACCCCCCGTGAATGCTGAGGAAACCTTTCTCGGATTCCATGGGTTTTCAGATCAAGCAACCGAATGCATCGCGGGCCTCTGCCGGCTTGGCACTGTCGTCGCCGGGTGGATTCACATCGGCGACGTAAAGGCCCTCTACACCAATAGCGTATGCGGCCTATTGCCACTGCGCCTCCTCCTTGCCAGACTTGGCCCGTCTTCAAAACCGAGGGGAAATTCACCATGACCGGCACGACAAGACGTGATTTTGTAGGTCTTACAGGAGTGGCAGCGACTGCCCTGGCCGGTGCTGTTGCAACACGAGCTACCGCTGCCGAAAGTGACGTATCGCCATCGTTCGATGAGGTTCTTCAAGAGTACAATCTAAACAACACAGAAAGGACTAGATCAAAGCTGGCGATCTATGTCGTCCTTTCTCATCTGCACGCCAGCCTCGAGAAGGAATTTAGTGACCTTGGGCTAGAGCTGCCTCTAGGAAAAAAGGCGGTGCCATCGAATCTGCCGGCCAATTTCGAAGACGCGCAGGTTGCACCCCTTCCGTGGCTCTTCAAGCCCTCGGAAGTTACCGACCACGAACGAAACGGCTATGCGACGATTGCAATGCGAATGAACGCAGTGATGGCAAGACACACCGCTGACGTGAGTGTCGGGGTTTCGCATATCATGTCGCACAAGGGATAACCGCGACCTTGCCGGCGAGCACGGCACGTCAGGCGAGCACAACGCCGGCCGGCGATTTGTTGTTGCGGGCGAACCGATTACCTGTTTTCGCGAGGCGACTGCGCTGCGAGAGTCCTCACAATGGATAAATCCTTCCGGGACGCGCCGCGCGAGATAGCAAAGCTCTCGGCACCCCGGCCAGTGGGAATTGTCAGCCGTCCGCGCGTAGTGGCGCTGCTTTCGCAGGCCCTCGACAGCGGTGCATGCTGGCTGGCTGCGCCTGGTGGATACGGCAAGACCACCGCGGTGATCGACTTTCTGGAACACGGCGGGCTGGAACAAGGCGGGCTGAAGCAAGGCGAATCGGCGTACAACTGGTATCGGGTCGACACCGAGGACCAGGACGTTGCGCGGCTTTTCCATTATCTGACGCTGTCGCTCGACGGCAGGCATGCCGGCATGCCGGTCTTTGGTCCGGAATATGCCGACAATTCCGACGATTTCGCGCGGCTGTTCTTCCGCACCTATTTCTCGCGGCTTGATCCGGGCACGATCCTGGTCCTCGACGATCTGCATCGTGCCGATGCACCAGGCTTTCGCCGGACGCTGGCGATCCTGTTGCGCGAACGCCCCAATACCGTCCGCTGCATCTGCACATCGCGGATGCTGCCCGAGGGCGATGTCGCCGACCTCGTGCTGTCCGGACAGTTGCCGGTCCTCAACCAAACGCTGCTGGAGTTTTCGCCTGCGGAGGCTCGCAACCTCGTCACCGCCCGCTCGCAATCGCCGTCCGAGGTCGGCGACATTTCGGAGGCGCGCGGCTGGGCGGTGGGGCTTCTCCTGCTGGCCAATGCTGGAATGTACTACCCGCTTTCGCAGACCGGCCTTGCCGGAGGCGCCGGCCTTCGGGAGATTGTCGGACGTTATTTCCTGCGCGACATCGCGCCGGAGGACCAGGATCTGCTGATCAGGCTCAACCTTCTGCCGGAGATCAGCACGGACCTTGCCGATGCGTTCCTGGGTTCGCCGCAGGCTGCCCGCCTGCTGGTGCGGCTGCAGCATCGCCAGCTGCTGATCACGCGCGACGGTCCGGGCGGCGCCGCCTTCCAGCTGCATGACTTGTTGCGCGAATACCTTGCCGGCCTACTGGACCGGCGCGTGACGGACGCGGACCGTTCCAGGCTGCGCGAGCAGGCAGCAAAGGTCTTGCACGAGGCCGGCAAAACCGACGCGGCAATCGTGCTGGCGTTGCAGGCGGGCGCTTGGCCGCTGGCACGCCAGCTCATTCTGGAGTGCGCTAACGGCGTTCTCTCGCAAGGGCGCAGGGCCAGCTTCGTCGAATGGTGCAACAGGCTGCCCGCCGACGAGATGGACGGGTGGGTCCATTATTGGCTGGGGGTCGCCTTCGCGTCGGACGATGCGAAGGCCGAGCCGCACTTCTCCAAGGCATGGCAAGCATTCGAGAACACCGAGATGCGCGGCCAATGCCTGACGGTCGCGCGGGCGGTCGTAGTCAAGACGGCCAGCTGGCGTACGCATGAGGGGCTGGCGGATTGGACGCGCCGAGCCTCACAGGTTCTTGCCAAGGGGTTGCCGGAATTGGATCCGGAGGAACTCATGATGGTCAGGCTCGGCATCCTGCGGGCCGTCGATTTCGCCGAACCTGGCGAATTCGACGCCCATGACGCGAAGCGCCTCGTGAATGATATCCAGCAGCGCCTGACACATTTGCCGATCGAGGATTCGGTCGAGTTGCGCCTGCTGGCAAGCGAAGCGCTCATCGACTACGCGACCTCGTCGGGGCAGCGCGACATTTTTGCCAATGCCGTGGACAGCGTTGCCGCCGACCTCGAACATCCGGATATCCCACCGCTGGTGCTCGGCATGTGGCTGGTGTCCTTTGGCTCGGCCAGCGGCCGTTACTTCCCCTATTCGCGGCGCGGTTTTGTCTATGCCTCGGCCGAGGATGCGTTGCGACGCGCAACGGCGATAGGCGAGCAGCACGCCCTACGGGGCGTCGAGTTCAGCGCCCTCTACCAGCTCCAATTGCTGATGAAGCTTCACAACAGGTTCTCGGAGTTCAATGCGCTGGTCTCCCGACTGGGCGAGATCGCGGACAGCAGGTTCACCACCCAGGTCGCGGTCGTCGCCGACTGCCATGCGGCGATGCACACGCGCAACGGCGACTTCGCCAAGGCCTATCTCGACTGCGATGTCTTCATGGATGCGATCGAGCGGGCGAACGAGCCGATGATCGAGCGCTGGCCGCATTACGTCACCAAATACCAGGTCCTGCTGGCCGACCGGCGTCCGGCGGAGGCGATTGCGCTACTTCAGGGGATCGCCGAAAGGCTGAGCGGCGGCCCTCGCCAGCGTGTCGAACTCAGCATTCTAGCCGCCCGGGCCTTGGAGCAGAAGTGGAACGGCGGCGCGTCCTATGGCACTCGTCTGGCTGAATTCATGGCGGCATTGCGCGAGGTCAATCCCTCGGCGATCTTGCTCAACCTGCCGGACTTGCTAGCCGAGCTGATCGCCGATGCGCTGGAGCGAAAGATCGATGTCGATCTCTGCCGCCGCGTCGTTCGGGCGCGATATCTGGTCCCGCCCGCTGGCCGCCCCGCCCAGTGGCCTTGGCCGCTCAGGATACACTTGATGGGAGGCTTCCGCCTCGAGATCGATGGCGCCGAGGTCGCGCCCGGTGCCAAACCTACCCGCGCTCTCGACATATTGCGCATTATCTGCCTCTCGAGGGATCAGGTCTGTTCGGTGGAAACCCTGCAGGATTGGCTCTGGCCCGACCTCGACGGCGACCAGGCCAAAGCGGCCTTGGAGCAGGCGCTGCATCGTCTGCGCAAATTGCTCGGGCAAGGCGAACTCGTAACCCTGAGAGAAGGCCGTTTGCGGCTCGCTGCCGACAAGGTCTGGATCGATCTGCAGGATTGGGAAGACCGGCTGAAACCCGTTCTGTCGGGCCAAAGAGACAGCGCAATCGAGGAGCAGGAGATGCTGCTGGAAGGCTTTGTCGGCCCGCTTTTCTCGAATGGCCCGACGCCCGCCTGGTCGAACGCCGCGGCCGACCGGGTGCGGGACGGGTTGGTGGAGCTTGCCGTGCGGATCGCCAAACACTGGCAGAGCCGAGGCAACGCAGATCGGGCACGCCAGGCGTGCCGGCGTGCGCTCGATTTCTACCCGGAATCGGCCAAACTCCATGGCACGCTCATCCAGGAGAGCCTCTCCAGAAACGACCACGCCGGCGCCATCGAGGATTACCGGCGCTATGAACGCGCGCTCGCTTCGACCGGCGATGACGAGCCCTCGCCTTTGCTGCGTTCGCTCGTGCGCCCGTTTCTCTAGACCGGTTCATCGTCTCACGGAAACGCCGAACCGCTCTATCTCTTTATTTTTGCGCAGTTCCGGACGGAAAACCGTTCCACACGTTTCCTGGAATTGCTCTGGCGCAGCTCGGAACTCTGTAAGCCGTCCGTAAGTCGCGGTCTGGGAACCTCGGCTCGTCGATCAAAACCGATCGCCGGAGGCCTGAAGCCCCCGATACCAACACTCACAGGAAGGAAAAGGTCATGCCGTATACTGCCAGAGCAACTTCAAGAGTGCGTGCCGGCACCATCCGCGCTGGAGCCACAAGACTTTCCGACCAGCTCAGGATCGGGCCTTGGTCGCTCCTATCGCCCGAAGCTGTCATACAGCAAAAGTACAACTCCCTTGGAGGCGCCGGCTTCGCCGAGATCGACAGGAAGGAGACTGGAAAAGCCTGGTATCTCAAGAACGGCTCATGCATTTGTTACAACGATGCCATGCACGACGCCTTTGAGATCCACGGCGACATCTACAGGAAATGGATTGCGCTTGGCGGTCTCGCGTGGGGCATTCCCTGCACCGACGAAACCGGAACTCCCGACGGCGTCGGCCGATACAATCACTTCAACAACAATACCGCTTCGATCTACTGGACACCGAATACCGGTGCTCAAGCGATTTGGGGGGCAATTCGCGGCAAATGGGCAGCAATGGGCTGGGAGCGCTCGGTTCTCGGCTATCCGGTCACCGACGAGACCGGAACTCCCGACGGCGTCGGGCGCTACAACCATTTTGCCAATGCCGGCTCGATCTACTGGACACCGAACACAGGAGCCAACGTGGTGTACGGTGACATCCGCAAGAAGTGGGAAAGCCTGGGCTGGGAACAGTCATATCTGGGGTACCCAACCACCGACGAGACCGAATTCGCCGACGGTGGCCGTGCCAATCTGTTTGAAAACGGCGGCATATATTGGTGGCCCGACACCGGCGCGATCGACCTTCGAGATGTCGTCGTCCACTATACCGGGCTCCATTGCTTCGGCGAGACCGACTGGGATCAGGGGTCGAGTGCGGACGAGCCCTATGTCATCGTCAGCGTGACAACGCCGCAGATCGCCGACACCAAGCGCAGCCAGGTCTATGGCGACGTCGATGCGGGAGATACGAGACCCGACCTGATGGAGGTCTATCGAGGCAAGCCCTACGGCATCAATATCGGTACGGTGCTGATGGAAAACGATTTCGGCGATCCCAACAAGTACAAGGACGAAGTGCAGAAGGTCGTGATGGGCGTCCATACGGCGGGTACGCTGGCTTTGGGCCTCATTCCGGTGGCAGGACCTATCATTGCCGCGATAGCCGGCCCGGCCCTGGGATCGTTGATGCCATCGATCGGCGGCGCCATCAGCGATCTCTTCGATTGGGGCGATGACAGGATCGGGAGCGCGACAGTGACCATCTCCGCAAAGCAGATGGTGTTGCTCGCGGCACGTACGAACAATACCACCTTCAGCGGGATTGGGTTCAAAGTGGAAACGCCCCTGATTTCCGGCGAAGGGGCGTCCTACAAAGCCTATTTTGGCTTTGTGCCTGCCTAGTCTAGGCCAATCGCCCCGGCAAAAAAGCTTGCCGGGACAATCAACTTACCAGCCTCGCCTTCCGTTGGCGGGGCTGACGTTCGCGACTGAGAGATTTATTTCCGTAGCGGTCGTCGCAAGGCGGTCCGGATGCGCCAGCGGCCGATCAGCATAGCGGGCAGTCGCCTCAACGACACAGCCGCAGCCAGCGAGGCCGAGCCGGGGCCGACAGAAACCGGATCAGCCGGCGCGCAACCCGACGCCATGACGGCCGACATCAATCAGGATGGAAGAGAACCGTGACAAGAGCGGGCACGCATCACACCAGTCCGCGCTTGACCATCATTGCTTCCGGTGAAGGCATCTTGCCGCGGAAGGCGGTGTAGAGTTCTTCGGGGTCCTTCGAGCCGCCAGCGGCGTAGATGTTCTTGCGCAGCCGCTCGGCCAGCGCCGGATTGAACGGATCGCCCGTCTCCTCGAAGGCGGCGAAGGCGTCGGCATCGAGCACCTCCGACCACATGTAGGAATAATAGCCGGCCGAATAGCCGTCGCCGGCAAAGATGTGGCCGAAATGCGGGGTGCGGTGACGCATGGCGATGGTATCGGGCATGTTAAGCCGTTCCAGCGTTTCGGCTTCGAAACGAAGCGGCTGGTCCGGTGCATCCGGCCGCGCGTGGTAAGCCATGTCCACCAACGCCGAGGCAGTGAACTCGACCGTGGCGAAGCCCGCGCCGAAGGTGCGCGCCGCCAGCATCTTGTCGACCAGCGCCTTTGGCATCGGCTTGCCGGTCTTGACATGCAGCGCATGTTTTTCCAGCACCGCCGGTACCGTCAGCCAGTGCTCGTAAAGCTGCGAAGGCAGTTCGACGAAATCGCGGCTGACCGAGGTGCCAGCGACCGACGGCCAAGTGACGTCGGTCAGCATGCCGTGCAGAGCATGACCGAATTCGTGGAACAGCGTCTTGGCTTCATCGACCGACAGCAAGGCGGCCTCGCCGGCCGGCGGCTTGGCGAAGTTCATGATGTTGTAGATGACCGGCTTGGAGCCATCGCCAAGCTTGTAGCCGGATTTCAGCGCGCTCATCCAGGCGCCGGAGCGCTTCGAAGGCCGGGCGAAATAGTCGGCGAGGAACAGGCCGCGCTCGCTGCCGTCGGCATTCTTCACCACGAAGACACGCGCGTCCGGATGCCAGGTGGCAATGCCCTTCTTTTCTTCGAAAGAAATGCCGAACAATCGTGTTGCCACATCGAAACAGGCGTCGATGATGCGGTCTAGCTGCAGATACGGCTTCAGCTCGGCCTCGTCGAAGGCGAATTTCTCTGCCCGCAGCTTCTCCTGGTAGAAGCGCCAGTCCCAGGCAGCGAATTTCTCGTTGCTGCCGGCCTCGGCCGCCAGCCGCTGCAATTCGGCCTGGTCGCTTGCGGCCTTCTCCACCGCCTTTTCCCAGACCGGATCGAGCAGCGCGTGCACCGCCTCCGGCGTCTTGGCCATGGTATCGTCGAGCTTCAATGCGGCGTAGGAAGCATAGCCGAGCAGCTTCGCCTTCTCGGCGCGCAGGCGCAGCATGTCGCGCACCACGTCCGTATTGTCGGTGGCGCCGCCATTCTGACCACGCATGATGAAGGCGCGGAACGCCGTCTCGCGCAGGTCGCGGCGTTCTGAGAAGGTCGAGAACGGCTCGTAGATCGACCGCGACAGAGTGACGGCGTAGCGGCCCTTCTGGCCGCGCATCTCGGCGGCTTCCGCCATCGAGCTTTTCAGGAATTCCGGCAGGCCGGCAAGATCGGCCTCGTCGAGGAACAACGCCCAGTCGCGCTCGTCGGCAAGCACGTTCTGGCCGAAATTGGTGCCGAGCGACGACAATTCCTCGTTGATCGAGGCCAGCCGCTTCTTGCCTTCGGCGTCGAGCATGGCGCCGGAGCGAACGAAGTTTTTCCAGGTCTTTTCCAAGACCCGCAGCGTTTCGGCATCGAGCTTCAAAGCATCGCGGCGCTGATAGAGGTGGTCGATGCGGGCGAATAGGCGTCCGTTCATCGAGATTGCCGAGAAGTGCCGCGACATCTTCGGCGAGATGTCGCGCTCCAGCGCCTGGATCGCCTCGTTGGTGTGGGCGCCGGCGCGGCACCAGAAGATCGACGAGACATGGTCGAGAGCCTCGCCGGCAAGCTCGAGCGCGGCAAGCGTGTTTTCGATGGTCGGCGTCCCGGTGTTGCCGGCAATCGCCTCGATCTCGGCTTCATGCGCCTTCAGGGCCGCGTCGAAGACCGGAGAAAAATCGCCATCGCCGATGCGCGTGAAATCGGGCAGGCCGAGCGGCCCTTGCCATGCGGTCAGCGGATGGGCGGCGAGGTCGACGGCGGATGGCATGGGCAAACTTTCGCTGAGTGGCGGGAGGAGATGGATCGTCACCGATGTAAGGCGCCGGCCGGTTGCGCGCAACAGCGGCCCCAGTTCATGGTTCCGTCAGTAACCGTCGCAATTTTCGGCGATCGCGGCTTGCGAACTGGCGCTGATCTGGTCGTTGGCGACCGCGAAAGTCTCCTGCATCAGCATGTCGTTGCTGGGAAAATCATAGCAGGCGATCACAGTGGTGACGCCGCCCTCCGTCTTCTCGATCCGGTGGCGGATTTCGGCCCCGGCGACGGCGCCCTGCCACTCGGCGATCGAGGCGATGAATTCCTGCTTGCTTTGCACGACGCCGAGGTCGTCGAGCTTGATGCGGACGTTGTCGGCGAGCAGGTCCGACAATTCGGTGCGGTCGGCGACCAGCAGTGCCGAATACCAGCGGTCTATGATCGCGCTATCGTCGGCGCCGGCAACATTTGCTGAGCACAGCAGTGCCGCCGCCGCGAACGCGAACCGAGCTCGCATCATGCCCCTCGTCTCCTACTCCGTCTCCGGCCGCTCGAAATCGCCTGTGTCCTTGTTCATCACCCAAAGCTCGCCGGTCGAAATATCGAACCAGGCACCGTGCAGCGACAGCCGCCCCTTGCCTTCGAGGATCGAAACACAAGGGAAGGTGCGCAGATTGGCTATGGAATAGCGGATCGAGATGCGCTCCAGCGCCGTCTGGCGCTCGGTCGCGGTCATGAAGGTGCTGGACGATACGGTCTCGGCCGCAGGCGCGATCAGGCTCATCCACTTGCCAATGAAATCGCCCGGCGACAAGGGTGCGGCCGTGGTGTCGAGTGCCGCGCGGATGCCGCCGCAGCGGCCGTGGCCCATCACCACGATGTTCTTGACCTTGAGGCTCTGCACGGCAAATTCGAGCGCCGCCGATGTCGAGTGGAACTGATCGTCGGGCGCATAGGGCGGCACCAGATTGCCGACATTGCGCAGCACGAACAACTCGCCGGGCCCGGCGTCGAAGATCGCTTCGGGCGCGGCCCGCGAATCGCAGCAGGCGACGATCATCGTTTCGGGTGCCTGGCCCTCCCGCGCCAGCGAGCGATAACGGCCGCTTTCGGTGAGATAGCGGCCGCTCATGAAACTGCGGTAGCCGGTGAGAAGATGCTCGGGAAGATGGGGCATGGGCAGCGGTGGGAGCCTTTCCGGGTTGAAGGCAGCTCGGGTCAATCCCGAAAGGCTCTAGCGCATCGGCCCGAAAATCGGAACCGATTTTCGGAAAGCACCGAGACGCAGGTTCAAAGCGTGGAGCCTACTCTGCCCCAAGTGGACGCACCTCGCTCCAGCCACGTCCCGACAGTCGAAGCAATTGAATCCGGCCAGCGTATTCCTAGACTATTCCGCGATCTCCAGCAGGGTCGATATCAGCAGCCGGCGCTCGTCGGCGGAAAGAATATCCGAACCGAACAGATTCATGCTGCGAAGTCCCTCGATGGCGAGATAGCAGATCAGCAGCGCCTTGAGGTTCGCCGTCTCCTCCTTCAGCCGTTCGAACACCTGCCGCCTGAACGATTTTATCGGCGTCAGGAAGTCGGGATCCTCGGCGATAGCCGAAAATATCCAGGATGCCGATGGCTTCGACTCCTCGGCATGCTCGGCCGAAAGCCTGATATAGGCGGCGAGCGGGCTCTCGCCGCTGCCGCTGTTCTTGCGGGCGGCCTCCAGCGCCTGTTGGAATGCGCTGAGATAATCCTCCACCAGCGCCTGCATCAATTTCGCCTTGGTCGGGAAATTGTAGAGAAGACCACCCTTCGACACGCCGGCACGGCTGGCAACAGCGTCCAGCGACAGGCTGCCAGGACCCGTCTCGCGCGCTACCGCGGCGGCAGCAGCGAGAATTTTTTCGCGCGAATTTGCTCTGCGGACCTTCATCAATCGTTCCCCATTCATTAGCTTAGGCGGAATTGACAAGACCGTCCAGACGGTACAGTAAGATCGCCATCATTTGAAATTGGGACCAGTCACAGGTATGTGTTCCGGTCATCCGACCGTTATGCTGGGCCATGGCCGAGGGAACTGTTCGTGATCAAGCGCTTCATCATCGCCTTCATTCTGCTCGTGCTGGTGTGCGGCGGCATCGTCGGCTTCAACCTGTTTCGCGACAATGCGATCAAACAGTTCTTCGCCACCATGAAGCCGCCGGCCGCGACCGTGTCGACAGTCATCGTCAAACCGATGTCCTGGACGCCCGGCATCGAGGCGATCGGCACTGTCAGTGCCGTGCGCGGCGTCGACCTGACGGTCGAAACTGCTGGCATCGTCAAGGACATCCTGTTCCATGCCAATCAGAAGGTCGCCGCCAACGCCGTCCTGCTGCAACTTGACGATGCCGTCGAGCGAGCCGACCTCGTCGCGTCGAAGGCGCAAGCCACCTCCGACCAGACGACGCTGATGCGCGCTCTCGAGCTGCAGAAGCGCGGGGTCGGCACCGATGCTACGCTCGACACGGCGCAGGCAGCAGCATCGGTCTCAGCCGCGCAGGTAAACAAGCTGCAAGCGGTGCTCGACCAAAAGCAGTTGACCGCCCCCTTCAAGGGTACTGTCGGTATCCCGAAAATCGACCTTGGCCAGTATCTCACACCCGGCACCGCCGTAGTGACCTTGCAGGACATGGATACGATGCGTGTCGATTTCACCGTGCCGGAGCAGCAGCTTCCGCAGCTGAAGATCGGACAGAGGGTGCGGTTGGGCGTCGGCGGCGGCGACATGCCGTTCACCGGCAGCATCCGCGGCATCGATCCGAAGATCGACCCGACCAGCCGGCTGGTGACGGTAAGGGCGGAGGTCGGCAATCCCGAAGGTAAGCTGACGCCGGGCCAGTTCGTCCAGGTGCGCGTCGAACTGCCCGAGGAGAACGACGTGCTGGCGCTGCCGCAGACGGCGCTGACCTCCAGCCTGTACGGCGACTTCGTCTTCGTGGTGCGCCCGGCCAAATCCGCCGAAGCCAACGGCGCGGCTCCCGAGGCAAAGCCGGAAGAAAAGCCGGCTGCAGATGCTGCCAAGCCGGCGGCCGAAGCACCCGCGGCAAAACCCGACGAAAAGCCGGCCGCTACCCCAGCCAAACCGGCAGCGGAAGCCAAGCCGGCAGCGGAAGAACAGAAGCCGCAGCTCGTGCTCGCCCAGGTGTTCGTCAAGCCAGGCCGCCACAACGCCGGCCTGGTCGAGATCCTGGAAGGCATCCAGCCCGGCGACGAAGTCGTTACGGCCGGCCAGAACCGGCTCTCCAACGGCATGTCCGTTGCCGTCGACAACACGATCGATCCGAGCAAGCCGGGGAACCAGCAGGCAGCCCAGCAATGAGCTTTTCCGACCTCTTCATCCGCCGCCCGGTTCTCTCGACCGTGCTTGCCTGCATGATCCTGCTTCTGGGTTTTCAGGGCATCTTCAACCTTTCGATTCGGCAGTATCCAGAGGTTGAAGAAACGGCCATCACCATCACCACGGCCTATCCCGGTGCCAGCGCCGACCTGATCCAGGGGTTCATTTCCGCGCCGATCGCGCGTGCCGTCGCTTCGACCGAAAACATCGATTATGTCACGTCGTCGAGCCGGCCGTCCTCCAGCACCGTGACGGTGCAGATGAAGCTCGGCTCCGACCCCGACGTCGCGCTGAACGAAGTCTTGTCGAAGGTTCAGAGTGTTCGCGGCGATCTGCCGGACGAAACCAAAGACCCGGTGATCGTCAAGGGCACTGGCCAGCAGTTCGCGATGATGTACATATCGATGCAGAATCCGAACATGACACCGGAACAGCTCACCGAATATATCGAGCGTGTCGTGCGGCCGCGTATCTCGACGGTCGAAGGTGTCGCCGACGTGCAGATTTTCGGCGCCGCCGAATATTCGATGCGTGTCTGGATCGACCCGATCAAACTGGCGGCGCGCGGCGTGACGGCGGCGGAAGTGCTGACCGCCATCAACGAATCGAATTTCCTCTCCGCGCCCGGCGATACCGAAAACGAATATGTGGCTTCCTCGATCACGGTTCGCTCGACCCTGCAGACGCCGGAGGCTTTCGCTGCCCTTCCGCTCCGCTCGAAAGACGGCAATGTGGTGAGGCTGCGCGACGTGGCCCGCGTCGAGCTCGCCGCGGCGAGCACCGACACCAGGGTCACGTTCAACGGCAAGCCCGGCATCTTTCTCGCCATCTTTCCGACGCCGGCCGCCAATCCACTGACCACCGCGGCGGCGATCCACAAGATTGTGCCGACGATCCAGGAGACGCTGCCGCTCGGCATGACGATCGAGATCGTCTACGACTCGACCGAGCAGATCAGCGCGTCGATCGAGGAGGTGTTCAAGACCATCGGCGAGGCGGTCGCCATCGTCATCGTCGTCATCCTGCTCTTCCTCGGCTCGTTCCGCTCGGTGCTGATGCCGATCGTGACCATTCCGCTGTCGCTGATCGGCGTCTGTTTCCTGCTGTTTTCTTTGGGTTATTCGATCAACCTTTTATCGTTGCTGGCCATGGTGCTGGCGATCGGACTGGTTGTTGACGATGCCATCGTGGTGGTGGAAAACATCCACCGCCACATGGAGGAAGACGGCTTGTCGCCGATGCAGGCGGCCTTCAACGGCATGCGGGAGATCTCGTCCGCCGTCGTCGCCATGACGATAACGCTGGCCGCGGTGTTCGCGCCGCTGGCCTTCACCGGCGGCCTGACAGGCGCACTGTTTCGCGAATTCGCGGTGACGCTTGCCGGCTCGGTGGTGCTTTCGGGTGTCGTCGCCCTAACCGTCACGCCGATGATGTCGGCACGCATCCTGAGGGCCGGGTCGCACAGCCGCTTCCAGCGCATTGTCGACAACACGTTCGGGCGCGTCGAACACGTCTACGAGCGGCTGGTCAGCGGCTCGCTGAAATATCGCCCGGTGACGCTGATGATCGTCATCGCACTGGTCGCCACGACCGGCTTCATGTTCACAAAGACCGCGAGCGAACTGGCGCCGGAAGAAGACCAGGGCTTCTTGCTGTCTATTGTGAACGCGCCGCGTTACGCGACGTCGGACTACACCGAGACCTATGTGAACCAGATTCTCGGGCTGGTGAATGATATCCCCGAAACCAGGGCACGGTTCTCCGCCGTCGCGTTCCAAGGCCCGACCAACAGCGCTTTCGTCGGCTTTGCGTTCAAGGACTGGGCCGAGCGCGCGCGCAGCTCGAAGGAACTTCAGGAAGACATCACTGCCCGCCTTGCCAAGGTGGCAGGCGTCGAGGCTTTCGTCTTCGCACCACCGACGCTGCCCGGCTCCGGCGGCGGCCTGCCAATCACGATGGTGGTGCGCTCGACCGGGGAGGCCTCCCAGGTGTACGAGGCCGCCGAGAATATCAAGAACAAGGCGCAGGCCTCCGGTCGCTTCCTCGCCGTGCAGAATTCCATGTCCTACGATGCGCCGCAAGTGACAGTGACGATCGACCGCGACCGCGCCGCGGCACTCAACCTGCCGATCGCCGAAATCGGCCGGACGCTGACCCTCTTGGTCGGTGGCGCCGAGGTGGCGCAATTCGACCGCGAATCCAACAGCTACGACATCATCCCGCAGGTGCCGCAGCAATTCCGCGACAATCCCGAAAAACTTGGGGAGTATTTCGTGCGCAGCGTCTCGGGTGAGATGGTGCCGCTCTCTGCGGTGGTGAAGATCTCGACCAACGCGTCGCCGGCGGCGATCGAGCAATTCAACCAGTTGAATTCCGCAACGATTTCCGCCTTGCCGCTGCCTGGCGTCACCACCGGCGACGGTTTGAAAGCGATCGAGGATATCGCCAAGGAGAGCCTGCCGGACACTTTCTTCATCGACTATACCGGTCAATCGCGGCAGGAGAAGGAACAGGGCTACACGATCATCATCGCCTTCGCGGCGGCAGTGCTCGTCATCTACCTGGTGCTGGCGGCGCAGTTCGAAAGCTTCCGCGATCCGTTGATCATCATGATGGCGGTGCCACTCTCGATCTTCGGCGCGATCGTGCCGCTTAATATCGGGCTCGGCACCCTCAACATCTACACCCAGGTCGGCTTGATCACCTTGATCGGCCTGATCACCAAGCACGGCATCCTTCTGGTCGAGTTCGCCAACCAGCAGCGTGAAATGCACGGCATGCGGCGGCGCGATGCGATCATCGCCTCGGCCAGGGTGCGGCTGCGGCCGATCCTGATGACGACGGCGGCGATGGCGCTAGGCGTGGTGCCGCTGATCATCTCCAGCGGCGCCGGTGCCGCGGCACGCTATTCGATGGGCCTGGTGATCTTCACCGGCATCCTGGTCGGAACCATGTTCACGCTGTTCGTGGTGCCGATGTTCTACACCTTTATCGCCAGCAAGGACCTGCCGCATCACGCCGAAAAGCCGGATCCGAAGCTGATGCCGGCGATGCCGGATTAGATTGTACTGATATTGTACAATAAAAGGCCGGATTTCCGGCCTTTTTGAGAGCGACGAGAGCAGCATCGCTCACTTGACGATGACGATGCTGGTGTTGGCCGGGCCGAAGACCTCGACGAGCTGGTAGAAATCGGCGGCGTTGTCCGGATGCAGACGCACGCAGCCATGCGAGGCCGGCTGGCCGAGGCGCTTGATGGCGCTTGTCGCATGTACGGCGTAGCCGCCGTTGAAGAACACCGAATGCGGCATCGGGGCGTTGTCGTATTTCTTCGAATACCAAATTTCATGCATGCGGGTCGGCTTGAACGAACCGGTCGGTGTGACGTGCGTCCTGTCGCCCGTCGAAACCTTCCAGGCGAATGTCGGCCGGCCGTCGACCAGAATTTCCATGGTCTGCTGCGATAGCGACACACGCGCGACGATCTTGTTGGCGGCGGCGTGGGCTGCGCCGTTGCCGGCACTGACAAGCAAGGCAGTACCGGTGATGACGGCGGCGGCGATGTTGATGAGCTTGGCGGAAATGGCAGTGTACATGATGTCTCCCCTATTCTGCCGGTCGGGGCCGGCCCAATTCATGACCGGCTTATCGGGGCGTCATGTTTCAAGCCGATTTCGCAAGATGCTCGTTTGTGTTTCGATTCTGTTTCCCCTGGTTAACAGAAAAGGTCCGTGCAAAGCAGCTTGCAGTTGCACGACGTCGTCATGACGGGTGGCGTGTTTGCCTAGGCGGATCGGCCAAACCGCGGCGCCAATACGCGATTGCCTTTCGTTTGATAGGAATTCACCTGACTCCGAAACCGAGCTGCAACAAAGCGCAGCGTCGGCGGCATGATCCGGATACAGCGAACAGGCAAAGTTGATCTAACAAAAACAGCGGGCAACGAACGATCGGAAGCCAACACTGTTTTCGCTACGGCCTGGATTGATCTGGACACTTTCCAGCCTGCGCGTCGACCGGCTCAAGCCCCTCTGGCGGGGGCGGCTTAGGGCCGTTGAGGATGCGCGGCGCCTCCGGCAACTTGCAGCCGAGAGGACCGAAGGCCCGCGCCGCAAAGGGGGGCTCCGCTGGCGGCGCGGGCGCTTCGGGGGGTCCCCTGAAGTGCCCGTAAATTCCAATTTTGAGGAACGAACAGGATGAAAACGAAATTCGCCGCTTCCGTGCTTTCCGCCCTGCTTTACGTCCAGGGGCTGCTCGGCATTGCCGGCCTCGCCACCGTGCTGCTGAAGGAACGTGCTCATGCCGGCGAGGTCAGTACGATCGGTGACATGCCGTCCGGCCCATCGCTTCTCGTGGTGCGCTGAAGAGCATCGGACCCCAAAGTGGAAACCGGTTTTGGGAAAACCCGATGTTCAAGACAAAAGGGTGGCTGTCCTGCATTCAATCGGCGAATTGCGTCGGCGGATCGAACCGGTAACCGGCACCCCGTATGGTGGTGATGGTTTCGGTATCGAGCTTGCGGCGCAGCCGCACGATGCGCGAATCGATCGACCGATCGAAGGCTTCGGCATTTTCGGCGGGCGCGGCGGCGATGATGTCGTCCCGCGTCAGCACCTTGCGCGGGCTGGCCAGGAACAGCCTGAGCAGCGCCACCTGCCCGGGGGACAGCTGTTCTTCCGTTCCCGAGCGGTGCATGACAATGGCCGATCGGAGATCGACGGTCGCGTTCTCCAGCACGATCAGTTCCCCGGCGCTCCTGCCGCGCCGAGCCAGAAGGCCGCCGACGCGAGCCGCAAGCTCCCTGACATTGAGCGGGCTTTCGACGACGTCGGCGGCGCCGAGTTCGAGCGCCAGAACCTTGTCGACCAGATCGGCCGGGCGGCAGATCAGGATGAAATCCGGTCCACCTTCGCCGCCATGTCGCCTGAGCAGGTCGCGCCCCTCCGCCTGGCTGACGCTGTCGCCGACAACCACGACATCGATACCCTTTTCCGAAAGCAGCGATTCGGCCTCCCACGGCTGTCGTGCCGCACGGACGTCATGACCGCGCCGCTCGAGATGATCGGCGAGATCGGTGGCAATTACTTCAGCGACGGAAACAAGCGCGATAACGGATCGTGCAGCCATGTTTTTCTACCCCGCATACGGCAACCCAAGAAGAGTGCTGGACATCATGTTTATACCCAATCTACTTTCCACTGAAAGCGGGAGCGAAAGCATCGTGCGTGCACGAATTGTCATCGTCGAGGACGAGCCCGACCTGAGGGACGCGGTCGCCGAGTATCTCGGCGCCAGCGGCTATGATGTGGCCACGGCCGAAAGTGCGGCGGCGGCGCGCGACCTCTTGGAAGTGCAGTCCTTCCATCTTGCCATTCTCGACATCGCCATGCCGGGCGAGGACGGCCTGTCGCTCGGGCGCTGGATGCGGTCGAAAATGCCGATCGGCATCATCTATGCGACGGCCGCCGGTACTGCGCTCGACCGCATCGTCGGACTGGAGCTCGGCGCTGACGACTACATCGTCAAGCCTTACGAATTGCGCGAAGTGCTGGCCAGGGTGCGCAGCGTGCTGCGCCGCGTTCCGGAGCCGACCGAGCCACAAAAGGCCAAGGCTGAAACATCCGGCGGCCGCCGGTCCGTGAGCTTTGGACCCTTTCACGCCGATCTCGACGGCAGGCTCGTCACCGGCGCCAACGGCGCGGTCATTGACATGGCCAAGAGCGAGTTCGACGTGCTGGAGGTGTTCCTGACGCGCGCCAACCGGCTGTTGACGCGGGCGGCGATCTCCGAGGCGATCGGTTTCGTCGAGGATCCGGAATCGTCCCGCGCCGTCGACATCCGCATCATGCGGCTGAGAAAGAAGATCGAGGCGGATCCGGCCAATCCGAAATTCCTGCGCACGGTGCGCGGCGAAGGCTATATCTTCTCGCTGCCAGTCGGTGAAAATAACTAAGGCGGCGGCTTGAGGAAGCCGCGGCCAGGAAATGACGGCTGATCATGACGGCTGAAACAACACGCGTGGACGTGCAGGGCGCCAGACAGGGCGCGGCGATGGTGGCCGTGCATGTGGTTCGCCGGCTGCGCGAAGCCGGTGACTGGCAGCGCGAGATGGAGGGTATCCTCCAAACGCTTTGCGAAGCCATGGATTGTCACCGCGGCATCCTGTTTCGCCTGCGCGAACTGCCCGGCCAGGGCTTCGCCCAGTCGGTCGCCGCTTATTGGATCGCCCCCCGGTTTGGCGGCGAGCTGGCGTCACCGACCGTTATCATGCAGTCGGTCGTCGATTCGGACCCATTGCTGGAACGGCTGGCGGAGGACGAGCGTCAAGGCAAGATCTTCGCCGGGCACACACGCGATCTCGAAGGCTTTCTGCGGACGGATTTCGAAAAGCAGAACATCAAGTCGTTCCTGTCGGTGTCGGTCTTTTCGCACGGTAATTTGTGGGGCACGCTGGCGATCAACGACTGCATCCACGAACGCGAATGGACCGACCAGGAAGAGGCGGCGCTGCACATGGTGGCACTCGCCATCGGCGATGCCATCGAACGGTCGCCGTCCGACGCGCATGCCAGCGACGTCATTCGCCGCACCATGCTGCAGGCCTCGCTCGACGCCATCATCGTCATCGACGAGACCGGCTCGATCATCGAATTCAATCCGGCCGCCGAGAAGATGTTCGGCTATCGGCGCAGCGACATCCTCGGCAAAGACCTGCTCGATACGGTCGTGCCGGAATATTATCGCAAGGGCTATGCGTCGGGCGCCGAATACATGTCGGGCCGCGGCGCGCCGATGGTCGGCCAACGGCTTGAAACGGTCACCCAGAATGCCGCCGGCGAGGTTTTTCCGATCGAGCTGACGGCAACCGAGATGCGCGTCGCCGATCGCCAGCTGATCTTCGGCTCCATCCGTGACCTGCGCGACAAGTTGCGGGCTGAGGAGGAAATCAATCGCCAGCGCGAAAAACTGCACCAGAACGAGAAGATGGCGGCGATGGGCTCGCTGCTCGCCGGCGTGTCGCACGAGCTCAACAATCCGCTGGCCGTGGTTGTCGCCCAGTCGACGCTGCTGCACGAATTCGCCGCCGATCCGCAGACCAAGGTGCGCGCCGAAAAAGTGCGCGCCGCTGCCGAGCGCTGCGGCCGTATCGTCAAGAGCTTCCTGTCGATGGTCCGCCTGCACCCGGCCGCACAGGCCGAAACCGACCTCAACCAGGTGATCCGCGCCGCACTCGAAGTGACCGCCTATGGCGCACGGTCGAGCGGCATCATCATCGACACCGATTTCGCCAGCGGCCCGCTGCTGGCCATGGCAGATGCCGACCACGTGACGCAGGTGGCCGCCAACTTCCTCATCAACAGCCAGCATGCCTTGGCCGGCGTTGCCGGCGACCGCCGGATCAAGGTCCGGACGTTTCGCAGCGACCGCGGCAATCCCGGATTCTCGGTCGAGGATAACGGACCAGGCGTGCCGGAAGCGATACGTTCACGCATATTCGAATCCTATTTCACCACCAAGCCGGTCGGTGTCGGTACCGGCATCGGTCTGTCGATCTCGAAATCGATCATCGAGCGGCACAATGGCAATATCTGGTTCGAGGAGGTTTCGCCGAGAGGTGTGCGTTTTGTCGTGCAGCTGCCGGCGATCGCGGCCGGCGCGGCCGCCGCCGGCGAAGCTCCGTCGCGGTCGAGCGGCTTGCGTCACGCGCTGATCATAGACGATGAGCCGGATGTCGCCGCGTCCCTGTCCGACATTCTGGAGTTGATGGGCATCAAGTCGCGGATCGTGCCGGCCTGGGTCTCGGCCGCCGCTACGCTGAGTGGCCATGTCCCGCCGGACATCGTGTTTTCCGATTTGCGCATGCCCGGCACCAGCGGCATAGCCGCCTATCGCGAGCTACTCGCCGAATTGCCGGGTCTGGCGCGGCGCTTCGTGCTTGTCACCGGCGATCTGATCGGCGCGAAAGGCGAGATCGAGGCGCTGCCGGCGCCGCAGCGGCCGCCAATCCTCGAAAAACCGTTCAGCACGCTGGATGTGCGCGGCGTGCTCTCGGCCATTGCCGAGCAGGCTGCTCTGGGCGGCTAGACTCCGCCATCTCTCCCGGAAGAAAAAAGAGCTCCCGGCCGACATTGCGGCGGGAGCCTGACTGGAGTGCTGGAGGGCGCTCGCAAAAAATCAAAAAACGTTCGGCATATCGGCCAGCGGGGCGGCGTTGGCGATCATGCGGACCGGCCGTGCCTTGCCCGACTGGGCGGCGATGACGCGCAGGCAGTCCAGGCTCTCGGCGCCCCAGGCCTGCCCCTTGCAGGCGAAATCGATCTCCGAAATCGGCAGGCGCGCCGTCTTGGTGCTGGTCGTCGCGCCATCGATGAGGTTGGCCGGCGGGTTCAGTGAGGCGAAGGCCGGACCGACGGTCGGCGTCAACGCCATGCCGGCAAATGCGGCGGACGCCAGCAGCATGAACATCGCCATTGGATGATCACTGGCGCGCTGGCGCAGCGCCAGCTTCGGGCGCCGGTCGTTACGTTGGGGACCCTGCTGGCGAAGGTCGGTATTGGTGACCTGGATTTTCGTACGCATCGTCGTCTCCTTCGGTCTTCTTCTTTTCTCTGTTGAAACGAACCTAATCGCACCTTGTAACCGGCCAACGATGATGGATTAACGATTGTGTAACCGGCATGAAACCAAGCCCGCGGCCATTCCTGGGCGAACCGATCAGGCGTAGCTGGCAGCACCGGTGGCATTCTCGTTTTCAGCTACCCACGGCACCAGATCCACGTCGCCTTTCCAGGCCCACGGAGCGTCGGGGTTCAACAAGTGTAAGGGGATTAACGTCCGGAATTCCCGGGATTTTCCTGGCTTCAATCGTTCGGACTCGGCTCTCAAATCCCGCTCGATTTCCCGTCAAAAATTCGCCCCATTTTCGCAAGCCATTGCATTTCAACGGGAAATATGCTTTTATTGAACGAGCATTCAATAAATAAAGAGCCTTTATGAACCCCCATCTGCGTGACGTGGCAATTCCCAACGATTGGGATCGGCGGGGGCTGCCGGGCTGGAGCTATCATTCCGACGCCTTGCTCGAACTCGAGAAAGAGCACGTCTTCCGCAATCATTGGCAGATCGCCGGCCATGTCTGCGACGTGCCGAACGCCGGCGACTATCTGACGATGGATGTGGTCGGCGAGCGGGCGCTGATCGTGCGCGGCAAGGATGGCGTTGTACGCGCCTTCAACAATATGTGCCGCCACCGCGGCAGTCGCGTTGTCGCCGACAGCCAGGGCACTTGCAAGAACGCGCTGGTCTGCCCTTTCCATGGCTGGGTCTACAATCTCGACGGCACACTGCGCGGTGCTGCCCGCCCGCGTTCCTTCCCCGACCTCGACCAGACCGAATTCGGCTTGATGCCGCTCGAGCTCGAAATCTGGATGGGCTTCATCTTCATCCGCTTCCGCAAGGGTGGGCCGCAGCCATCCGTGGCCGAGCTGTTGAAGCCGATCGAAGCCGAGATTGCTCATTATGGCGTAGTCGAGATGGTGCCGTCCCGGGGCATCTGGACCCAAAACACGCCGGTCAACTGGAAGTCGGTGCGCGACGTCGACAATGAAGGCTACCACGTCGCCATGGCACATCCGGCGCTGCAGGATCTTTACGGTGCGACCTATTTCGACGAGCCGTTCGTCAACGGCGTGTCGCGCTCGTTCGCCACTTACAATCCGCATGCCGGACGGCGCTGGAGCGTCGCGCAATATATCAAGCTCGCACCCGAGGCGAAGCACCTGCCGGAGCACCTGCGCAAGGCCTGGATCTACTACGGCATCTTCCCGAACAACGTGCTGTCGATCATGCCGGAATCGGTACAGTTCTATCAGGAATTCCCGCTGTCGACGGGTGAGACGCTGCTGCGCGGCGCCATCTACCGCTATCGCGACGAGACCAGGCAACAGGCGGCTGCTCGCTACCTGTCCTACCGCATCGATCGCGACACGCTGGCCGAGGACGTGCAGCTTTCGATATGGTCCAACGAATCCATGCTGTCCGAAGCCTTCGGAGGTTTTTACCTCTCCGATCTCGAATATGGCGTGCGCACCCACCACGACCATTTGCGTAAGCAAATTCCCGTGCTCGGATTGGAGACTGCGCCCGAGGAGAAGGATATGTGGGCACTCAACGAGGCGCTCAGATCACGCTCCTGACGCCCTGGTCCTCAGGCCCAAATGGCGACCGGAATGCCTAAACGATCGGCGAGCGGCGGATCCGGAAACGGCATTGCCTCGCCTCTGACGATGCGTCCGGCAACCACCATCATTGCCGCGGCGTCGAGGAAATCGTCGGCGGCCGCGCCGCGCGGCGGCGTCTGGTCGAGAAAATCCTCGCTATAGCCATGCTGGGCAAGCAGCGCCTTGCGTTCGGCCATGCCGGCCGGATTGATGTTGCCCCTGATCTTCTTGGGCAGGCGCATAGCGCGGTCGCCGTTCAGTTTGCAGCAAGGCAACTTCCGGATGCGATTCGAAGACGCGGCTGCGCAGTTCGGGCCGCGCGATCAGCAGCGAATCGATCTCGCGGATCTTGGCGAAGATGCCGAAGGCCTGGATCGAGACGCCGCGCGGCGGATCTGATGTCGTCCTGGCCACCTCGCTTGCCTTGCGATGTGCGGCGTACCAGGCATCGAGCGTGGTGAAAGCTTCGATCTCGGCGTAGAGCGCGGCGCGGGAGGGGATGGCAAAGACACTGGACTGCCGGGCCCCGAGCAGCGGCCGCACCAGCGCCTCCGGGCCGCGACCGCCTCTTTGCGAGAAATCGGGCAGGCCGATCGGCATGTCGACCGCCACGATCGCATTGACGGGCAGTCGGTCGAGCAACGCCGCGAAGCTTGGGAAAACGGCTGTAGACGGTGCCGCACCGGGATCGCGGCGGACGGATATCCAGCCAGCCTTGCAACCGTCGACGCCGACAAGCACAACGTCCTCGGGCGCATCGTCCTGCGGCACGGCGTTTTCGGCCTGCGTCACGCCCGGCGGTCCCGTTCCGGATGCAGGAGATGGCGAAGCTGCACCATCGCCATTGGGTGCGACAGGCTCTGGGCATCGGTCTCGAGCTGCAATTCGTCGCCGCCGCGCTTGGCGGTGCGCGCCAGGATCTCGTAGACCGCCGCGGTGGTCGATTGCAGAGCCTTGGCGGCCGGCTGGCCGGACAGGATCCGCGCCAGGTAGACGGCAGCCGTCAGGTCACCGAGCCCATTCGGCGGCTTGTCGATGAGCCGGTGTTCGGCAAGCAGCGCCTCCCTGCCTGTGAGCAGCAAATTGCCGGTGCCGCCGGCCATCATCGCCGGCGCCGAAGTGACCAGCATGGCCGGTGGGCCGGCCTGCAGGGCCGCAGCCATTGCCGATTTCAGGTCTGGCAGCGGCGCTCCGGCCATCCATTCCAGCTCATAGCGGTTGGGCGTGGCGATATCGGCGATCGGCATCAGCCGGTCGCGCATGGCGATAGCGGTCGGCTCAGGTACGTAGAGGCCGCCCGAATCGCCCATCACCGGGTCGCAGATATAGAGGGCTTCCGGTATCTTCGCCTTGACCGCGCCGACCAGCGAAGCAACGGCATCGGCCTGGCCAGCCTCGCCGAGATAGCCGGACAGCACGGCGCCGACCTCGCCCAGCCACGGCGCGCGCTCGAGGTCGGTCATCAGCGCCTTGAACTGGTCCAGCGGCGGCACGATGCGGGTGGCCCGGCCATGGCCCGGATGCCAGGGCAAAATGACGGTCGGCACCGCCCAAACCGGAAAGCCGAGCGTCTCCAGCGCAAAGACGGCGGCACGGTTGCCGACCGAGCCACGTGCGACATGGCTGGAGACGACGATGACCGCGCGCGGCGCGTCGGTTTTTTCGGCACTCATTGATTTTCCTAACTGCCCCTGGTGACGAAAAGCACGAGCCAGATCAACAGGCCGATGGCAATAAGCAAGCCCGCTGCCCGACCGATGCGGGTGCCCCAATATTCGATCGGATCCGACCGGTCGGCATCGGCCGCGGTGACGCGGTCGCGCGCGCCTTTAGTGGTTCGTGCAAGGAACGAGGTGCCGCCCGGGTCGGTCTCGCGCGCCACCCGTTCGATGATGCGGCGCGATTCCGCGTCGCTGTCGTGGCGTTTCGCCATGGTGATGTCCCGTTTTATGCCGAGCTTAACCCGTTCGCCTCGTCTGTCACAGGGCCCGACGGCGAATGGTAGAAAACCAGTAACACTTCTCGGCCGAAGTCATTTTCTTGCGCAAGGATTGTGCTAATGCTTCGCGTGCCAATGCTATCGAGGGGACCTTATCATGCTTGTCCAGCGCCTTTCTTCACCGCCAATCTTCCGTAATATAGCTGCGTTCCTGGTCATGGCCGTCATGCTGCCGCTGCTTGCCGGCTGCGGCTACAACACCATCCCGACGGCTGAGGAAAACGCCAAGGCAGCATGGAGCGAGGTGTTGAATCAATACCAGCGTCGCGCCGATCTCATCCCCAATCTTGTCAACACGGTCAAGGGCTACGCCGCGCACGAGAAGGACACGCTCGACGCCGTGGTCGAAGCGCGCGCCAAGGCGACGCAGGTGACCGTGACGCCGGAAACGCTGAACAATCCGGAAGCCTTCAAGAAATTCCAGGACAGCCAGGCCGGCCTGACCAGCGCGCTGTCGCGCCTGCTGGCAGTGGTGGAGAACTATCCCGATCTCAAGGCCAACCAGAACTTTCTGGCGCTGCAAGCACAACTCGAAGGCACCGAGAACCGCATCACGGTCGCCCGCCGCGACTATATCCAGGCAGTGAGAGAGTACAATCTGACGCTGAGGACTTTCCCGTCGGTGATCTGGGCGACCTTGTGGTTCCGCGGCAACCAGCCGTTTGCGAATTTCACCATCGAGGAGGACAAGATGCAGCCGCCGAAGGTCGATTTCGGCACCAACACCACGCAAGGCGGGTGAACGGCGCCTGTTGAGCCTGGGCCTGTTGGCCTTGTATTCCTTCGCGCCCCCCTCTGTCCTGCCGGACATCTCCCCACAGCGGGGGGTGGGAAGAAACGCCGCCCTGATTTTTCTTGGCTTCGTTCTAACCTTTCTCCTGCTCCCTCTCATCGTTCTCGCCGCCGAATTGCCGGCGCTGACCGGACGGGTCGTCGACAATGCCGGCATCATCGATGCCGCAACCGAGGCGGCGCTGACGCAGAAGCTTGCCGATTTCGAGACCAAAGGTTCGGACCAGATCGTCGTCGCGACCATCCCCAGCCTCGACGGCGAGGAGATCGAGCCTTACGCCAACCGGCTGTTCCGCGCCTGGAAACTGGGCCAGGCGAAGGAGAACAACGGCGTCCTGCTTCTGGTGGCGCCGAACGACCGCAAGATGCGCATCGAGGTCGGCTATGGGCTGGAAGGCACGCTGACCGACCTGCACACCAAGCTGATCATCGAAAACGACATGGTGCCGGCCTTCCGTGCCGGCGATTTCTCTGGCGGCATCAGCAAGGCCGTCGATGACATGATCATGGTGCTGGAAGGCAATCCCGAAGAGCTGGAAGCCCGCGGCGAACGCAACCAGCAGGCGCCGTTCAACAGCGACGACCTGTTCTTCACGATCTTCATAGCCATCTGGGCAATCATCTTTTTCGGCGGCCTCGCAGCCTCCATCCTGCCGCCGATCTTCGGCCAGAAGATCGGTCCCGGCCGCTATCGCTGGCTGGGCATGACCTTCGAGCCAAACCGGCGGTCGTCCGGCGGCTGGTCGGGAGGTTCCGGCGGGGGATGGTCGTCGGGTTCAAGCGGTGGCGGGTTTTCCGGCGGCGGCGGTTCGTCCGGTGGCGGCGGCTCGTCGGGAAGTTGGTGACGAGATGACAAGACACGCCATCAGCCCGGTGGAATTCGGCCGTTTCGTCAAAACGATCGGCACCGCGCTTATGGGCATGGCGGTGCTGCTGGTCGGCTTCGCGGCCATTGCCGCCGAATTGCCGGCGCTGACCGGACGGGTCGTCGACAATGCCGGCATCATCGATGCCGCAACCGAGGCCGCGCTGACGCAGAAGCTTGCCGATTTCGAGACCAAAGGTTCTGACCAGATCGTGGTTGCGACCATGCCCAGCCTCGACGGCGAGGAGATCGAGCCTTACGCAAACCGGCTGTTCCGCGCCTGGAAACTGGGCCAGGCGAAGGAGAACAACGGCGTCCTGCTTCTGGTGGCGCCGAACGACCGCAAGATGCGCATCGAGGTCGGCTATGGGCTGGAAGGCACGCTGACCGACCTGCACACCAAGCTGATCATCGAAAACGACATGGTGCCGGCCTTCCGTGCCGGCGATTTCTCTGGCGGCATCAGCAAGGCCGTCGACGACATGATCATGGTGCTGGAAGGCAATCCCGAAGAGCTGGAGGCGCGCGGCAAGCGCAATCCGGCGAATGACAATCCTGTCGATCCCATCTTCGTTCTGTTCATCGTCCTGTGGGCGACGATGTTCTTCGGCGGCCTGGCAATGGCATTCCTGCCGCCGATCTTCGGCACGAAGCTGTCGCCGGGCGTGTACAAGTGGCTGGGCATGACGTTCCGCTACGGCCGTGGGCCAGCTTCGTCATCCTCCGGTGGCGCTGGCTGGACGTCGGGGACCTCGTCCGGCAGTGGCTGGTCGTCCGGAAGTTCCGGCAGCGGTTGGTCGTCCGGAAGTTCCGGCGGCGGGTTTTCAGGCGGCGGCGGTTCGTCCGGCGGCGGCGGTTCTTCAGGAAGCTGGTGAGACCTCAATCATGGCAACACGACCGATCAGCCCCGAGGATCATGAGCGCATCGCCGATGCGATCCGCGCTGCCGAAGCAAAGACCGACGGCGAGATCTACTGCGTCGTGGCGCATGCCAGCGACGGCTATTTTTTCCCGGCCGCTTTCATGGCGATGCTCGGCATGCTCGTCGTCAGCCTCGCCGTCGGTTACGGGCTGGAAGCCTGGTGGCTGTCGATCCGCTTGCCGCATTTCGTCATCGCCGAGCTGCTGGCGCTTGCCAGTGTGCTCATCCTGTTGTGGGCATTGCCCGCATTGCGCATCCATTTGGTGCCGAGGCGTCTGCGCTACCAAGCCGCCCACGCCAATGCGATGAAGCAGTTCCTCGCCCGCAACGTCCACCGCACCACGGCGCGCACGGGCGTGCTGGTGTTCGTCTCGATCGCCGAGCGCTATGCCGAGGTGGTCGCCGACAGCGGCATCGATTCTCGTGTCGGCCAGCATGTCTGGGACAGTGTCGTCCGCGACCTTACGGCGCATGCCGGCGACGATCGGCTTGCCGACGGGTTCGTCAAGGCGATCGAAGCGGTCGGTGCGGTACTGGCCGAGCATTTTCCGGTCTCGAGCGGCGACAGCAACGAACTGGACGACCATCTGGTCGAGATTTGATCTCGCTAAAAGCGGTTTTCCAGCGTCTCAAGGACGCACTGTTCGGCTGTGTGAAAGCATCGCGGCGGCCGACCGGACTCTTGCAATCGGGCGCGGCGGGTTTATGGTTAACCAATCATGAATACGCTGAGCATCGACATCAGGAAAGCCGAACCACGCGATGCAGCCGCCATTGCCGACGTGCATCTCGAGGCCTGGCGCGGCGCCTATTCGGGCATCATCCCGCACCGTACACTGACATCGATGATCAACCGCCGCGGTGCCGATTGGTGGGCAAATGCCATTCGCCGGGCCGCCACCGTCCTGGTCGTCGAAATCGGCGGCAAAATTGCCGGATACGCGACGATCGGCAAGAACCGAGCACGTGAACTCAGGCAGCAGGGCGAGATCTACGAGCTTTACTTGCGGCCGGAGTATCAAGGCATCGGGCTCGGCAGCCGGCTGTTCGCAGCCGCACGGGCACGGCTGGCCGACCATGGCCTGAAAGGCATGGTGGTGTGGGCGCTGGAAGACAATCAGAACGCACTTGCCTTCTATGCCGGCGCCGGCGGACGCGATGTGGCCGAGGGCGTCGAGATCTTCGAGCAGAAGGCGCTGAAGAAGGTCGCTTTCGTCTGGGAATGACGGCCAGCGCATGATCCGGCCGGTTTCGGTTCGGACGATCCCCCCAGTACCATTCGCCGCATTGCACCATTCGCCATCGGCCGCTATCGATCTTCAATCGAGAGAGGGATAAAGCGATGCGGATCGAAGCGATTGCCAGCGGAAAGAACCCGCCCGAGGACGTCAACGTCATTATCGAGGTGCCGATCGGCGGCGAGCCGATCAAATACGAGATGGACAAGGAGGCCGGCACGCTGTTCGTCGACCGCTTCCTTCACACTTCGATGCGCTATCCCGGCAATTACGGTTTCGTACCACACACGTTATCGGGCGACGGCGACCCGATCGACGTGCTGGTCTGCAACACGCGCGCGCTGGTGCCAGGCTGCGTTATCAATGTGCGGCCGATCGGCGTGCTGGTGATGGAGGACAATGCCGGCCAGGACGAGAAGGTCATCGCGGTGCCTTCGCCCAAGCTGACCTTACGCTACGAGGACGTCCACGAATACACGCAATTGCCTGACATTACCCGCCAGCAAGTGCAGCATTTCTTCGAGCACTACAAGGATCTCGAACCCGGCAAATGGGTCAAGATCGAAGGCTGGTACGATGCGGCCTATGCCAAGAAGATGATCGTCGAGGCAATCGAGCGGGCCAAGCGCAAGTAATTATCGGGCGCAAATAATCAGTTGTCGACGCGGCCGAAAGCGGGCGCGTCGCCGATCACTACGCGCTTGTCCTTGCCGCAGGCGAAGGTGGGTGCCTTCTCGTCGGCAAGCTTGCGCGCCTGATCGTTGGCGGCGGGATTACCGGTGGCGAGCACAAGGCCGATCGTGCAGCCTTCGTGGGTGTCAGGCTGGGCAACCTTGGCGACGATCAACACTTCCGTCGACTTGTTCTCGCCCTCGGTATCGCTGATCGAGCGACGATGAATGGCGGCGAACGGAATGGTGGTTTTGCCGTTGGTTTCGATCCGCCACTCGACTTTAGGTCCAGCCGAGTTGAGGCCGGAAAAGCTTTCCCAGACCGTGGTCATATCGCCGGGTGGAAAGCCGTAGAACAGCGATTCCCGCGCGTCGTCGTAGGAAACCATCACCGGGTAGCCGCCATAACCCGAACAGGCGAGGTCGGCCCAGTCGCCGTCGCCTTCCTCCGCCTGGGCATAAGTCACGCAGTCCTTCTCCCAGACGAGATCGGTATAGACGCTGGATATGTCGCCAGCCCGGGCGGCATTGCAGAAGCCGGCGAAGGCAAGCGGGATCAAAAGAGCGCGCATGGCGGACAACTCCGTTCGGGCTGCCGCAGCGTACCGTCAAATCTAGCAGCAGCCTAGACGAACTCAGGCTGCTCACAGTGATCTGGTAAACGGTACGCTATTTCTTCAAGCTTGCCTCGATCAGAAGGTCGGCGTTGCGGGCGACCGACTGCGCCGGCCCGCCGACACCGAACAGCTGGCCGCTGATATAGGCGCCCTCGATCAGGAGCAGCAGCCCGTCCCCCAGCGTGTCGGCGTCGCCGGCGCCCATCTCTGCCGCCATGGCACGCAGGCGCCGGCGCAATTCCTGCTTGTTGGCCTCGCTCACGACGCGGGCCGGATGGCCATGTTCCGGATATTCGACCGCGGCATTGGTCATGCCGCAGCCGCGATAGTCGGGCTTCTGCGTACGCTTGCCGACACGCGTCAGGAAGGCGACGATCTGCGCGCGCGGATCGCCGGGATGGGCATTCACCGCCTCGTCGAAGCGCTCCCAAAATTCGAGGTCATAGTGCCGAAGATAGGATGCGGCCAGCTCATCCTTGGACGGAAAGCTGCGGTAAAGGCTGGGCTTGGTGACGCCGGCACGCCGCACGATCTCGTCGACCCCGATCGCCCTGATGCCTTGCCGGTAAAACAGGTCGCGCGCCACCTGGAGAATCCGTTCGGCGGCGCGAGGCGGCGATGCGTCATTCGCCTTGATCGTTGGTTCAATGCTTTTCATGTCTGGTGTACCGATTAGCTGGTTGACAATGTTACCGGTCGGTACGTATGTTTCGCGCTCCTGCAACGTACCGGTCAGTAACATGATAGCTCAATCCCGCCCGTTTGGCCAGCGCTACGCTTTCGTCGTGGTCGCCGTCATCTTCCTTTGCCTGCTGATCGCAGCGGGCCTGCGTTCGGCGCCGGCAGTCATGATGCTGCCGCTGGAGAACAGTTTCGGCTGGCGGCGCGACGTCGTCTCGCTGGCCGCTGCCACTGGCATCTTCCTCTATGGCCTGACCGGGCCGTTTGCCGCGGCGCTGATGGAGCGGATTGGGCTGCGCCGCACCTTGCTTGCCGCGCTGCTTTTGATGTCGGGATCGACCGCGCTCAGCCTGTTGATGACCAAGCCGTGGCATCTGCTCCTCACCTGGGGCGTGTTTTCCGGCGTCAGCTCGGGCGCCGTCGCCACCGTGCTCGGCGCAACCATCGTCAACCGCTGGTTCAAGACCAATCGCGGCCTGGTGATGGGACTGATGTCGGCGTCCAGCGCCACCGGGCTGCTGGTCTTCCTGCCGTTGCTCGCCTCGCTCGCCCAGTCAGGCGGCTGGAAGCCGGTCGCCATCGCCATTGCCGTGGCCACCGCCTGCCTGGTGCCGCTGGTCTATATGCTGGTGCCGGAGCGCCCGGCCTCGATCGGCATGGTCCGCTATGGCGCCGATGCCGACGACGTGCCGCCGGCGCCGCCGGCCGCGCAAGGCAATTTCCTTTCGCATACGCTGAGCACGCTGCGCCGCGCCGCCGGCACGCGCGTGTTCTGGTATCTGTTCGCCACTTTCTTCGTCTGCGGCTTCACCACCAACGGGCTGGTCGGCACGCACCTGATCGCCTTTTGCGGCGACATGGGCATAGGCGAAGTGCAAGCCGCCGGCCTGCTGTCGATGATGGGCATTTTCGACCTGATCGGCACGACGCTATCAGGCTGGCTCACCGACCGTTTCGACCCGCGCAAGCTGCTCGGCGTCTATTACGGCATCCGCGGCCTGTCGTTGATCTATCTGCCCTATTCCGGCTTTTCGGCAACCAGCCTGATCATCTTCGCCGTGTTTTACGGACTGGACTGGATCGCCACGGTGCCGCCGACGCTGAGGCTTTCCAACGAGGCGTTCGGCGACCGCAGCGGACCGATCGTCTTCGGCTGGATCGTCGCCGGCCATCAGGTTGGCGCCGCGACAGCGGCCTTCTTCGGCGGCACTATGCGCGAGCTGCAAGGCAATTACGAGCTTGCCTTCCTGATCGCCGGTATGACGGCAATAGCCGCCGCCTGCATCTCGCTGCTGATCAACACCAGCCGCCCGGCCTTCGAGCCGGAACCGCAGGCGGCTTAGGGTGCACAGTTGAGTGCTAATCTCCCCCGTTGAGGGGGAGATGGCCTCGAAGCGGCCAGAGGGGGTCGGTTCGGCTGGGCTCGGCCTCTTATCGCAGACGCAGGAAGCCGGCGCTCCACGCGAGGCGACGCCCTCTGTCGCCTGCGGCGACATTTCCCCCTCAAGGGGGGAGATCGCCCGCCTGTTCACTGTTATCAAACCTTCATCGTTTCGAAATGTGCCTGAAACATTGAAGCTGGAGCTTGGCGGCGACGTTCAACGCCATCCAGGAGACAGCCATGAACAAGATTTCGATGACGCGGCGCGCTTTCGTCACGTCGGCCAGCGCCGTTGGCCTGGTCGGCGCGTCGGGCCTCGCGCTTCCCTATTACTCGCGCGCCAATCAGCGCCCGGCCTTTACCCACGGGATCCAATCCGGCGACGTCGACGCGACCAGCGGCATGGTCTGGGCGCGCACGGACCGGCCGTCGCGCGTCATGTTCGAAGTGTCGTCGACGGAGAGCTTCGCCAATGCCGTCCGCCTGGCGCCGCTCGATAGCTCGCCGGCCAGCGACTATACGGTGAAGCGGCTGCTTACCGATCTCGCCTCCGACCAGGACATCTTCTACCGCATGGTCGCGGCCGATCTTTCCGATATCAACGCCGTTTCCGAGCCGATCGTCGGCCGCTTCCGCACGGCACCTGCCTCGAAGCGCGACATTCGTTTCGCTTGGTCGGGCGACACCGCCGGCCAGGGCTGGGGCATCGACGACACCGGCATGAAGACCTACGCCACGATCGCCAAGCACACGCCGGACTTCTTCCTGCATTCGGGCGATACGATCTATGCCGACGGCGCGATGAAGGACGAGGTCGACCTGCCCGGCGGCGGCAAGTGGAAGAACACCGTGCTGATCGACGAAAAACGCAAGGTTGCCGAGACGCTGGATGAATACCGGGGTCAGTGGAAATACAATTTGATGGACAGGAACGTGCTGGCGCTGAACGCCATCTGCCCGACGTTCTACCAGTGGGACGACCACGAGGTGGTGAACAACTGGTCGGATTCGAAGGATCTGAGCGCCGACGACCGCTACACCGAAAAATCCATCCATGTACTGGCGGCACGCGCGGCGCGCGCCTTTCACGAAATGACGACGATCCGCTACGAGCCGTCTGAGCCCGGCCGTGTCTACCGCAAAATCGCCTATGGGCCGCTGCTCGATGTGTTCTTCCTCGACATGCGTTCCTATCGCGGCCCCAACGGTCCGAATATGCAGGAGACGATGACGCCGCAATCACGCATCCTCGGCGAACAACAGACGAAATGGCTGAAGCGCGAGCTGGCGAATTCCAATGCAACCTGGAAAATCATCGCCGCCGACATGCCGCTCGGCCTCGTCGTCTGGAACGACGGCACCATGAAGGTCGGGGCCGAGGCAATCAGCAATGGCGACAATGGCGCGGCCAAGGGGCGCGAGCTGGAAATTGCCGACCTCCTTCGCTATATAAAGAACGCGGGGATCAGCAATACCGTCTGGCTAACCGCAGACGTGCATTACACAGCCGCGCATTATTACAATCCGGACAAGGCGCAGTTCCAGGACTTCAATCCGTTCTGGGAATTCGTTTCGGGTCCGATCCACGCCGGCACGTTCGGACCGAATGCTTTCGACATGACTTTCGGCCCGGAGCTGAGGTTCATCAAGGCACCGACCGCCGAACAGGGTCAGAACCTGCCGCCGTCGGCCGGCCTGCAGTTCTTCGGGCTCGTCGACATCGATGGAGCCACCGAGCAGTTGACGGTGCGGCTGATGGATCGCGACGACAGCGAACTCTACAAGGTCACGCTCGATCCGGTGCGGTCGGCGTGAGATTGCCTTTAGGACCACCCCGAAGGTGGATGTGCATCAATCGGGATAGCAGACGACGGGAATATTGGGCCAGACGGCGCTGTCGCATCCGGCGTTTTTTTGCCTTTGTTTGAAGGCGGTGCTGACCGGTCCGGTCACCACCGGGTCGACTCCGTCCGGAGCATCGGCAAAAAGCTGCTCTGCCGAGCGCTTGTCGGACGGCAGAGCAGACCGCGTCTCCTTGGACGGCGCGGCCGATTGCGCCGCGCTTGCCGCGAGGAGGACGGCGAGCGCGGTACATGCCAAAATCGGCCGGAGTTTGATGCCTGTCTCGATCATGAAATTCGAACTGTCCGGACCACGAAAGGTTCCGCCTTGGTTAATAATTCCACTTCACACCAAGACATTTAAGATTTGGTGACTTTATTTGGTGGCTCGCCTCCTCTTTCGCAAATGCGAAAAACCCTGTATGAGCCGCCCAACCGAAAGAGGCAGCGCCTTTTGGCCTGCTGCCTGCAACGCTCCCGAGACCGAAACATGAAAATCCGCAATATCGCGATCATCGCGCACGTCGACCATGGAAAAACCACCCTCGTCGACCAGCTCCTGAAACAGTCCGGCTCGTTCCGCGACAACCAGCGCGTCGCCGAGCGCGCCATGGATTCAAACGATCTTGAAAAGGAACGCGGCATCACCATCCTGGCCAAGGCGACCTCGGTCGACTGGAAGGATACCCGCATCAACATCGTCGACACGCCCGGCCACGCCGATTTCGGCGGCGAGGTCGAGCGCATCCTGTCGATGGTGGATTCGGCCATCGTGCTGGTCGACGCCGCCGAGGGCCCGATGCCGCAGACCAAATTCGTCGTGGGCAAGGCGCTCAAGGTTGGACTGAAGCCGATCGTCGTCATCAACAAGATCGACCGGCCGGATGCCCGCCATGTCGAAGTGGTCAACGAGGTGTTCGACCTTTTTGCAGCACTTGATGCCACCGACGAGCAGCTCGACTTTCCTATCCTTTACGGTTCAGGCCGCGACGGCTGGGTCTCGGAAAACCCCGAAGGCCCGAAGGACCAGGCTCTGGCGCCGCTGTTCGACCTCGTCATCAAGCACGTGCCGGCGCCGACCGTTCATCCCGGCCCGTTCCGCATGATCGGCACCATCCTGGAAGCCAATCCGTTCCTCGGCCGCATCATCACCGGCCGTATCGAATCCGGCACGCTGAAATCCAACCAGGCGGTCAAGGTGCTGCACCATGACGGCACCCAGGTCGAAACCGGCCGCATTTCGAAGATCCTCGCCTTCCGCGGGCTCGAGCGCCAGCCCATCGAGGAAGCGCAGGCGGGCGACATCGTCGCCATCGCCGGCCTGTCGAAAGGTACTGTCGCCGACACCTTCTGCGACCTGTCGGTGACCGAGCCGCTGCATGCGCAGCCGATCGATCCGCCGACGGTGACGATGTCTTTCCTCGTCAACGATTCGCCGCTGGCCGGTACCGAAGGCGACAAGGTGACCAGCCGCGTCATCCGCGACCGCCTGCTGCGCGAGGCCGAAGGCAATGTCGCGCTGAAGATCGAGGAATCACCTGACAAGGATTCGTTCTTCGTTTCCGGCCGCGGCGAATTGCAGCTGGCCGTGCTGATCGAGACGATGCGCCGCGAAGGTTTTGAGATCGCCGTGTCGCGGCCGCGCGTCGTCATGCAGAAGGGCGATAACGGCGAATTGCTGGAGCCGGTCGAGGAAGTCGTCATCGACGTCGACGAGGAGCATGCCGGCGTCGTCGTGCAGAAGATGTCGGAGCGCAAGGCCGAGATGGTCGAGTTGCGCCCTTCGGGCGGCAATCGCCAGCGCATCGTCTTCCACGCGCCGACGCGCGGCCTGATCGGCTACCAGTCGGAACTGTTGACCGACACGCGCGGCACCGCCGTGATGAACCGGCTGTTCCATGCCTATGAGCCTTATAAGGGTGAGCTGCCGGGCCGCACCAACGGCGTGCTGATCTCCAACGAACAGGGTGAATCGGTGGCCTATGCCATGTGGAACCTGGAGGACCGCGGCCCGATGGTCATCGATCCCGGCGTCAAGGTCTATCAGGGCATGATCATCGGCATCCATTCCAGGGACAACGACCTTGAGGTCAACGTGCTCAAGGGCAAGAAGCTGACCAACATCCGCGCCGCCGGCAAGGACGAGGCGGTGAAGCTGACGCCGCCGATCCGCATGACGCTGGAACGCGCGCTGGCCTGGATCCAGGACGACGAGCTGGTCGAAGTGACGCCGAAGACCATCCGCCTGCGCAAGCTCTATCTCGACCCGAACGAGCGCAAGCGTTTTGAGAAGTCGGCGAAAGTGGTCGGCGCGGCATAAAGGGCAATACCGCGCAGTGAGCGGTAAACTGGTCACGGCTGTCATATAGACAATCGACCCGAGGCCGAAGTTTGCGTGTCGATGCTCGACGCGTATGGAATTTGTGCTCTCGCGAATTATCTTCTCGACACGGGCAGGCTCGGCTTGGATTCATGTGCAAGTCGCCGACAGCGATCCCGATGCGGCCAAGGGTTTGATCGGCTCGGCCTCCAAAGAGGGCGATTGACCCCTGGCCGCAACTGTCTCCGATTGCGGATGCCCTTCCCGTCGCCTCATCCGCCGGCAGCCGAAATGATATCGTCCCGGTCTGGTTCGCCAGACAGGTGGATGCGGATCGCCGTTCCCGTCCGCGCCGGCCTGCGCAAGGCTTTGGCTCCGTCCGGACCAACCACCAGCAATCGTTTCTCTTCCCAAACCTGAAGCCGCGATCGCGAGACACCGAGTTCGCTGGCGAGTAACCGGTCGAGCCGCAGCGCTGTCGGCATTTCGAGCCAGAGCTGGAGTTCGAGCGCGCTGGTATTTTCCGGTCTATCCCCGAGCACCTCCTTTTGAACGGCGGCTTCGGGGAACTCCTCAACGCGCCCGATACTGCTTCGCAATGCGGCAACATCGAAGGCATGGCGCCGCGCCAGGACCGGATCGTTGCTTTCGAGCGCCTGCAATATTGCCGGTTCGATATCCCGGCGGCTGCAGCGCTCCAGAATGCAGAAATTCCAGGAATTGTCGCAGTCGATGCAGCGGTAGATCAACCAGGCGTCAATGCGCTTGCCATTGGCATTGACGCGGAATTTGCCGCTGCAGCGATAGGCTTTCATGCCGCCGCAGCGATTGCAGTTGAGGTGAGGTCGAGGTGCGGTTTTGGGCGCGATCGCCCAGCGAATGCGCAGTATCGAAGGCATGCCGAAAAGCCCTTCCCGTCGGGAAGTTCGTCAGATCGGCGATATCGAGAACCCCTTGCGGGCACGGCGTGGCGAGAGACTGCGGCAGTTGGAAATCAGGTGTCGCGGGTGGTTATGCGCGACAGCGGTTCAGCAGTGCCAAACCGGTCTCGAACCGCCACCCTGAAGAACAGATCATGTGAAACAGGCACCGCGACTGGGACGCCCTGCTCTGTGTTGGGGGAGTTGACGAGACCGGCGGTTACGTAGGCAAAGTGAAGCTCGGAAAGGATTTCGGAACGACATCTCTAGCCGTGAGGTGCCTGGCGGACAAGCCTTCTTTCGGTAGACGCTACCGTCGCCGGAACAGTTGGGTTATGTTGAACACCCCAAACACTTCAAACGAGACCCCGTCATGCATTTCACGTCGCTGCTGATTTTTGCCGGCGCCCTGCTTGTTGCCGCCGGCTCGCCCGGCCCGTCGATCGCCGCTCTTGTGGCGCGGGTCATCGCAAAGGGCTTCCGCGACGTGTTTCCGTTCCTGCTTGCGATGTGGATCGGCGAAGCGATCTGGCTGTCTCTGGCGGTGTTTGGCCTCGCTGTGGTGGCGCAGACGTTCCATTATGCATTTGTCGTCGTGAAGTGGGTCGGCGTCAGCTATCTCGGCTGGCTTGCCTGGAAGATGTGGACGGCACCGGTCGAGGCGAAGGAAGGTTCGCTGCCGCGCGAAGATTCTCCTGCCAAGCTGTTCTTTGCCGGCATGGCTGTGACGCTCGGCAACCCCAAGATCATGATGTTCTATCTGGCGCTGCTGCCGACCATCATCGACCTCGGTTCGGTCAGCATGGTCGGCTGGGTCGAGCTGACGGCGACCATGGCAGTGGTCCTGGTCGCCATCGATTTGACCTGGGTGCTCGCCGCATCGCAGGCGCGCAAGCTCTTGAGAAGCAAGCGGGCGATGAAGATCGCCAACCGCATCAGCGCCGGCACCATGGCCGGCGCTGCGGCGGCGATCGCGGCGCGATCTTGAGCCGGCGCGTCAACCCATTTCGATGATCGGCGCGATCTCGATACTAAAGGCTGGGTCGGTCAAGATAGGACAATCCTTGGCCTTGCCGACGGCATCGTCGATGTCTTTTGCTTCGATGATGGTGTAACCAGCGGTCGGATTGCTGCCGCCGTTGTTCTCGACCTTGCCGCCAGGCAGTACGGTCTTCGACATGCCGACTGGATTGCCACCGTCGACCACCGCTGAGCCAAGCTTGCCATACCAGCCGTTCCAGGCATCCATCGCTGCCTTCCGTTCGGCCTCCTCGGTCGGCATCTTGCCCGAGCCATGATAGACGTAGAGAAATTTCGCCATGTTCTCCTCCTCTGATCGGCGGCATCGAACCGGCATGCGGTCATGCCGCATGCCGATCATCTGACCAAACCGGCAAACAAGCAACGAGAATGCGAAGTAGCTAATATAATGTGCGGTTGGCCCGCAACGGCGGCGCCCTATCGAGCCATCGCGTGGTATTCATCGTTCGGCCGCATATCGATTGCCGATGCCAACCGGTTCGACATGTTGAAGAATGCCGCGGTCGAGGCGACATCCCATATGTCGCGGTCGGAAAAGCCGACTTGCCGCAGCGCCGCCCGGTCCGCTTCGACGATCTTTGCCGGCTGCTCGGTCAGCTTCACCGCGAATTCGAGCATGGCGCGTTGCCTGTCCGACAGCTTGGCGGCGCGAAAATTCATCACCATCATCTCGCCGAAGGCGGGGTCGCCGGAAAGCTGGCGCACCGCCGCGCCATGCGCGGCCAGGCAATAGTAGCAATGGTTGACCGAAGAGACGGCGACCGCGATCATCTCGCGCTCGAGTTTCGACAGGCCGGATTCACCCAGCATCAAATCATTGTACATGTCGGTGAAAGCGCGCAGCTTCTTCTCGTCGAAGGCATAGACGAGTAGCACATTGGGAACGAGGCCGAGTTTCTCCCGGCATTTGGCGAAATAGGCCTTGGTCGCGTCGCTCAGCTCCGCCGGTGCCAGGTCAAGCGCGGTGATTTTGTCCGTCATGGCGGATTTCTCCTCGTTTTTCGCCAGGCTGCCGGTGAATTCCGACATTTCGTCGCAAGCCGTCAAACCTTTGTCGCCAAATACCCGTCATCTGTTAGCATAGCCGCAAAAACATGCGACGGGAGGGACTCATGGCCAGTGTAAAGTCAGCGAGCCGGTTGAAAAAAGCCGGCCTGACGAGGGGTGAAGCCGCGGGTGGCGAAAAGCCCGGCAGGCTTGCCGACTACCTGCTGGCCCGAGCTCCGGCCGAAGATGTCGCCGCCTACGACGTCATCGATCTCGAACGCGCTGCCGAACTCGCTGGCCGCGCAGTGGCCAGGCACAAGAAGGACGACTGCGTCGTTGCCATAGACGTCGATTCCGGTGTCGTCCGCCAGGGCCGGCCGATGACGGTGATCACCGTCGTCAACGACAACATGCCGTTCCTGTTTGATTCCGTCCTCGGCGAAATCACCGAGAGCGCGGGCGAGCCGCTGCTGGTTACCCACCCGGTCATAGTCGTCAGGCACGGCAAAAACGGCGTCGAGGAAATCCTCGGCGACGGGGGTTATGCCAAGGGCGACCACAGCCATGACCGGCTGAGCGTCATCCACGTCCATATCGGCCGCCTTTCGGCCGAGCAGGCTGAAGGTCTGGCCGCGCGCCTGACCAAGCTGCTCGGCCAAGTGCGCGCCGCCGTCACCGACTGGAAGCCGATGCTCGCCCGCCTCGACCAGGCGATCTCGGAATTCCGCTACTCGCCAGTGCCGCTCGACAAGGCCCATGTCACCGAGGCGATCGCCTTCCTCGAATGGCTGCGCGACGACAATTTCACCTTTCTCGGCATGCGCGAATTCAACTACACCGGCGGCGAGACGAGCGGCATGCTCGAGCGCGCCGAAAAGCCCGGCTTGGGCATCCTTTCCGATCCCGACGTGCTGGTGCTCAGGCGCGGCACCGAAGCGGTAAGCACGACGCCGGAAATCCGCGCCTTCCTGCATGGGCCGGAACCGCTGATTGTCACCAAGGCCAACGCCAAGTCATCGGTGCACCGCCGCATCTACCTCGACTACATCGGCGTCAAGACCTACACCGGCAAAGGCGTGCTTTCGGGCGAGCTCCGCATCGTCGGCCTGTTCACGTCGACTGCCTATACGCGCTCGGTGATGAAAATCCCCTATCTGCGCTCGAAGGCGGAAACCGTCATCGCCAAATCCGGCTTCAATCCAAGCGACCATTCCGGCAAGGCATTGATCAACGTGCTGGAGAGCTATCCGCGCGACGAGCTGTTCCAGGTTCCGGTGCCGATCCTGCGCAAGCATGCCGAAGCCATCCTGGGCTTGATCGAGCGGCCGCGCGTCAGGGCATTGGTGCGTGTCGACCAGTTCGACCGCTTCGTCTCCGTGCTCGTCTTCGTGCCGCGCGACCGTTACGACAGCGTCGTGCGCGAGAAGATCGGCACGTATCTGAAGACCGTCTTCGAAGGCCGGCTGTCGGCCTATTATCCGGCGTTCCCGGAAGGCGGGCTGGCGCGTGTCCATTTCATCATCGGCCGCTCCGGCGGCAAGACGCCGAAGGTCGAGCAGGCGACGATCGAGGCGGCGATCCGCGACATCGTACGGACCTGGGACGATGCACTGCGCGAGACCGCGACAGAGACCGGCGCCGATGCGAGACTCACGGCCATCGCCTCGCGTTTTTCGGAAAGCTATCGCGACAGTTTTCCGCCGGCCGTGGCGCTGGCCGACGCCGGGCGCATCGCCAAGCTCGATGCGTCAAATCCGATCGCCATCGACTATTACCGTCACGCCGTCCAGAAGCCGCATCAGGCGGCACTGAAGATCTATCACCACGGCAGCCCGGTGGCGCTGTCGCGGCGTGTGCCGGTGTTGGAAAACATCGGTTTCCGCGTCATCAGCGAGCGCACTTTCGAGGTCGGCGACAATCAATCCGGCATGGTCTTCATCCACGACATGGAACTCGAGAACAGCTACGGCAGGCCGATCGACCTCGGCAATGGCGGCGCGCTGTTCGAGGATGCGTTCCTTTCCGTCTGGCGCGGCGATGTCGACAATGACGGCTATAACGGCCTTGCCCAGACCGCCGGCCTGTGGTCGGGCGAGATCACCGTCCTGCGCGCCTATGGCCGCTATCTGCAGCAGGCCGGTATCCCGCAGAGCCAGGATTTCATCGCCGCCGCGCTCAATCGCTATCCCGAGATCGCCCGCGGCCTGCATGCGCTGTTCGTCGCCCGCCTCGGCCCGACGGCGGAAACGGAAGGTGTCGTCCAGGCCAAACATTTGAAGGCCAAGATCACGGATGCGCTGGAAGACGTTCCCAACATCGATGACGACACCATCATCCGCCGTTATCTGAACCTGATCGAGGCCTCGCTGCGCACCAACCATTTCGTTGCCGATACGAAAGAGAAAGGCCAATCGCTGGCGATCAAGCTCGATTCGCAATCGGTGGACGGGCTGCCGGCGCCGCGGCCATGGCGGGAGATCTTTGTCTATGGCTCCGAGGTCGAGGGTGTGCATCTGCGCTTCGGCCCGGTCGCGCGCGGCGGCCTGCGCTGGTCGGACCGTGCCCAGGACTATCGCACCGAAGTACTCGGCCTGGTCAAGGCACAGCAGGTCAAGAATGCGGTGATCGTGCCGGTTGGCGCCAAGGGCGGTTTCTACCCGAAAAAGCTGCCGATGAGCGCCGGGCGCGACGCCATTTTCGAGGCCGGCACAGCCGCCTACAAGAATTACGTTTCCAGCCTGTTGTCGATCACCGACAATATCGGCCTGGACGGCGTCATCCCGCCGGCGGGCGTGGTGCGGCGCGACCAGGACGATCCCTATTTCGTCGTTGCCGCCGACAAGGGCACGGCGACCTTCTCGGACATCGCCAACGCCATCAGTGAAAAGCACGGCTTCTGGCTCGACGACGCTTTCGCCAGCGGCGGTTCGGCCGGTTACGACCACAAGAAGATGGGCATCACCGCCAAGGGCGCCTGGGAAGCGGTCAAGCGGCATTTTCGCGAGATGAACCGCGACATCCAAACCACTCCGTTCACCGTCGTCGGCGTTGGCGACATGTCGGGCGACGTGTTCGGCAACGGCATGCTGCTGTCGGAGCAGACCCGGCTGATCGCCGCCTTCGATCATCGCGACATCTTCATCGATCCCGATCCCGACATGGCGGCTTCGATGGCCGAGCGCCGGCGTATGTTCGCTCTCGCCCGCTCAAGCTGGCAGGATTACGACAAGACGAAGCTGTCCGAAGGTGGCATCATCGTCTCGCGCAGCCAGAAGTCGATCACCTTGCCGGCCGCCGCGGCTGCAGCGATCGGCCTCGGCAAGACAACGGCCACGCCGGTCGAGATCATGAGTGCCATCCTCAAGGCGCCGGCAGATCTTTTGTGGTTCGGCGGCATCGGCACCTATGTCAGGGCATCGGGCGAGACCAACCAGGACGTCGGCGACCGTGCCAATGACGCGATCCGCATCACCGCGCTCGACCTGCGCGCCAAGGTGATCGGTGAGGGTGCCAATCTCGGCGTCACGCAGCGGGCGCGCATCGAATTCGGATTGAATGGCGGACGCTGCAACTCGGATGCGATCGACAATTCTGGCGGCGTGAACTGTTCCGACGTCGAGGTCAACATCAAGATCGCGCTGGCTTCCGCGATGCGCAAGGGATCGTTGACCCGGCCGGCGCGCAACAAATTGCTGGCCGAGATGACCGACGAGGTCGGCGCCCTGGTGCTGTCCAACAATTACCAGCAGACGCTGGCGCTGTCGCTTGCCCGCAAGCGCGGCCTCGCCGACATCGCCCATCAGAGCCGCTTCATGGCGGCGCTGGAGGCGCGCGGACTGCTCGACCGTGCCGTCGAGGCGCTGCCGTCGCCGGCGGCCCTTGTCGAGCGCGAGACGCGCGGCGAGCCGCTGACCCGGGCCGAGCTCGGCGTGCTGCTTGCCTATGCCAAGATCGTGCTGTTTTCCGATATCGTCGCCAGCGACGTGCCCGACGATCCGCATTTCGACCGTGATCTCATGGGCTATTTCCCCGAGCGCATGGCGAAGAGATATGCGGGAGAAATCCACGGCCATCGACTGCGCCGCGAGATCATCGCCCGTGTCGTCGCCAATGATCTGGTCAATCGCGGCGGTCCGTCCTTCGTCAACAGGCTGCAGGAAACAACCGGCCGCAGTGCCGCTGATGTCGTGCGCACCTTCGCCGTGGTGCGGGACGGCTTTGCGCTGCCGGCGCTCTACCGGCAGATCGACGCGCTCGACAACCAGATCGACGGGCAGATCCAGCTCGACCTTTATCAGGCGGTCAGCCGGCTGATCTATGTGACGAGCGGCTGGTACCTGAAGAACGATGCCGGCACCGCGCCGCTCGGGCAGCGGATCGCCGAGTTGCAGGAGGCGCGCAAGGCGCTGGAGCCGAAGCTGGTTTCGCTGCTGCCGGCCTTCTCGCGCGAGCGGATCGAGGAGCGGCGGCACAATCTGTCGAAGGGCGGCGCGCCGGGGAGCCTTGCCGAACAACTGGCGTTGACCGATGTGGCGGAACTCATCCCCGACATTGCCCTGACGGCGCGGACGGCGAATGCCGGCATCGTCGCTGCCGCCAAGGCATTTTTCGCGGTCAGCGATGTCTTTCGCATCCCGCGCGTCGAAGATGCGGCGCGCTCGATCACGCCCTCGGATTATTACGATCAACTGGCGCTTTCCCGTGCCACCGACACGATCGGCGCGGCCAGGCGCGGCATCGCCGTGGCGGCACTCACCAGCCATGCCGAGGCGGCGGATCCGGTGGCGGCATGGCTGGAGGCCGGCGGCGAACGGGTCGGACGCATCCGCGAGCGGCTGCAGGCGCTGACCGAGGGCGGCGACATCACCGTGTCGCGGCTGTCGGTGGCGTCCGGCCTGATGAGCGATCTGACGGGGCTGTGAGACGTCTTCCATATCGCGCGGGATTGCCGGGAAGAACTGCGCAATAGAGCGAACGGCGCGCTGCTTTGGGGAGCGCCGGAGCATGATGCCGAACCTAACGATCGGCTTTTGGACAAGATCGTGCTCAACAACAAGACGGAGCGTCATTCCGATTCGATCGGCATTGAGCAAGCTCCAGCGGAGGGGACATGGCTGAGATGGCAGTGCAGCGGGCGTCGGGACGCGGCATCTGGGGATGGATGCTGTTCGACTGGGCGGCACAGCCGTTTTTCACGGTCGTCACTACCTTCATCTTCGGTCCGTATTTCGTTTCGCGCATGGCCAGCAATCCCGAGACCGGGCAAGCGGCCTGGGGCTACGGCATTGCCGCCGCCGGCCTCGTCATCGCTGTTTTGTCGCCGGTCCTCGGTTCGATCGCCGACCAGACAGGACCGCGAAAGCCGTGGATAGCCTTCTTCGCCGCGGTCAAGATCACCTGCCTCACCCTGCTGTGGTTCGCCGCGCCCGGCTCTAATCTTTTTCTGGTCGTCGCGTTGTTCTCGCTGGCGTCGGTCGCGGCGGAATTCTCGACCGTGTTCAATGATTCGATGATGCCCCGCCTGGTGCCGAAGAGCGACATCGGGAGGATCTCGAACATGGCCTGGGGGCTCGGCTATCTCGGCGGCATGATCGCACTGATCTTCGTCGTTACCGTCATGGCCGGCTCGCCTGAAACCGGCAAGACCGTTGTTGGGCTGGACCCGATCTTCGGCCTCGACCCCAGGCTCGGCGAGGACGCGCGCGCCACCGGACCGTTGTCGGCGGCCTGGTATTTCCTGTTCATCCTGCCGATGTTCTTCTTCACGCCGGATGCAATCAAAGGCATTCCAATCGGGCCGGCGGTGCGCGAGGGACTGTCGGAACTGAAGTCGACGCTGGCCGAAGTGCGCAAGCGCAGCGGCATTTTTCGCTTTCTCGTCGCCCGCATGATCTATCAGGACGGCGTCAACGCGCTGCTGGCGCTGGGCGGAACGTTTGCGGCGGCAATGTTCCATTGGTCGATTACCGAGATCGGCCTGTTCGGCATCATTCTCAACGTCGTCGCCATAGTCGGATGCCTGGTTGCCGCACGCCTCGACGCGGCCCTGGGTTCCAAGTCCATAGTGATGATTTCGCTGGTCATGCTGAGCATCGCCACGCTCGGCATCGTCTCGACCGGCCCGGGCTATACGCTGTTCGGCGCCTGGGTGATGCCTGGACTGGACGGCGGCGGATTGTTCGGTACGGCGGCGGAAAAAGCCTACATTTTCTACGGCCTGCTGATCGGGCTTGCTTTCGGGCCGGTGCAGGCATCGTCGCGCTCCTACATGGCGCGCAGCGTCTCCGCTGCCGAATCGGGGCGCTATTTCGGCATCTATGCGCTGGCCGGCCGAGCAACCAGTTTTGCCGCACCTTTCATGGTGGCCACGATCACCCTGGCCAGCGGCTCGGCGCGGCTCGGCATGGCGGCGATCGTGCTGTTCCTCGGAGCGGGCATGGGGATCCTGATCGGCACGCCCTATCCGGCGGATCGGCCGGCGGAGTGATCTGCTCGTCCCTTCTCCCACAGAGGGAAGGGAGGGAGTTCAATGCCTGAAATGCCTCACGCCGGTAAACACCATGGCGATGCCGTGAGCATCGGCGGCGGCGATGACATCGTCGTCGCGCATCGAGCCGCCGGGCTGGATGACGGCGGTGGCGCCGGCTTCGATTGCCGACAAAAGCCCATCCGCGAACGGGAAAAAGGCATCCGAGGCGACGACAGAGCCCTTGGTCAAAGGCTCCGTCAGACCGGCAGCCTCGGCCGCGTCGAGCGCCTTGCGCGCGGCGATGCGCGAGGAATCGACCCGGCTCATCTGGCCGGCGCCGATGCCGACTGTAGCGCTATCCCTGGCATAGACTATGGCGTTCGACTTGACGTGCTTTGCCACGCGGAAGGCGAATTTCAGATCGGCCAATTCGGCCGGCGTCGGAGCGCGGCTGGTCACCACTTTCAGGTCGAGGTCATCGACCACCGCATTGTCGCGGCCCTGGACCAACAAGCCGCCGGCAACCGATTTCAAGCCAAGGCCCGCCGCGCGCGGGTCGGGCAGGCCGCCGGTAACCAGCAGGCGTAGATTCTTCTTGGCGGCAATGATGCGGACTGCTTCCTCGGACGCCTCCGGTGCGATGATCACTTCGGTAAAGGTCTTGACGATCTCTTCGGCGGTTCCGGCGTCGAGGATGCGGTTCATGGCGACGATGCCGCCGAAGGCAGAGACCGGATCGCAGGCCAGCGCCTTGGCATAGGCCGCGTGCAGCGAAGCGGCTTCGGCGACGCCGCACGGGTTGGCGTGCTTGATGAGGGCAATTGCGGCGGAGCGGGTCGGATCGAATTCGCCGACCAGCTCGAAGGCGGCGTCGGTGTCGTTGATGTTGTTGTAGGAAAGCTGCTTGCCCTGAAGCTGGCGCGCCGTAGCGACGCCCGGCCGCCTGTCGCCATTGACATAGAAGCCGGCGCCCTGATGCGGGTTTTCGCCATAGCGCATCACCGATTGCAGCTTGCCGCCGAAGGCGCGCCATGTCGGATGCTCGATCTCGAGCGCCTCGGCGAACCATCCCGAGATCGCCGCATCGTAGGTGGCAGTACGGGCAAAGGCCTTGGCCGCCAGCTTCTTGCGGAAATCCAGCGACAGCGAGCCGAAATTCATCTCCAGCGCGTTGAGCACCGAGGCATAGTCGTCAGGGTCGGTGACGGTACCGACATAGGCGTGGTTCTTGGCCGAGGCACGGATCATCGCCGGGCCGCCAATATCGATGTTCTCGACGATCGCCGCGTAGTCGGCGCCGGAGCGGCGCACCTCTTCGAATGGATAGAGATTGGAGACGACGAGGTCTATAGGCTCGATGCCGTGGTCGCGCATCGCAGCGACGTGCTCGGGATCGTCGCGCACGCCGAGCAGTGCGCCATGCACCGACGGGTGCAGCGTCTTGACGCGGCCGTCCATGATCTCGGGAAAGCCGGTGAGCTCGGATACGTCGCGCACGGCCATGCCGGCCTCGGCGATCGCCTTTGCGGTGCCGCCGGTCGAAACCAGCTCGACGCCGGCCGAAGCCAGCGCCTTGGCGAAGTCGATCAGGCCGGTCTTGTCGAAGACGGAGAGCAGCGCGCGACGGATCGGAACAAGGTCGGGCGCGGGAATGTTCTTGGCGGCGACGGCCATGGGCTGGCGGCCTTTCCAGTTCTGGTTGGAGAGCGTCCGCGGGCCGTAGCACATGAGGCCCGGAAATCAAGCAGCAAGGCTTGATCAGTGTTTGCCGTTGCCACTGGCTTCAGCTTTTTCCGGATGACCACCGAGAGTAGTCCGCGTCAATTGCCAGTGGACCTCGGAAATCTCCGAGGCTTTGAACGCAAGCACGATCTGCCGGCTGCGGCGCGGGCCGCCGAGCCCGGCGAAATAGATCGATTCCTCGACCTCGGGTACCACTTCGGTGGAGGTAAACACCCAGGTGTCGGCATGGTCGGCGGCCAGCACCAGACGGTCATGCTCATCCTGGAGCACGTTTATGTCGGGATGGACATGGAAACGCACCGTGACGAAATCACGGCCATTGTTGCGGATAGAGGCGCCGCCCGGCCGCAGGAAGCGGTCCCTGCCGGCAAGCACATTGCCTTCGGTCGATAATTTCAGCTCGCGCTCATGCAGGAAGCCGAAGCGCGCGACATAGCCGTCATGGCGGGCGATGAAGCCCTGGCTGCCCTTCTGGTCGGTGCGCTTGCAAGGCACATGCTGCGGCCCGCCGATCAAAGGCGTGCCGAGCAGGTCGTTGACGCGCAGGGAGTGGTTGAAGCGCGCCGACGACGTGTCGTTGATGGTGGCGGTCGAGTGGGCGGCGGTGGCGCGGGCAAGCGGCCGGAACTCGGCGGCGCCATAGGTGTCTATGCCGGCGTTGACGACATAGTGCTGGCGGCCCGACGACAATTCGAAGGCGAGGCACCCGGCGTGAGCGGCATTGGACACGTCGACGGGCGGCGGTGGTCCGGTATCGGCGATCACCGTGACACCCCCCATCGACAGGCGCTCATAACCCGAATGCGGCGCGTGCAGCAATGGTGCGCCGGCGGTGTCGTCGTGATGCAGGATGCTGGCGATACGGTCGTGGATGGTGGCGCCCATGCCGTTGAAGCGGGCAAGGCTGCCATCCTGATGGCGAAAGAAGCGCAGCGCCGGCAGCATCCGGTCGATGGCGCCGATCAGGGCGGTCGGCGGTGTCTCGGCCTGATTGGCGTATGTCTGGCGCAACGGCAGAAGGTCGGCGAGGATTTCAAGCACGGCCATCGGATTGCGCGAGATATGGCCGCCGTCAGGCAGGATCTGGCGGTCGATCTCCTCGGCGAGACTGCGGGTGGCACCGCGCAGCGCCGAGGCCGGCGCCGGCAGCGACAAAGCGGCAAAGGCCAGCGCAATGCGCGCGCGTAGCCTGTCCTTGCCGTCCGGCATCTCGCGCGCCATGGCGCGCAGATAGCGGATCTGGACGGCAAGCGATTTCAGGAAGGCGCGGTAGAACGGAAATTCGGCGCCCTGCAACACGATCGAGGAATGCTGCAGCCAGGCAATGACGCGCTTGGCCGTCGTGCCGGGCTCCCAGGCGACGCCGGAAATATGGCTGCCATGGATTGCAATCCAATCGGAAACCAACGCCCGCGCGTTGGCGGCGGCGAGCTCGGTACCCGCGGCACGCATGTGGCGCAGCCAGCGAAAGCCATGCAGCGTCTTTTGCCAGCCGGGATTGGGCACGTCGATCTGGAAGGGCGATTTGCCGCCGGTCTCGACCAGATGCCCCGAAAGCGGATAGCGGCCGTAATAGATCTCGAGCGCGATCTGAGGATCGGCGAGGCGCAGGTCCGGCGGGGCGATCAGGACGCGCTCCGGCGTGCGGCCTGAGTAGCGCCAGCGATAGAGTGGCCCGGCACGCAAGCGCCGGCGCGCCTTGCGCCAGAACTCCCTCGCGACAAGCGTCCACAGACGCGTCGTGTTACCGGCAGCGATTGCCAAAATCTCTCCTGATCATCCTCACCCAGGCACAAGTTTATATGATTCAAGAACTTGTGCGAAGGCGAATTCCGCGGCAGCGTGGCCGTTCAGCCTGTTTTCCGTGCCTCTTCGCCCCACAAGGCCGGACGCGCTTCGAGATCGGCCCTTAGCCGGCTCTGCGCATGCGGGCGGCGAAGAAGCCGTCCAGCCCGGAACGGGCGGGGGAGCCAAGCTCCAGGTCGGCAGGCGTGGTGCGCAACGTGCCTTGCGGCGTCAGGAACGGGTCGATGCCGGCGATCTCACCCGGCCGAAGCGGGTCGTCGATGATTTCCGCATTGCCGGCGAGAAAGCCGCGATAAAGCTCTTCGCCTTCGAGCGGATCGAGCGAACAGTTGGAAAAGACGATGCGTCCGCCAGGCGTGACCAGGGTGACGGCGCGGGCAAGCAGCCGGCGTTGCAGGTCGGCCAGTTTTTCGACGTCGGCCGCCGTCTTCGTCCAGGGAACGTCGGGGTGCCGCCGCACCGTGCCTGTCGAAGAGCAAGGTGCGTCAAGGAGGACGCCGTCGAAGAGCTCCTTCGGCTCGTATTTGAGCAGATCGGCGTGGGCGATCTCCGCGGACAGGCCGAGCCTTTCGAGATTCTGCGTCAGCCGCGCCAGCCGTGTTCGGGACATGTCGAGTGCGGTGACGTGGGCGCCGGCGAGGATCAGCTGGGCGGTCTTGCCGCCCGGCGCGGCACAGAGGTCGGCGATTCGCAAACCATTGATGTCGCCGAACAGCCGGGCCGGCAGGCTGGCCGCTGCATCCTGAACCCACCAGGCGCCTTCCCCAAAACCGGGCAGTTCGGTCACGGAAGCGCTGAGCTTTTCCACCCGCACCGTGCCGGTCGGCAGGACGAAGCCGCCGAGCCGTTCGGCCCACAGCGCCGGGTCCGACTTGACGGTGAAATCGACCGGCGCCTCATGGCGATGGGCGAGCAGTATCTGCCTGGTCTTGTCGAGGCCGTAGACGGTTTTCAAACGGTCGGAAAACCATTTTGGCGCCTCGTCGGTGGCCGCAACCGCCGCCGCGAGCTCATCCTGCTTGGCCCGCGCCAACGTACGCAGTACGCCATTAACGAGGCCGGAAAAGCGCGCCGTGCGCGGATCGGACTTGGCGTGGGTCACGGCGAGGTCGACGGCGGCGCTGTCGGGAACATCGAGGAACAGGATCTGCGCCGCCGCCACATGCAAGATGTGCGAAAGCGCCGTGGCGTTGGGCGGCAGCGGCTTTTCCAGGCGGCGGGCCAACAGGCCTGATATGGTCATGCGGTAGCGCAGGGCGGTGACCAGAATGGCGCGCACCAGGGCGCGGTCGCGCAGGTCGAGCGCCTTGTATTGCGGATGGCCGTTTTCATGGTCGGTCAGCCCGTCGAGCGGCGTTCTCGCGTCGATGACGGCGGCAAGCAGCCGCGCGGCTGTCTTGCGCGCGGCGAGGCCAGCAACGGCCTCGCTGCCCGAATTGTGTTGACGATCGCCTGGAATTGCGTGCCGGCGTTGCCCGACGCTCACGACCACGGACCTTTGGGCCCGGTCGGATTGCGTCCCCAGGGATTGGGTTTCGGCCTGGCCGGCTCGGCCGGCCTTTCGGGCCGGGCGGCCCTTTCCCATGGACCCGACGGCTGCTGCCCGATCCCGTCCGGCTCCGGGCTTGGCGTCGCGGCCGCTTCGGGTGCGCCGGCCATCTGTTGCGCCATCCGCTGCAGGGCGGCGATGCGGTTTTCGGTGCTCGGGTGGGTGGAGAACAAATTGTCCATGCGCTCGCCGGAAAGAGGATTGATGATGAAGAGATGGGCGGTTGCCGGATTGCGCTCGGCATCCGGGTTGCGGATGCGTTCGGCGCCACGGGCGATCTTGTCAAGCGCCGAGGCGAGCCACAGCGGGTGTCCACAGATTTCGGCACCGCGCCGGTCGGCCTCGTATTCGCGAGTGCGGCTTACCGCCATCTGCACGATCATGGCGGCCAAAGGCGCGACGATCATTGCCACCAGCACGCCGACGATGCCGAAGGAATTGTTGTTGTCGCGGTTACCGCCGAAGAAAAAGGCGAAATTGCCGAGCATCGAAATTGCGCCGGCGAAGGTGGCGACGATCGTCATGGTCAGCGTATCGCGGTGCTGCACATGGGCGAGCTCGTGCGCCATCACCGCCGCGACTTCTTCATGCGATAGCCGCTCGAGCAAGCCAGTGCTGGCGGCGACAGCGGCATTTTGCGGATTGCGGCCGGTGGCGAAGGCATTGGGCTGCGGATTGTCGATGAGATAGGTCCTCGGCATCGGCAGACCGGCGCGTCGGGCAAGGCCCTGCACGATGGCGTAATATTCAGGCGCGTTGCTTTCGTCGACCTCGATCGCTCGGTGCATCGCCAGCACCATCTTGTCGGCGTTCCAATAGCTGAACAGATTGGTGCCGGCAGCGATCAGCAAGGCGATCATCATGCCGCCGGATCCGCCGACCAGATAACCGACGCCCATGAACAGGGCCGTCATTGCGGCCAAAAGCATGGCGGTGCGAAGGGTGTTCATTGTCTGCTCCGTTCTGCCCAACAAAGGGGTCGATCCCTTGTGGACCCACCGCTATATGATGGGAAACAGCGGTTCTCGTTTCAATCGGGGGCCTGTTTCAATCTAGCGGAAGATCGCATGATCGACGAAACCAGCACAACGAATGCTAACGGCGAGCCGCAAAAGGCGCTGAGGCCAGCAGCCCAGCGTGCCTTGGCCGAGGCCGAGGCCCGACGGGAGAAATATCGCGAGAAGGAAGCCACGCTCCCGAGGGAGATCGGCGGGCGCGGCGGCAAGGAGCCCAGCCGCTACGGCGACTGGGAAGTCAAGGGCCTGACCAGCGACTTTTAGCCCAGGTAGGGCGCCAAACTACGCAGGCTGCGCCGTCCGCTCCGCTTCGATGGCAATCCAGCCGCGGGCATCGACAGCGATGCCGATCGCGTCATAGCCGATGATGGCGGCATGCGGCGTCTCCAACGGATGCCGGTGCGTGGCGCTGATCACCATGATTGCAGCGCCCGCGGCTTCGGCTGCCGCTATGCCTGCCGGCGCGTCCTCGAAGACGAGGCAGTCGCGCACATCGACGCCGAGCCGTTCGGCCGCCAGCCGGAAGCAGTCGGGCGCCGGCTTGCCGCGGGCCACATCCTCCGCCGCAACGATCACGGCGGGAGCCGGAATGCCGGCGGCCTGCAGGCGCAGCAAGGCAAGTTCGCGCGGCGCGGAGGTGGCGATCGCCCAACTCCCAGGCGGCAGCGACGCGAGGAACGCCGCGGCGCCGGCAATCGGGCGAATGCCCTCGACATCGGCTGCCTCGGCCTGCAAAAGCGCATCGGCTTCGCGGGCAGGATCGACGCCTGGCAGCGCCAGCCGGCCGATGGTCTCGATCGCCCGCACGCCGTGGATGGTCGGCAGGAATGCGGCGACGTCAAGACCTTGCCGATGCGCCCAAGCTGCCCAGACCCTTTCCGCCGCGGCAATCGAATTGAGAATCGTGCCGTCCATATCGAACAGAAAGGCCGCAAATTTTCTGCCTGCAAGCATCGGTTTTCCCGGGTCATCCTGGAGGGATTATTTCGAAAGACGCGTGTCGATCGACCGTAACGTTGCCGCGTCCGTATGGGAAGCCGCGAGGCGTCGTTTTCGACGTTCGCAAGGAACCGCCGCGCACTCTCCCGCGTTGACCAGCACTATCTTCCATGACGATCGTAGGGGGACGGCGATGCTGATCAGGCTCGGCTATGAAATTGGCATTGAATGCGCTGCAGCCACGCCGGTCATTTCGCTGCTCGAGATCCACAGGGATCGCCAGGTCGACATCAAGCGGCAGACGCGCGTGCTGACCTCGCCGTCGGTCCCGACCAGGGTCTACCACGATCTTTTCGGCAATAGCTGCCGCCGCTTCACGGCGCCGGCCGGAAGTTTTCGCATCCTCTATGACGCGGTGGTCGAGGACAGCGGTGAGACGGACGAAGTCAACGCGTTGGCCAGGGAAGTTCCGGTCGCCGAATTGCCGGACGAGGTGCTCGGCTATCTGCTCGGCAGCCGTTACTGCGAGACCGACCATCTCGGCGACCTGGCCTGGCAACTGTTCGGCCAGCTTCCGCCGGGCTGGGCGCGGGTGCAGGCGATCGTCGACTATGTCCACAACCGCCTGTCCTTCGGCTACGGTTATGCGCGCTCGACCCGCACGGCGGCGCAGGCGCATGAGGAACGCGTCGGCGTCTGCCGCGACTTTGCCCATCTGGCGATCACGCTCTGCCGCTGCATGAATATCCCGGCCCGCTACGTGAACGGCTATCTCGGCGATATCGGCGTGCCCGCCGATCCGGCGCCGATGGACTTCTCGGCCTGGATGGAAGTGTTCCTCGACAGCAAGTGGTACACGTTCGATCCCCGCCACAATGTGCCGAGAATCGGCCGTGTCGTCATTGCGCGTGGCCGCGACGCCACCGACGTGCCGCTGTTGCACAGTTTCGGCCCGCACCGGCTCAGCCTGTTCAAGGTCTGGACCTACGAGCAGGAAGGCAACCTGTTCAAGCCGCCCTATCGCGGCCTCGACAGGACCGTCACCGCACGGGTGCTGGCCTAATCCTCCCGGAGACGTTCACAGCCCATGTTTCCACGTCCCGCCATCGCGGTCGTGCTGATCCGGTTCGAGACATCTCGTCTGTACCGGATCGGGACGCCATCCGGCCGTTCCGAATTGCGAGCCGGATCGTGGTAAGCGCTTTGTGAACAAAGCCGCGCCGACGCGGCTTTCGTTTACCCGCTGTTTACCTTGTCGCTGCTCGAAACCGTTTGGAAACAAGGGCCTGAGCGGGGGCTGCTCGCTTTCCCGCGCCCGGCGGCGCGATCCGGCCGGATTCCTGCAATGCGCGTTCGGACAGCTGCAGGCTGTAGCGAATGGAGGCGGAAGGAATGCGGCGTTTCGGGGGTCTTGTTCAGGCGATCGGCGGCTTTGCCGGGGATCGCAGCGGAAATTTCGCGGTGCTGTTTGGCATAATCGGCTCAGTACTGGCGCTGAGCGTCGGCTTTGCCGTCAACGTCTCCCAACTCTACAATGTGAAATCGAGCCTGCAAGGCGTCGTCGATGCTGCGGTCACCTCGACGGCCCGCGACTTGACGACCAGCGTCATCAGCGAGGCTGACGCAAGCAAATCGGTGCAGGCCTTTCTCGATGCCAACAGCACGGCGGGTATCCTGCAGGACAATCAGATCGTTCTAGACAAACTGACTGTCGACCGAATCGCCAAGACCGTTCAGGCGGACGTTCATGTCAATGTCAGCTATTATTTCCCGCTTTTCAGCACGGGTAGCATGCAGCGCGTTCCCGCATCGACGACGGCTCTCTATTCGGACAAGCAGATCGAAGTCGCGATGATGCTCGATGTTACCGGCTCGATGGCAGGCCAGAAAATCATCGATCTGCGGACGGCTGCGGCGAATGCTGTCGACAGCTTCCTGGGCGGTCAGGACCCGTCCAAACCGCGCGTGCGGGTTGCCATCGTGCCTTATGCCAATTCGGTGAATGCCGGTACACTTGCCACCAGCAGCGTCTATGTGGAAACCACCGCCAGCCAACGCAAACAGGCGCCGGCCAATGACGCCGTGCAGTATGTCTCGGGCTTCATCCGTCCCGATAATTGCGCCACAGAACGCAAGGGGACCTACCAGTATTCGGACGCAGGCCCCGACGCCAGCATGGTCAACCGCGACTACCTGCTGTCGTCCTTCGCCTGGCAAACCGGCACCGCCGCCTGCCCGGCCGCCACGCTGATGCCGCTGACGGCCGATGCGACGGCACTCAAGACGGTCATCAAGAATTTCGTCGCCTCCGGCGGCACTGCCGGCCATATCGGCGTGCAGTGGACCTGGTACATGCTCTCGGAGAGCTGGGGGAGCATAATGAGGACTTCGCAGCGGCCGGCCAAGATGGATCCAAAAAAGGTCGCCAAAATCGCGATCCTGATGACCGATGGCGAATTCAACCTGTCCTACTTCGATGCGAGCACGGTGAGCGACGTTTACAATGACGCCGGCAAGGAGCCGACCCGCACGGCAGCCAAGAAACTTTGCGCTGCCATGCGCGACAAGGGCATCGAGATCTTCACTATTGGATTTGACCTAAACGAAACGAATGCCAAGGCGACGCTCCAGGATTGCGCGAGCCCGGACACCACCAAGATCAAGCACTTCTACCAAGCTGCCAATGGAACCGAACTCAACCAGGCTTTCCAGGACATAGCGCGCAACGTCGAGATGTTGAGTGTAACCAAATAAGGGACAACAGCCCAAAAAGGAAAAGGCCGCCGCTTCTTGCGAAGTCGGCGGCCTTCCGTGTTTCCGTCCATGGCGCGGCTCCTGGCTGCGACGGTTGGTCGCCAGCCGCGCATCTCGCGCCTTAACGGGAAGACTGCTTCCCGAAAGTGCGATCCGCTGAGGCCACGTTCTGGAAAACGAAATCACTCGACATCGGATCACCTCCTTTCGATTTGTTGAACACTTGCTCATGATGGGGTGTCATCCGGCAAATGGCAAGGCGGGGCACTCGAAAATCCTGAACAAGCGTGCTTGTGCACTCGGGCGGCTTGCGGCCGGCCGATCCGGCAGGCAAGATCGAGCCGCGATTGTTCCGGGCCGCTTTTTGCCGGGTAAGGGAGGATGGGGATGGAGGCAGCCGAAAGAGCGGCCCGGATTGTTCGGACGGTCATTGAAACGCTGAAACCGGGTTTCGCGGTGAGGCTGTGGACAGGCGAGCGGATCGGCCCGGCTACCGGCCCGGTGCTCACTATCAACGACCAGGACATCGTCTGGCAGATCGTACGTCGGCCCTCTTTATCGACGCTGATCGAGATGTGGATTGCCAAGGCGGTCGACGTCGAAGACGGATCGCTGTTCGATTTCTACGCCTTGCCCACGCATGGCAAGCTCAGGACGAAGCTCAAGACGTTGCCGAAGCTGGCGATCCTGCGCGACCTGCCGGCGGTGCTGTTTTCGCGAAAACAGATGACGGCGCGAACCGATCTTTCCGGCCGCAATCCTTACGTCAGCGGGTCGAGCAAGGAGGCGATCCAGCATCACTACGATATTTCCAACGCATTCTACCGGCTCTTCCTCGACGAGCGCATGGTCTATAGCTGCGGCTATTTCAAGGATTTCGCCAACGATATCGATCAGGCCCAAAGAGACAAGCTCGACCATATCTGCCGCAAGCTTCGATTGAAGCCCGGCGAAAAACTGCTCGACATCGGCTGCGGCTGGGGAGCGATGCTCATCCATGCGGTGAAGAATTATGGCGTCGTCGGCCACGGCGTTTCGCTGTCGGAGGCACAGACCGAGCTCGCCCGCGAACGCATCCGCGCCGCGGGGCTGGAGGACCGCATCACCATCGAGATCAAGTCCTATGCCGAGCTGTCCGGCTCCTTCGACAAGATCTCGTCGATCGGCATGTTCGAGCATCTGGGACTTGCCAACCATGCGGCCTATTTCTCGAGGATCCATCGCCTGCTCAAGCCCGGCGGCATCTATCTGCACCACGCCATCACCCGGCGCGACAAGGGCAACATGAAGAAGACGCTGCGAAAGGGGCCGGAATTCAAGGCGCTGATCAAATACATTTTTCCGGGCGGCGAACTCGATACGATCGGCATGACGCTCGGCAATCTCGAGGCGCACGGCTTCCTCGTCTACGACGTCGAAAACTTGCGCGAGCACTATGCGCGCACCTGCAGGCTATGGGCAGAGCGTCTCCACGCACGCTTTGACGAAGCCATCGCTGAGGTCGGCGAAGCCAAGGCGCGGCTCTGGCTGCTTTATCTCACCGGCTGCTCGATTACTTTCGAACGTGCATCGGCGCAGGTTTTCCAGACCGTCGCCACAAGGCGCGCGCGTGGGCCGAGCGGCCTGCCGCCGACGCGGGCGGATTTGTACCGATAGCTACAGGAGGCGCATCGTGGCGCCGATCTCGACGCGGGCCGGTCGGTCGACAGTGCAGTAGACGCCGAGATTATGGGCGTTGTGGCGGACCAGGCTGCGCAGGATTGCCGGGTCGTGGTCGAACCCGTCCTGGCCAATGATGGTGAAGCCGCAGCGGCGGCACGGCTCGGAGATGGTCAGGAGCAGGTCGCCGATTGCCAGCTTGCGCCCGATCCATTCCGTCTCGGGGAACGACCCCTCGACCTCCGGCATATCGACGACGATGTTGGGGCGGAAGCGGCGCGCGTCGGCGGTGCCCTCTGGATGCAGCACTTTCAAACGCGCCAGTGAGGCGGTGGTCAGCAGATGAATAGGGGCTTTGACGTAGCGTTCGGTCAGCAGAGGGCCGGCATAATCCGGAGCCGCATTTTCCCGGCGGAACGGCCGGATGGAAGCCGCAAAGCCGAGATACGCGGAAACCGCGCGATCACTTTGCGCGCCAGGTGCCGAAAGCCAGCGTCCGTCGGGGATGGCGACCTCCAGCCTGCCGGACTGCGACAGCCGGGTGCGGATGCGGGGCACCTTGTGCCATTTCGCTTCGCGGTCGGGCCGTGCGATTTCATCGGTCGAGGTATCGACAAGACCAAACAGGCGGTCGCCTTCGACGGTATACCAGTCGACGGAGATCGCCTCCTGAAACTCGCCGGCGAGCGAGCTCGCGGGATAGCGCCAAAGCTCGGTGACGGCGCCCAATGCGGGTTGCATCAGCCCTTCTTGTTTTGCCGGTTGGCGATCAGGTCGTCGACGACTGCCGGATCGGCGAGCGTCGAGGTGTCGCCGAGCGCGGCAAAATCATCCTCGGCGATCTTGCGCAGGATGCGCCGCATGATCTTGCCGGAACGGGTCTTCGGCAGGCCGGGCGCGAACTGGATCTTGTCGGGCGAAGCGATGGCGCCGATCTCCTTGCGGACATGGACGACGAGCTCCTGGCGCAAGTCCTCGCTTGGCGTCTCGCCGGCCATCAGCGTGACATAGCAGTAGATGCCCTGGCCCTTGATATCGTGCGGGTAGCCGACGACGGCGGCCTCCGAGACCTTCTCATGCGAAACCAGCGCCGATTCGACCTCGGCGGTGCCCATGCGGTGGCCAGAGACGTTGATGACGTCGTCGACCCGGCCGGTGATCCAGTAGTAGCCGTCAGCATCGCGGCGGCAGCCGTCGCCGGTGAAGTACCTGCCCTTGTAGGTCGAGAAATAGGTCTGCACGAAGCGGTCGTGATCGCCATAGACGGTGCGCATCTGGCCCGGCCATGAGTCGGCAATGCAAAGATTGCCGCTGGCTTCGCCTTCGAGCACCTTGCCGTCGGCGTCGACCAGCTGCGGCTTGACGCCAAAGAAGGGCCGCGTCGCCGAACCCGCCTTGAGGTGGGTGGCGCCCGGAAGCGGCGTAATCATGATGCCGCCGGTCTCGGTCTGCCACCAGGTGTCGACGATCGGCACCTTGCCGTTGCCGACGACGTTGAAATACCACTCCCAGGCTTCCGGATTGATCGGCTCGCCGACGGTGCCGAGCACGCGCAGCGACTTGCGCGACGTTTTGGTGACATGGGCATCGCCGGCGCCCATCAGTGCGCGCAGCGCCGTCGGCGCCGTGTAGAAGATGTTGACCTTGTGCTTGTCGATCACGTCCCAGAAACGCGACTGCGACGGGTAGTTCGGCACGCCTTCGAACATCAGCGTGGTGGCGCCGTTGGCGAGCGGCCCGTAGACGATATAGCTGTGGCCGGTGACCCAGCCGACATCGGCGGTGCACCAGTAGATGTCGCCGTCATGATAGTCGAAGACATATTGGTGGGTCATCGAGACATAGACGAGATAGCCGGCTGTGGTGTGCAGCACGCCCTTCGGCTTGCCGGTCGAGCCGGATGTGTAGAGGATGAACAGCGGGTCCTCGGCGTTCATCTTCTCGGGCTTGCATTCGGCCTTAACCGTGGCGACCTCGTCATGGTACCAGACGTCGCGCCCGGCGGCCCAGCCGGTCTTGCCGCCGGTGCGGCGCACGACCAAGACCTTTTCGACTTTCGTTCCGGCCTTGGCGGCGATCTCGATCGCCTTGTCGGTGTTGTCCTTCAGCGCGATAGTCTTGCCGCCGCGCAGGCCTTCGTCGGCGGTGATGACGAAGGTCGACTTGCAGTCGTCGATGCGTCCGGCCAGCGCGTCCGGCGAAAAGCCGCCGAAGACGACCGAATGAATGGCGCCGATGCGCGTGCAGGCGAGCATCGCATAAGCGGCCTCCGGGATCATCGGCATGTAGATGGTGACGCGGTCGCCCTTCTTGACCCCGTGCTTCTTCATCACATTGGCGAGGCGGCAGACATGTGCGTGAAGTTCGTTGTAGGTGATCTTCCTGTCGTCGTAGGGATTGTCGCCTTCCCAGATGATGGCGGTCTGTTCGCCGCGCTTCTTCAGATGCCGGTCGATGCAGTTCCAGGAAACGTTTGTCTGGCCATCCTCGAACCATTTGATCGAAACCTTGCCGTCGAAGGACGTGTTCTTGACCTTGCTGTAGGGCTTGAACCAGTCGATGCGCTTGCCGTGCGTGCCCCAGAACTTGTCCGGGTTCTTGACGCTGTCGGCGTACCATTTCAGGTAGGTGTCATTGTCAATCAGCGCGTTCTTCTTCCACGCCGGCTGGACGCGATGGACATGAACATCGGACATTTCTTCGCCTTCCTCCCCAAAACCAAACCGCCGGCTTGACCGCCGGCAGGATCGCAGCGATGCGGCCGCGAATTCGCGCGCATTATTAACAGTTCGGCGGTGACGGCAACATTAGACGTTGGATTCGCGCGGCGGGATGCCGCAGGTGCCTTGCCGGGTGGTGTCAGCACTCTCGTGAGGCGGCTGCTAAGCGCATGTTTTTGCGGGAGGAATCTGGTTTGATCGCAGAAATATCAATAGACGAATAAGCAAATGGGGTGCACAATTTCAGGCTGGGAGGAAGGAGAATCAACCAGGGGACCGCAATGCGCGACCATTCAGAAATGGACCTGATGCTCAAGGGCTATGGCTTGACCACGGCCAAGATTCTTTATCACTTTCCCGATCATCCGCATCTGCTGCAGAGCTTCATCTGGCAGGACTACGACATCGCCCCGAAATTTCCGGTGCTGATCCGCTTCATCGAGTTCTGGAAGGCCGAGCTCGAAGGCCCGCTGCATTCGGTGAGCTACACGCACCAGAAGCTGATCGCGCCGAACGAATGGCGCAAGGTCGACGGCGAGTTCGTGCTGCATTAGCCGGGGCGGCAGCCCGGGAGCCGCCGCCAGCTTTTGGAGCGTCAGACTGCGGGTGCGTTCAGCCGGGCAAACCCCTCCTGCCGGCGATAGGGAAAATACGGGTAGGGTGCGGTGACCTCACTTGCCGTGTCGAGCTTCTTCATCTGCTCGGCTGTCAAGGACCAGCCGACGGCGCCGAGATTCTGGCGCAACTGCTCCTCGTTGCGCGCGCCAATGATGACGGAGGCGACGGTCGGCCGCTGCAGCAGCCAATTGATGGCGATCTGCGGTATGGTCTTGCCGGTTTCCTCGGCGACAACATCAAGCGCGTCGACGACCCGATAGAGATGCTCATCCTCGACGGGCGGTCCGAAGCTTGCCGTGTCGTGCAGCCGGCTTTTCTCAGGCAGCTTCTGGCCACGGCGGATCTTGCCGGTCAGGCGGCCCCAGCCGAGTGGGCTCCACACCAGCGCACCGACACCCTGGTCGAGGCCGAGCGGCATCAACTCCCATTCATAATCGCGTCCGACCAGCGAATAGTAGACCTGATGGGCGACGTATCGGGGATAGCCATATCTATCCGCCAGGCCGAGCGACTTCATCACTTGCCAGCCGGAAAAATTGGAGACGCCGACATAACGCACCTTGCCGGCGCGCACGAGACCGTCCAGCGTCGACAGCACCTCCTCGATCGGTGTTGCGGCATCAAAGGCGTGCAGTTGCAGCAGGTCGATGTAATCGGTGCCAAGACGCTTCAGCGCGTCTTCGACGGCCTTGATCAGGCGTGAACGTGACGAGCCGGCATCGTCGGGACCGTCGCCCATCGGCAGCGAGGTCTTAGTCGAGATCAGCACGGCGTCGCGGCGGCCCTTGATGGCAGCGCCGAGCACTTGTTCGGAAGCGCCAATCGAATAGACATCGGCGGTGTCGAACAGGTTGACGCCGGCCTCCAGGCAGATGTCGACCAGCCGCCGTGCTTCCGTCGCATCGCTGTTGCCCCAGGCGCCGAATAGCGGGCCTGAACCGCCGAAGGTTCCAGCGCCGAACGAGAGTGCCGGGACCTTCAGGCCTGATGCGCCAAGATTTCGATAATCCATGGGTTTGCTCCTTGTGGAAGGATGGCTGTTTCAAAGATTGGTTGAGGTTTGCCGTTCTATGACGGCGCGATTTCCGGTGTGGAGAGGGCAGGGTCTCGGTCGAGGCGCAGAGCAAACGCCGCCACGGCAAGCGCTGAAAGCGGCAACAGGGCCGCGACCCAGGTGACGGCACCGAGACCGGGACCGTGCGCGATGACCACGCCACCGAGCCAGGCGCCGGCCGCGTTGCCGAGGTTGAAGGCGGCGATGTTGAAGGACGAGGCGAGGCTCTGGCCGGCGCCTTGTGCCTTTTCCAGCACCCACATCTGCAGTGGCGCCACGGTGGCGAAGGCGGCGGCGCCGAGCAGGCCGACATAGATAACGGCCATGACCTGGCTTTGCAGGGCGAAGGTCATGGTGCCGAGCACCAGCGCCAGGACGACGAGACTGCCGAGAACGGAAGGTAGCAGCCGGCGGTCGGCGAACTTGCCGCCGGCGATGTTGCCGGCGATGAGGCCGCCGCCGAAGACCAGCAGGATAGGCGACACCGCTGCTTCCTCAAAACCGGTGATCTCGGTCAGCAACGGGGCGATGTAGGTGAAGACGGCAAAGACGCCGGCATAGCCAAGCACGGTGGTGGCAAAGCCAAGCAGGACGGGCGTGCGGCCGAGCACGGCGAGATCGGCGCGCAAATTGCTCTTTTCAGGTTCTGTTCGGCTGCGCGGCACCACCAGGAGAATGATGGCGAAGGCGGCGATGCCGACCAGGGTCACCGCCCAGAACGTCGCGCGCCAGCCGAAGACCTGGCCGAGCCAAGTGCCGAAAGGCACGCCGAGGATGTTGGCGATGGTCAGGCCGGTGAACATCAGGGCGATCGCCGAAGCTTTCTTGTTGGGCGCCACCAGCCCGGTCGCCACGACCGAGCCGACGCCGAAGAAGGTGCCGTGGGCGAAGGCGGTCAGCACGCGCGCACCCATCAGCGTCCAGTAGTCTGGGGCAAGCGCACAGGCGAGGTTGCCCAGCGTGAAGATCGCCATCAGCGACAGAAGCACGGTCTTGCGCGGCCAACGGCCGGTTGCGATCGTCAGCAGCGGCGCGCCGATGACAACGCCGAGCGCATAGCCGGAAATAAGCTGGCCGGCAGCCGAGATCGAGACGTCGAGATCGGTGCTGACGTCGAGCAGCAGGCCCATGATGACGAATTCGGTGACGCCGATGCCGAACGCACCGGCGGCAAGAGCGTAAAGAGCAAGGGGCATGGCGGTTCCCACATCGATGACGACCAGTTTTGACGACGGGCGCCGTGTTCCTCCCACGCCCCAATTCGGAAGATCGTGTCCCGATGTGCTGTGAACCAGCCTTGCATCGGGCACATCGTCTGTGAAATAGATTCACCAATGGCCAGGCCCGACATCAACCGCTCCGGCGAGATCGAAGTGTTCGTCCGCGTGGTCGAGGCGGGCAGCTTTTCGGCCGCTGCCCGTGCGTTGCGGATGACCCCGTCGGCGGTGAGCAAGCTGATCGCGCGGCTGGAGGCACGGCTCGGCGCGCGGCTGGTCAGCCGTTCGACGCGCAAGCTGCAACTGACGCCGGAGGGGGCGGCCTTTTTCGACAGCGGCGTGCGTATCCTGGCCGACATGGCAGCGGCCGAGCGTGAGGCAGCGGCGGGTGCCGCGCCGCGTGGCCGGCTGCGGATCAACAGCTACGTGCCTTTCGGGCAGCATCGGCTGATCCCGCTTTTGCCGCGTTTTCTGGAGCGCTACCCCGAAATCTCGGTCGATCTGGTGTTGACCGACGATGTTATCGACCTGATGGAGGAGCGTGCTGACGTCGCCATCCGGGCCGGGCCGCTCGGCGAATCACGGCTGGTGGCGCGCAAGCTCGGGCAGAGCCGGGTGGTCGTCGTTGCGGCGCCATCGTATCTCGAAGCGCGTGGCACGCCCATGACGCCCGCCGATCTCGATCGTCACAACCGGATGGGCTTCCGTTTCGTACGCCACCTCGAGGGCTGGCCTTTTATCGATGCGGCCGGCAAGCCGATCACCCTGTCGATCGCCGGAAATACGCTGGTCAGCGACGGCGAGGCGATGCGGCTGATGGCGCTCTCGGGGGCGGGCATCGCCCGGCTGGCAAGCTGGCATGTGGAGGCCGACATTGCCGCCGGCCGGCTCCTGCCGCTGCTGGAAGAGTTCAACCCCGGCGACGAGGAACTTACCCACGCCGTCTATGTCGGCCAAGGCAAGCATCTGCCGGCGCGGGTGCGGGCCTTTTTGGACTTTTTGGTCGAGACTGTCCGGCTGAACTGAGCTCAAAACGATCGGGAGCCTGCCGGCTCCCGAAGCAACGAAGGTAAGAAGGTAAGATTGAGTTACTTTTTCGGAACAAAGGGCGCCGGGCGCCGGCCGGCTGCCTGACGCTCCAGCATCCAGCCCGGGTATTCGGCGGGCAGGGCACTGACTTCGTCGAGGCGAACAAGATCATCGGCATCGAGCTGCAACTCGGTGGCTGCAAGGTTCTGTTCCAGCTGCTCCATGCGGCTGGCGCCGATGATGACGCTCATCACGAATGGCTTGGCCAGGACATAGCCGAGCGCCACCGTAGCGACGCTGACGCCGTGCTTGGCGGCGATCTCGCGCATAACGGCGACTGCTGCCCAGGCACGGTCCTCATTGACCGGCGGGAAATTGAAGCTGGCGCGGCGGCCCTCGCCATTGCCGGGGGCGCCCGGTCCGTATTTGCCGGAGAGCAAGCCGCCAGCCATCGGCGACCAGACCATCAGCCCGAGCTTCTCCTCGCTGAGCAGCGGCACGATCTCGCGCTCGAGATCGCGGCCGGCGATCGAATAATACGACTGCACGGTCTCGAAGCGGGCAAAGCCTTTGCGCTCGGCAATACCCAGCGCCTTGGCGATGCGCCAGGCCTGCCAGTTCGAGACGCCGACATAGCGGACCTTGCCGGCGGCAACCAGGTCGTCGAGCGCCCGCAGCGTTTCGTCGATCGGCGTCACCGTGTCGGTGCCGTGCAGCTGGTAGAGATCGATATGATCCAGCTGCAGCCGTTGGAGGCTGCCTTCGACCGAATCCATGATGTGGCCGCGCGAGGAACCACGCTGGTTCGGGCCTCCGCCCATGGCGCCATGAACCTTGGTGGCGATGATCACGTCCTGCCGGTTGACGCCAAGGTTCCTGAGCGACTGGCCGAGAAGCCGTTCCGAGGCACCAAAGGAATAGACATCCGCCGTGTCGAAGAAATTGACGCCGGCGGCGAGCGAGCGGGCAACGATCTCGTCAACGCCCTTCTGGTCGAGGCTGGCGATCAGGCCCCATTGGGCGTTCTCGCCGGCCGCGCCGAACGTCATCGTGCCGAGGCAAAGTTCGGAGACGAACATCCCCGTATTTCCAAGTTGATTGTAACGCATGGTGGCTCCAGACGGGTTGAGAATAACTCGACCCATATAGGAACGAAACGTTCCGTTTCTATACACTGGCTTAGTCGATGTCAGCCTGTGGCCTAAGGCCGGCTGCGCCTCATCTGGCGCCGAAAATCGCCGATCCAACCCTGACACTGGTCGCGCCGAAGGCGATCGCGGTTTCGTAGTCGCCGGACATGCCCATGGAGAACTTGTCGACGCCGGCCTCAAGCCCAAGCTTTTCCAGCAGCGCGAAATGCGGACCGGGGTTCTCGCCGGCCGGCGGAATGCACATCAGCCCTTCGATGGCGAGGCCGTGAACCGAGCGGCAGCGGGCCACGAAGGCGACAGCCTCGCGCGGCTCGATGCCGGCCTTTTGCGGCTCGGAGCCGGTGTTGACCTGGACATACAGCCTTGGTGACCGGCCTTGCCTGGCGATCTCCTTGGCGAGTTCGGCGGCGATCTTTTCACGGTCGACGGTTTCGATGACGTCGAACAGCGCGACAGCTTCCTTCGCCTTGTTCGATTGCAGAGGACCGATCAGATGCAGCTCGATCTCGGGGAAGTCATGTTTCAGCACCGGCCATTTGGCTTGTGCTTCCTGGACCCGGTTTTCGCCGAAGACGCGCTGGCCGGCCTCGATGACGGGGCGGATATCGGCGGCGTCGAAGGTTTTCGAGACCGCGACCAGCGCCACCGCTCCGGCGTCGCGTCCTGCCTCGCGCTCGGCGGCAGCGATCCTTGCCTTGACCGTGAAAAGCTGTTCGACGGCGCTCGCCATGCCTATATCCTGCCTGTGTTTGGCTTTTCGCCGGATCGCCGCAGTTGACGGGTCCGGCAATCCATGGTGAACACCGCGACGACATTTCCTGAGCCGCCCGGGCATTGTCCGGCGGCTCGCGCATGCTTTTAAGTGAAAAACACCCGATGGCAACCGAACGATACAATCCGCGCGCGTCAGAGCCCAAATGGCAGAAGGCCTGGGACGCAAAGAAGCTGTTCGAAGCCGACAATGACGACCCGCGCCCGAAATATTACGTGCTGGAGATGTTCCCCTATCCGTCGGGGCGCATCCATATCGGCCATACCCGCAACTATACGATGGGCGACGTGGTGGCGCGCTACAAGCGGGCCAAGGGTTTCAACGTGCTGCACCCGATGGGCTGGGACGCCTTTGGCATGCCAGCCGAAAACGCGGCGATGCAGAACAAGGTCCATCCCAAGGACTGGACCTATCAGAACATCGCCGCCATGCGCGAGCAACTCAAGGTCATGGGCCTGTCGCTCGATTGGGCGCGCGAGTTCGCCACCTGCGATGTCGATTACTATCACCGCCAGCAGATGCTGTTCCTCGATTTCGTCGAGAAGGGGCTGGTGACGCGCAAATCCTCCAAGGTCAACTGGGATCCGGAGGACATGACGGTGCTTGCCAACGAGCAGGTCATCGACGGACGCGGCTGGCGCTCGGGGGCCTTGGTGGAGCAGCGCGAGCTGACGCAGTGGTTCTTCAAGATCACCGACTACGCGCAGGACCTGCTGGATTCGCTCGATCAGCTCGACGACTGGCCGGAAAAAGTGAAGCTGATGCAGGCGAACTGGATCGGCCGTTCGGAAGGTCTGCTGATCCGCTGGCCGCTGGCCAAGCCAGCAGCCGGCGAGCATGAGCTCGAAATCTATACGACAAGGCCCGACACCATCTTCGGCGCCTCCTTCATGGCGATTGCCGCCGACCATCCGCTGGCCAAAAAGGCCGCCGAAGACAATCCGGCGCTGGCAAAGTTCATCGACGAGGTCCGCCATATGGGCACCTCGGTGGCGGCCCTGGAGACGGCCGAGAAGAAGGGCTTCGATACCGGCATTCGCGTCGTCCATCCGTTCGACGAGAAGTGGACGCTGCCCGTCTACGTCGCCAATTTCGTGCTGATGGACTACGGCACCGGCGCCATCTTCGGCTGCCCGTCCGGTGACCAGCGCGACCTCGACTTCGCCAACAGATACGGCCTGCCGGTCATTCCGGTGGTGATGCCGGAAGGCGAGAATCAAGGCAGCTTCCAGGTCATCGATGAGGCCTATGTCGGCGACGGCGTGATGATCAATTCGCGCTTCCTCGACGGCATGAAGCCTGATCAGGCGTTCGACGAGGTGGCGAAGCTGCTGGAACAAAAGACCATCGGCAACCGGCCGATGGCCGAGCGCAAGGTGAACTTCCGCCTGCGCGACTGGGGCATTTCGCGCCAGCGCTATTGGGGCTGCCCTATCCCGATGATCCATTGCGAGGATTGCGGCGTGGTGCCTGTGCCGAAAGCCGACCTGCCGGTCAGGCTGCCGGATGATATCGAGTTCGACCGGCCGGGCAATCCGCTCGATCGCCATCCGACATGGCGGCACGTCAAATGCCCGCGTTGCGGCAAGGACGCGCGGCGCGAAACCGACACGATGGACACGTTCGTCGATTCTTCGTGGTATTTCGCACGCTTCACGGCGCCCTGGGCAAACGATCCGACCGATCCCAAGGCCGCGACTGAATGGCTGCCGGTCGACCAGTATATTGGCGGCATTGAGCATGCGATCCTGCATTTGCTCTATTCGCGCTTTTTCACCCGCGCCATGCGCGAGACCGGCCATGTCGATCTGGCCGAGCCGTTCAGGGGCCTGTTCACGCAAGGCATGGTGGTGCACGAGACCTATCGGGTTGGCGGCGCCTCGAACGGCCGCTGGCTTGCGCCCAGTGAGGTCAGGCTGGAAGACGCCGACGGCAAGCGCCGCGCCTTCGAAATCGCCACCGGCGAAGAGGCGGTGATCGGTCCGCTCGAAAAAATGTCGAAGTCGAAGAAGAATACGGTGAGCCCGGAAGAGATCACCGACGGCTACGGCGCCGATACGGCGCGCTGGTTCATGCTGTCGGACTCGCCGCCCGAGCGCGATGTCGAATGGACCGACGAGGGTGCGGCCGGCGCGCATCGCTTCATCCAGCGCATCTGGCGCCTGGTGTCGACGGCTGCCGAATCGCTCGCCGGAGTCCGGCCAGAGGCGGCGAAGGACGGCGAGGCCGGGACAGTGTCCAAGGCCGCGCACAAGATCTTGAAATCGGTCGGCGAGGACATCGAAAAGCTCGCCTTCAACCGCGCCATTGCCCGCATCTATGAGCTCGCCAATGCCTTGACCGTACCGCTCAACGAGGCGGCAGAGGGCAAAGTCGGTCCGGCGCTGCAAGCGGCCTGCCGTGAGGCCGTCGAGATCCTGGTGCACCTGATCGCGCCGGTCATGCCGCATCTGGCCGAAGAGTGCTGGCAGACGCTCGGCGGCACCGACCTTGTCGCCGAGCGGCCCTGGCCGGACTACGATCCCTCGCTTGTCGTCGACGCCGAGATCGTGCTGCCGGTGCAGGTCAACGGCAAGAAACGCGGCGATTTGACAATTGCCCGCGACGCGGATCAAGGTGCGGTCGAAAAGGCGGTTCTGGCTCTCGACTTCGTTCAGAAAGCGCTCGAAGGTAAGGCGCCGCGCAAGGTGATCATCGTGCCGCAGAGGATCGTCAATGTCGTTGCCTAAGCCGCGAAAGACAGAGCTGACGGTGCGCCGTATCGTGCTTTGCGGGCTGCTCGCCTCGGTGACGCTGGTTTCCGCCTGCACGGTGCGGCCGCTCTATTCGAGCGCGCCGCTGGTCGCCGGCTCGCAGGTCGGCGCTGCTGCCGAGCTGGCATCGATCTCGGTCAAACCGGTCAAGACCCGCTACGCCCAGCAGGTCCGCAACAATTTGATCTTCGCGCTCGGCCAGGGCGCCGGCGAGCCAGCTTCGCCGGTCTATTCGCTTGATCTGGGCGTCTCCGAACTCGTCGAATCGGCGGCAATCGAGCAGGTCACGACCGACGAGGACGAGCCGACCGCCGGCACCGTGACGCTGACCGCCAACTATGTGCTCAGCGATGCCAAGACGGGCACGGTCATAGCGAGGGGCAAGCGCACGATTCCGTCGTCATACGACAGGCCCCGCCAGGAATTCGCGTCATACCGAGCCCAGATCGACGCCGAGAACCGTGCGGCGCGCGAACTGGCGGATGTGCTGCGGCTGTCGATCGCCCAGGATCTGATCAAGCACGGCAAGCCGGCGGCAAGCTAGGTGTTTCCAGAGCGCGCAATCTGCAAAAAAAGGCCGATTGCTCGGCCTTTTTTGTTCGCAGGATAGTCGCTTCAGCCGATCTTCTGCCCGGTCTTTGCCCAGTCGGCGAGGAACAGCTCCAGGCCCTTGTCGGTCAGCGGGTGCTTGACCAGTGCCTTGAGCGTCGCCGGCGGCGCGGTGATGACGTCGGCGCCGATCAGCGCCGCCTGCTTGACATGGTTCACGGTGCGCACCGAAGCGGTCAGGATTTCAGTCTGGAAGTCATAATTGTCGTAGATGGTGCGAATATCGGCAATCAGCTCCATGCCGTCCCAGCCGCTGTCGTCGATGCGGCCGACGAAGGGCGAGATAAAGGAGGCGCCGGCCTTGGCGGCGAGCAGCGCCTGGGTGGCCGAGAAGCACAGCGTGACGTTGACCATGCGGCCGTCCGACCGGATGTCCTTGCAGGCTCTCAGGCCGTCGAGCGTCAGCGGCACCTTGATGCAGACATTGTCGGCGATCCTGGCCAGGATCTTGGCCTCCGCCATCATGTCCTTGTATTCGGTGGCGACGACTTCGGCCGAGACCGGGCCCTTGACGATCTCGCAGATCTCTCTTGTGACGTCGGCGATCTTGCCGCCGGATTTCAGGATCAGCGACGGATTGGTGGTTACGCCGTCGAGTAGCCCCAGATCGTTCAACTCGCGGATTTCCTTGACATCGGCGGTGTCGACAAAAAATTTCATGGCGGTCTCCTGAAGATTTTTCATGTGCACGTCATGCACATTTGGGGTCGGACTTTGATCTAGACCAAAGTCGGGGCAAGGTCACGCCTCATGATCGAAGATTCGCCCTTTGTCGCGGCCGCACCGGTGCTGGTGCCGATGCCCGCCGAGCGCCCCTACACCTATGCCGTGCCGGCTGGCATGCGCGTCGTGCCGGGCTCGATCGTGCGCGTTCCGCTTGGGCCCCGCCAGGTCGCCGGCATCGTCTGGGACGGCGTCGTCGAAAAGGTCGACGCGAAGAAATTGCGGCCGATCGAGCAGGTTTTCGACTGCCCGCCGATCGACCGCGCGATGCGGCGTTTTGTCGATTGGGTGGCGCAGTACACGCTGTCGCCGCCCGGCATGGTGGCGCGGATGCTGCTCAGGGCGCCAGAGGCGTTCGATCCGGAGCCGTGGATCGAAGGGCTGCAGCGCACCTTCGCCAGACCCGACCGGATGACGGAGGCGAGGACGCGCGTGCTGGAGACAGCCGAAGGCGGACTGGCCTGGACGCGGTCCGGCCTGGCGCATGCGGCAGGCGTGTCGTCGACGGTGGTGGACGGGCTGCGGGCGCAGGGCGTATTCGAGACGGTGATGATCCCGCCGCGGCCGGTAGTCGCAGCACCCGACCCGGGCTACGCCCAGCCTTCACTGATGCCGGACCAGAGCGATGCCGCCGAGACGCTGCGCGCCAATGTCACGACGGGCACATTCGGGGTCACCCTGCTCGACGGTGTAACCGGATCCGGCAAGACGGAGGTCTATTTCGAGGCGGTCGCGGCCGCGCTCGATCGTGGCAAGCAGGTGCTGATCCTGCTGCCGGAAATTGCGCTGACCCACGCTTTTCTCGAACGCTTCCAGGAGCGGTTCGGCGCCAAGCCGGCGGAGTGGCACTCGGACCTGCCGCCAAGAATGCGCGAAAAGGTCTGGCGACAGGTGGCGGAAGGCGGCGTGCGGGTCGTCGCCGGCGCGCGCTCAGCGCTGTTCCTGCCGTTCAGGGAGCTTGGACTTATCGTCGTCGACGAAGAGCACGATCCCGCCTACAAGCAGGAGGATCGCGTCTTCTACAACGCGCGCGACATGGCCGTGGTGCGCGGCCATATCGGCGGCTTTCCAGTCGTGCTCGCTTCGGCGACACCGTCGGTCGAAAGCCGGGTCAATGCCAGCCAGGGCCGCTACAGCAGGGCGGTGCTTTCGGCGCGCTTTGCCGAGGCGGCACTTCCCGATCTCAAGACGGTCGACATGCGCCGCGCGCCGCCGGCACGCGGCGGCTTCCTGTCGCCGGTGCTGCTCGGCCATATGCGGCAGACGCTGGAGAGAAAGGAACAGTCGCTGCTGTTCCTCAACAGGCGCGGCTATGCGCCGCTGACGCTCTGCCGGGTCTGCGGCCACCGCTTTGGCTGTCCGGTCTGCTCGGCCTGGCTGGTCGAGCATCGCTTTCGCGGCCAGCTCGTCTGCCACCACTGCGGGCACAATGAACGCCGGCCCGAAGCCTGCCCGGAATGCGGCACGCTCGACCATCTGGTCGCCTGCGGGCCGGGCGTCGAGCGCATCGCCGAGGAGGTCGTCGCGCATTTCCCCGATGCCCGCACGATCGTCTTGTCGTCCGACCTGATGGGCGGCGTGCGACGGCTGCGGCTCGAGCTTGAAGCCATCGCCAATGGCGAGGCCGACATCGTCATCGGCACGCAACTCGTCGCCAAGGGCCATAATTTCCCCAACATGACGCTGGTCGGTGTGGTCGATGCCGATCTTGGCCTTGCCAATGGCGACCCGCGCGCTGCCGAGCGCACCTTCCAACTGCTCAGCCAGGTAACCGGCCGCGCCGGCCGCACCGGCAAGAAAAGCCTCGGCCTGCTGCAGACCTTCCAACCCGACCACCCGGTGATGCGCGCGATCGTCTCCGGCGATGCCGAGGCCTTCTACGAGCGCGAGATCGCCGAGCGCGAGCGGGCGGGGCTGCCGCCGTTCGGCAGGCTCGCCGGCGTCATCGTCAGCGCGGCGACACGAGCCGAAGCCGAAGGGCACGCCCGTGGCCTGCGTCGCGCCGCGCCGCAAGCCACCGACCTGTTCGTGCTCGGCCCGGCCGAGGCGCCGCTGTCATTGATCGGCGGCCGCCATCGCTTTCGCCTGCTGATCCAGGGCGAGCGGCGCGCCGATACGCAAGGGTTCATTCGCACCATGCTGGCTGAGGGACCGAGGATAAGGGGCTCGGTGCGAGTCCAGGTCGACATCGACCCGCAGAGCTTCTTGTAGCTCGTTGGACATTAGTCGGCGGCAGGCGGGTCTCGCAGTATATCCCAGCACCCCACATCGAGCGCCTCAAAATGCCTGACGTTGGCCGTAATGACGGTAAGCTCGTTAACTGCCGCCGTAGCGGCGATCAATATGTCGGCAAGCCCCGGATTCTTCCCGTGTGCAGAGGCTGCTTCCTCCATCTGCCCGGCTCTTCGAGCCACATCGGCGTTGACCGCTAGGATTTGATCAGCAAATCCTTCGATGAGATCGTTGAGCCAGTCAGTAAGACCCTCCACCCGTCTTGTGGCCCCGGCACGATCGAGCTTGCGTATGCCTTTCTCGATTTCGGTGATTGCTATTACAGGCACGAACAGCGTCTGCTTTTCGCCTTGGGTCGCGATCCAGGTGGAGATGTCTTTTGCAAGCACCGGCTTTCCGGGCGCGAAGGCGGATAGAATCGATGTATCGATGAGATAGCCGTTCAAAGATCGACATCCCGCGAGGGTGCTTCGTTCCTCTCAAGTTCTATCCCTCCGGGATAGGTCAAAAGAAATTCCCCAAAGTTCCGGCGCTTAACGGGATATAGCTTCTGAACATCCTCGATCGAGACGATCGCCGCCGCTGGTTTACCATGCTTCGTAATGATGGTTGGTTCGCCGTTCTCTGCGGCCTCGACGAGCGCCGAGAATCCTGCCTTGGCATCCCGAACCTGCATCGTTTTCACAACCGCTCTCCTGTGGTCTCATGTGGTCATAATATATAGCAACTATACAGGAAAGGAACAGCCCTAGCTTGCTCAACGGGATGAACTGGAATCGGCGGCGACCTCTTATCGCCCGCTGAAGAGATCGCGCCTGAGTGGCCAATATCTATCTGGCGAATGTCTCTTGCTTCGCTAAACTGCCCGAGATTTCAGGGATGCATCTACGGGGGGGCAAGATGGAATTTACGTTTCCGTGGCCGATGAGCCAGGGCGAGTGGCTGGCGTGGTCGAGTGCGGTCGCGACCTTATTGCTCGGCCTATTGCTATTCCTGGCGCCACAGCTGGCATTCCGCATCCTGCGGCTGCAGGTCAGACCGGAGAAGGCAGCGGCGATCGCCGAGGGGCGCGGCCGGATGTCGGGCTTTTATCTCGGCGTCAGCCTGTGCTGCATCCTCCTAGCGCAGCCGTTGCTCTACATGGCGCTCGGCTTCTCCTGGCTGTTCACCGCCTTCGGCCGGCTGCTGTCGATGATGTCGGATGGCGCCAATACGCCGTTCAACTGGGCTTCCATCGTCGTCGAGCTGGTGCTGGCGGCGCTGCCGCTTGCCTTCGCCTTCGGCTTTTTGCCCTGAATCAGGGATCAATCCGGGGTTGGTTGCTGAACTCGGCTAGCGGATGCGACAATAGTGCCTGAAAACCATGCCGGACGACGCATTGCGGTCTGAAAATGCCTGTGCTAGACGGCAATCGACTTTCGACCGGGGATAGCGGAAGCCGCGCCTCCGTGCTTGGAAAAATGCAGTAAGGTCAAAGATTTAGCCAGAGTTTTTGCTCGCGCCAACAATCTGCGGCCTGTCAGACAAGAGAAAAGACGGTCCGTGGCCCAATCGTCATCGCCAATCTCAGGTGTCGCAGAACGCTATGCGGGTTCGCTGTTCGAACTCGCGCTGCAGGCCAATTCGGTCGCGAGCGTCGAGGCCGACCTCAACAGGTTCGAAGCCATGCTCGAAGGCAGCGCTGACCTTTCGCGGCTGATCAGGAGCCCGGTCTTCTCCAGCGAGGACCAGGCCAAGGCGATCGCCGCGATCGCCGACAAAGCAGGGATTACCGGCCTCACCGGCAATTTCCTGCGCGTCGTTGCCCAGAATCGCCGGCTGTTTGCCGTGCCCGGCATGATCAAGGCGTTCCGCCAGATCGCCGCCGAACACCGTGGCGAGACCGCTGCCGAGGTCACCTCGGCGCATGCGCTGACGCCTGCCCAGGAAACCGAGCTGAAAGCGGCGCTGAAAAGCGTCGCCGGCAAGGACGTGGCTATCTCGGTCACCGTCGATCCGTCGCTGCTCGGCGGACTGGTGGTCAAGATCGGCTCGCGCCAGATCGATACATCGCTCAAAACCAAACTCAATTCGCTCAAGCTTGCACTGAAAGAGGTCGGCTGATGGACATCCGCGCCGCGGAAATTTCCGCAATTCTGAAAGACCAGATCAAGAATTTCGGCAAGGAGGCCGAGGTCTCCGAAGTCGGCCAGGTGCTGTCCGTCGGTGACGGTATCGCCCGCGTCTACGGTCTCGACAATGTCCAGGCCGGCGAGATGGTCGAGTTCCCCGGCGGCATCCGCGGAATGGCGCTCAACCTCGAAGCCGACAATGTCGGCGTCGTCATCTTCGGCGCCGACCGCGACATCAAGGAAGGCGACACCGTCAAGCGCACCGGCGCCATCGTCGATACGCCCGTCGGCATGGGCTTGCTCGGCCGCGTCGTCGACGCGCTCGGCAACCCGATCGACGGCAAAGGCCCGATCCAGGCCACCGAGCGCAAGCGCGTCGACGTCAAGGCGCCCGGCATCATCCCGCGCAAATCGGTGAACGAGCCGATGTCGACCGGCCTCAAGGCCATCGACGCACTGATCCCGGTCGGCCGCGGCCAGCGCGAACTGGTCATCGGCGACCGCCAGACCGGCAAGACCGCGATCATCCTCGACACCATGCTCAACCAGAAATCGGTGCACGACAACGGCCCTGAGAAGGAAAAGCTGTACTGCGTCTATGTCGCCGTCGGCCAGAAGCGCTCGACGGTGGCGCAGTTCGTCAAGGTCCTGGAAGAGCGCGGCGCGCTCGACTATTCGATCATCATCGCCGCGACCGCCTCCGATCCGGCGCCGATGCAGTTCCTGGCACCGTTCACCGCCTGCACCATGGGCGAATATTTCCGCGACAACGGCATGCACGCGCTGATCAGCTACGACGATCTGTCGAAGCAAGCCGTCGCCTATCGCCAGATGTCGCTGCTGCTGCGCCGTCCGCCGGGCCGCGAGGCCTATCCGGGCGACGTCTTCTACCTGCACTCGCGCCTGCTTGAGCGCGCCGCCAAGCTCAATGACGAAAATGGCGGCGGTTCGCTGACGGCGCTGCCGATCATCGAGACGCAGGCCAACGACGTTTCGGCCTACATCCCGACCAACGTCATCTCGATCACCGACGGCCAGATCTTCCTGGAAACCAATCTGTTCTTCCAGGGCGTCCGTCCGGCGGTCAATGTCGGCCTGTCGGTGTCGCGCGTCGGCTCCTCGGCGCAGATCAAGGCGATGAAGCAGGTTGCCGGATCGATCAAGGGCGAGCTTGCGCAGTACCGCGAGATGGCTGCTTTCGCGCAGTTCGGCTCCGACCTCGATGCCGCCACGCAACGCCTGCTCAACCGCGGCTCGCGCCTGACCGAGCTGTTGAAGCAGCCGCAATTCTCGCCGCTCAAAGTCGAGGAGCAGGTCGCGGTGATCTTCGCCGGCGTCAATGGCTATCTCGACAAGCTGGCGATCAACCAGGTGGGCAAATTCGAGCATGGCCTGTTGTCGCATATGCGCTCGGCCGGCAAGGACGTGCTCGACGGCATCCGCAAGGAGAAGGCGCTGTCCGACGATCTGCGCGCCAAGCTGAAGGCAGAAATCGACGCCTTCGCCAAGACCTTTGCTTGAGCAGGACGGACGGGATCAGGTTTGAAGCATGCCTTCGTTAAAAGACCTTCGTAACCGTATCGCCTCGGTCAAGGCGACGCAGAAGATCACCAAGGCGATGCAGATGGTCGCCGCGGCGAAGCTGCGTCGCGCGCAGGAAGCGGCGGAAGCGGCGCGTCCCTATTCGGAGCGCATGGGCGCGGTGCTGGCCAACATCACCCAGGCGATCGGCGACGGCGGCGATGCCCCGGCGCTGATGACCGGCACCGGCAAGGACGACGTGCATCTGCTTGTCGTCTGCACGGCCGAACGTGGTCTGTGCGGCGGCTTCAATTCGCAGATCGCCCGTTTTGCCCGCGACCACATCCGCAAGCTTCTGGCCGACGGCAAGCAGGTCAAGATCATCTGCGTCGGTAAGAAGGGGTTCGACATATTGCGCCGCGACTACGGGGCATTGATCATCGAGCGTGTCGATCTGCGCGAGGTCAAGACGCTGGGCTTCGTCAATGCCGATGCCATCGCCAAGAAGGTGATCCACCTGTTCAACGAAGGCGGCTTCGACATCTGCACGCTGTTCTATTCGCAGTTCAAGTCGGTGATCAGCCAGATCCCGACCGCGCAGCAAATTATCCCGGCGGGCGCGCCTTCGGCTGCCGCGGAAGTGAAGGATGGCGGCAGCGCTGTCTACGAATACGAGCCGGAGCCGGGCGAAATCCTCTCCGATCTCATCCCGCGCAACATTTCCGTGCAGGTTTTTCGCGCGCTGCTCGAGAATGCTGCCGGCGAGATGGGCGCCAAGATGAGCGCCATGGACAATGCGACGCGCAACGCCGGCGACATGATCAACAAATTGTCGATCACCTACAACCGCCAGCGGCAGGCGCAGATCACCAAGGAATTGATCGAAATCATTTCGGGCGCCGAGGCGCTCTAGGCACGCTCGCAAGGAGGTCATCGACCTCAAGCGTGTGAGAAACAAAGAGACGAAAAGGGTAAAGACGATGGCGAAAGCAGCGACCCCGAAGACGGCAGCCCCTAAGGCCGCGGCACCAGCAAAGGCTGCGGCGGCAACCAAGGCCGCTCCGGCCAAGAAGGCGGCAGCAACCAAGGCCGCCGCTGTGAATACGCCGGCCGCCACCATCAAGAAAACCGGCTTGGCCGGCAAGGTTCGGCAGGTCATCGGCGCCGTTGTCGACGTCCAGTTCGGCGAACATCTGCCGGCGATCCTGAACGCGCTTGAGACGATCAACGTCGGCAATCGCCTGGTGCTCGAGGTTGCCCAGCATCTGGGCGAGAACACCGTGCGCTGCATCGCCATGGACTCGACCGAAGGGCTGGTCCGCGGCCAGGACGTCTATGACACCGGTGCACCGATTACCGTGCCGGTCGGCCCGGGCATGCTCGGCCGCATCATTAACGTCATCGGCGAGCCGGTCGACGAGGCAGGCCCAGTCGACGGCATCGAGATGCGCTCGATCCACCAGCCGGCGCCGACCTATGTCGAGCAGTCGACGGAAGCGCAGATCCTGGTCACCGGCATCAAGGTGCTCGACCTGCTGGCCCCCTATGCCCGCGGCGGCAAGATCGGCCTGTTCGGCGGCGCCGGCGTCGGCAAGACGGTGCTGATCCAGGAACTGATCAACAACGTCGCCAAGGCGCATGGCGGCTTCTCGGTGTTCGCCGGCGTCGGCGAGCGCACCCGCGAAGGCAACGACCTCTATCACGAGTTCATCGAGTCCGGCGTCAACAAGAAGGGCGGCGGCGAAGGATCCAAGGCGGCGCTCGTCTATGGCCAGATGAACGAGCCGCCGGGCGCCCGCGCCCGCGTCGGCCTGACCGGCTTGACGGTTGCCGAATATTTCCGCGACCAGGGCCAGGACGTGCTGTTCTTCGTCGACAACATCTTCCGCTTCACGCAGGCGGGTTCGGAAGTGTCGGCGCTGCTCGGCCGCATTCCTTCGGCCGTGGGCTACCAGCCGACGCTGGCCACCGACATGGGCGCGCTGCAGGAGCGTATTACCACGACGACCAAGGGCTCGATCACCTCGGTGCAGGCGATCTATGTGCCGGCCGACGACCTGACCGACCCGGCACCGGCGACATCGTTCGCCCACCTCGATGCGACGACCGTGCTCAACCGCGCGATTTCGGAAAAGGGCATCTATCCCGCCGTCGATCCGCTCGATTCGACTTCGCGCATGCTCGACCCGATGGTTGTCGGCGAAGAGCACTACCAGGTCGCCCGCCAGGTGCAGTCGATCCTCCAGCGCTACAAGTCGCTGCAGGACATCATCGCCATCCTGGGCATGGACGAGCTGTCGGAAGAGGACAAGCAGACGGTTGCCCGCGCCCGCAAGATCGAGCGCTTCCTGTCGCAGCCCTTCTTCGTCGCCGAAGTGTTCACCGGCGCACCGGGCAAGCTGGTCGACCTCGCCGACACCATCAAGGGCTTCAAGGGCCTTTGCAACGGCGACTACGACCATTTGCCGGAGGCTGCCTTCTACATGGTCGGCGGCATCGAGGAAGCGGTCGAGAAGGCACAGCGCCTGGCCGCCGAAGCGGCTTAATTTAGGGAATAGGGAGTAGTCGGTAGTGGTTAGGGAATAGCAGCTGCGTGATGTGGGCCGGTTAGGGCCAGTTGCTACTGCCTAGTTTCCTATTCCCTACTCGCTAAATTGATCATGCCTGAAGCTTTCAAATTCGAACTGGTCTCGCCGGAGCGCCTCTTGGTTTCCGAGCAAGTCGAATCCGTCGTCATCCCGGGCGCCGAAGGCGAGATGACTGTCATGGCGCATCACGCCCCGGTCATGACCACAATCAAGCCGGGCGTCGTTACGCTGAAGACCGCGCAAGGCAAGGAAGAGCGCTATGTGGTGTTCGGCGGCTTTGCCGACATCGTTCCGGCCGGCTGCACGCTGCTGGCGGAATCGGCTGTGGCCGTCGGCGACATCGACCGCGCCGACCTTGCCCGCCGCATCCAAGAGGCAAAAGAAGACGCCGCCGACGCCAAGGACGATCAGACCCGCAGCAAGGCCGAGCAGTTCCTTAGCCAACTCACCACGCTCGAAGGCGCCATCCTGCCGGCTTGAGGTTCGCTCAAATGACCGACTGAAAAAGCGGGCTTGCCCCGCTTTTTTGTTTGGTGGACAGTCTGGCTGCCTGGGCATTGAGGGGTGGCCGTGACGGAAGAAACAGCGCAACGAGAAACAGCTTCGCGATCCCTGTGGTCGACGGCCTTGGTGTCAGCCTTCGGCGGTCCGTTCGGCGGCTTTCTGTGGATCGGCAGCGGCAAACTGGCCGTCGTCAGCCTGGTGGTGATCAGCGTCGTCGTTTTCGCGCTTATTTACATTGGCTTTCCGGTATTGCCTGGCGTCGATCTTGGTTGGTGGGCCAATTTTTCAGGGATCGGTTTGATGGCCCTGTGGGCAGCGATCGTTGTTCCCTTCGCGCACCGGTTCAAGCCGGACAGATGGTACGCGCACGGGCTTTCGGTGCTGGTGCTCGTCTTTCTGACCACGTATCCGGCCGCATTTGCGATGCGCGCGTTCCTATTCCAGCCGTTCTCCATGCCGTCCAGCAGCATGGTTCCAACGCTGGCGGACGGGGATCATTTCTTCGTTTCCAAATTCGCCTACGGCTACAGCCGCTATAGCGTCCCGTTTGGACTGCTGCCTGTTGACGGCCGGATATTCGGCGCCGAGCCAAGGCGAGGAGATATTATGGTGTTCAGGCTGCCATCTGAACCGGACATAGACTACGTCAAGAGAGTCATCGGCTTGCCCGGCGATAGGATTCAGATGGTCGGCGGGGTGCTCCACATCAATGGCGTGCCAGTGAAGCTGCAGGATGTCGGTGACTATTCCTCCGGCGAAGTACAGTCGGCCAAGCTCCAGTGGGAGACACTGCCGGAGGGCATTTCTTATTCGGTAATCGACTTAGGCAACTCGATCGGCGACGACACACGCGAGTTTGTGGTGCCTACGGCAGAGTATTTCACATTGGGGGACAATCGCGACAACTCCAACGATAGCCGCTTCCTGGTGGGTTTTGTCCCCTATGAAAATCTGGTCGGCAAGGCCGTGCGGCTGTTCTGGAATTCCAAGGGCGTCGACTATTCTTCCCGACAAATATTGGATCCTTCAGGCAAATAGCTCAAACTGTCAGCGCCTCCACTGCGCGCATGACGCCGCGCAGTTCGGCGAGGCCCTTCAGGCGGCCGATGCAGGAATAGCCGGGGTTCACCTTCTTGCCGATGTCGTCGACGATGGCGTGGCCATGGTCGGGGCGCATCGGAATCTGCCAGTCCGCCCTGCCTGCCGCCTTGCGCCGGCGCTCTTCGCCAATCAGCGCCGACACGACCGCCACCATGTCGGTGTCGCCGTCGAGGTGCTCGGCTTCGTGGAAGGAGCCGTCTGGCTCCTTGGTGACGTTGCGCAGATGGGCGAAATGGATGTTTTCGGCGAAGGCCTTGGCCATCGTCGGCAGATCGTTCTGCGCGCCCGCCCCGTAGGAGCCGGTGCACAGCGTCAACCCGTTGGCCGGCGAAGCGACGGCGTCGAGCAGCGCGCGGGCATCATTAGCATTGGAAACGATGCGCGGCAGGCCGAACAGCGAAAAAGGTGGATCGTCGGGGTGGATCGCCATCCTGACCCCGGCCTCTTCGGCCACCGGCACGATCTCGCGCAGGAAGGCAAACAGGTTTTCGCGCAGGCCTTCGGTGGAGACGTCCTTGTAGAGGTCGAGGGCGCGGCGGAAGCTTGCCCGATCGAAGATGAATTCGCGCGCCGGGACCCAGCCGATCAGGTTGCGCTCCAGCCTTGCCTTGTCGCTGTCGCTCAGTCCTTGCAGTCGCACACGCGCGGCTTCGACGCGGGCCGGCGGGTGATCGGCCTCCGCCCCTTCTCGCTCAAGGATGAAGACGTCATAGGCGCAGAGCTCGACGACATCGAAGCGCAGCGCCGTGCCGCCATGCGGCATGGGATAATCGAGGTCTGTGCGCGTCCAGTCGGTGATCGCCATGAAATTATAGCAGACGGTATTGATCCCGGCGGCGGCGACGGAGCGGACCGACGCCTTGTAATTGTCGATCAGGGTGCGCCAGTTGCCGCTGCGGGTCTTGATGTCCTCATGGACGACAATGCTTTCGACCACATCCCAGGTCAGGCCCGCTGCCTCGATGTCGGCCTTGCGCCTGGCGATCTCGTCCGCCGGCCAGGCGCGGCCGTCATTGAGGTGATGCAGCGCGCTGACGATGCCGACGGCGCCGGCTTGACGGACATGGGCAAGCGTCACCGGATCGTCTGGCCCGAACCAGCGCCAGGTTTGTCTCATGGCTTCTCACTCCGTATGCCAAGCGCCGCGAAGGCAGCGGCAGGTCCGCCCCGCCGCAGGCGCTCGAGATGAGCTGCCGTCAGATCGATCAGTGTCATGCGGTGGGAATGGTCTTTGGCGAAGCCGGCGAGATCGAATATCGCTGTCACCGTTTCATCAGCCGGCCGGCTGCCGAGCGCCGTAAGCGGAGTGTCGATCGGGTCGGTAAAATGGGCTTCCGGCAAGGTTTTGCCGCGCGCCTCGCAAGCGGCGATCCAGGCCGCCACCACCAACATGAGATGCGCGGGCGGGTCACCGGCGCTCAGTCGATCGAGGGCCGAGGCGACGATGCGCTGCGGCAGCTTCTGGCTGCCGTCATTGGCGATCTGCGCCGTGCGATGGGCGAGCGCGGTGTTCGAATAGCGTTCGGCGAGCTGGGCCGTGTAGCCGGCCGTATCGAGCCCGGCGTCCTGCGGCAGTGTCGGGATAGCCTCGGCCCATAGTCCGTCGACGAATTGCCGGATCGCCGGATCGGCAAAGGCGCGGTCGACCGTGTCGAAGCCGCTGAGCAGGCCGAGATAGGCGATTGCCGAATGCGAACCGTTGAGCAGCCGCAGCTTCATGTCTTCGAAGGGCCCGACGTCGCCGACCATGGTGACGCCGAACTCTTCCCAGACCGGCCTGCCTGCCGGGAAATCATCCTCGACCACCCATTGGCAGAACGGCTCGGTCATCACCGGCCAGGCATCCTCGACGCCGAGCTCGACGGCGATACGCGCCCGGTCGGCATCGGTGGTCGCCGGCACGATGCGGTCGACCATGCTCGACGGGAAGGCGACGCCGTCGGCGATGTGCCCGGCAAGGCCGGGATCGCGCAGTGCTGCGAATTCGACCAGCAGGCGGTGCAGCGTGGCGCCATTGGCCGGAAGGTTGTCGCAGCAGAGCACGGTGAAAGGCTTGATGCCGGCGAAACGGCGGCGCGACAGCGCTTCGGTGAGAAAACCATGCGCCGTCCGTGGCATTTGCGGGTTAGCCAAATCATGGACGATGTCCGGATGGGTGCTGTCCAGACCGCCGCCGGCTGCTCTCAGATAAGCCTTTTCTGTGATCGTGAGCGTGACGATGCGGGTGCGCTGATCCGTCAGAGCGGCGAGCACCGCAGCCGGATCTTCCGGCGCCACCAGCAGCGACAGGATCGAACCGATGACGCGCAGCTCTTCGCCGATGCTGCTCCTGATCGCCAGCGTGTAGAGGCCATCCTGCGGCGCCAGTGCGTCGCGCGTGTCCGGACTGCGCAAGGACACGCCGACAATGCCCCAGTCCGCCTCGCCCGCCGCCAGGCAGTCGTCGACATAGGCCGCCTGATGGGCGCGATGGAACGCACCGACGCCGAGATGGACGATGCCCGGTGCGACGCCGCCGCGGGCGTAGCGCGGAACCGCGACCGAAGCCGGCAGTGCCTTCAGCGTACTGTTGGAAAGGCGTCTGTTGGTCATTGCGCCACGTGTCTGATCGAGATTGTTGGGTCCCTGCTGGCAGGCGGCGTAACACCCGATGCCGTCACGCACAATGGGCAATGGCCGACGAAAAGTCATCATACAACAACCCAGTTTTTGTATGTTGACATTATTTCTTTCCAACCCTACCGATGTCCGGGTTGGGAGGATCTACGTGGCCGCATTGACGGATCCGGACTTGCTGTTTGCCGCCGAGGCGCGCCCGCTTTCGCTGGCCCGCGATCTCTACGCGGCGGTCAAGGATCTGCCGATCGTCAGCCCGCACGGCCACACCGATCCGCGCTGGTATGCGCTCAACGAGGCGTTTCCCGATCCGGCGCAATTGCTGATCGTGCCGGACCACTACATTTTCCGCATGCTGTTCAGCCAGGGCGTTCGGCTTGAGGACCTTGGGGTGCCAACGCTTGACGGCTCGCCGGTGGAGACCGACGGCAGAACGATCTGGCGGCGCTTCGCCGAGCATTATTACCTGTTTCGGGGTACGCCGACCCGGCTGTGGTTCGACCATGTGCTCGCCCATCTGTTCGGCATCGGCGAGCCGCTGAATGCCAAGACAGCCGACCGCCATTACGACACGATCGCGACGCTGCTGCAGCGTGAAGACTATCGCCCTCGGGCGCTGTTCGAGCGCTTCAACATCGAGGTCATCGCGACGACGGAGGGCGCGCTCGACGATCTCCAATGGCATCGAACGATCCGCGACAGCGGCTGGCAGGGCCGCGTCGTCACCGCCTACCGGCCGGATGCGATCGTCGATCCCGATTTCGAAGGTTTTTCGGCCAATCTCGACCGGCTTGGCGAGATCACCGGCTGCGACACCGGCACTTGGGCCGGCTATCTCGATGCGCATCGCCAGCGGCGCGCCTTCTTCAAGAGTTTCGGTGCGACGTCCTCCGATCACGGCCATCCGACGGCCGACACCGCCAATCTTTCGGATGCCGCCGCCGCGGAGCTGTTCAACCGTGTCCGCCGGGGCTCGGACGACGAGCGCGAGCGAAAACTGTTTCGCGCCCAGATGCTGACCGAGATGGCCAAGATGAGCCGCGACGACGGGCTGGTCCTGCAGATCCATCCCGGCTCCTGGCGCAATCATTCGCCTTCTATCTTTCAGAAGTTCGGCAGGGATAAAGGCTTCGACATCCCGACCCGAACCGATTATGTGACGGCGCTGAAGCCGCTGCTCGACTGTGTCGGGCTGGAACGCGACCTCACCGTCATCCTCTTCACCCTCGACGAGACCAGCTATGCGCGCGAGCTGGCGCCGCTCGCCGGCGTCTACCCGGCATTGAAGCTCGGGCCGGCCTGGTGGTTCCACGACAGCCCCGAAGGCATGCGCAGGTTCCGTGAGATGACCACCGAAACCGCCGGTTTCTACAACACCGTCGGTTTCAACGACGACACCCGCGCCTTCCCATCCATACCGGCCCGCCATGATGTGGCGCGCCGGGTCGATTGCGCTTTTCTGGCGCGTCTCGTCACTGAGCATCGGCTCGGCGAAGACGAGGCGCACGAGCTGGCGCAGGAACTTGCCTATACGCTCGCGAAAAAGGCGTACCGGCTCTAACGGCGCTTGCCGCCATCGTTTCAAAAACGGGAGGAAACCAATGCTGCATTTTTCTAGACTGGCGGGAGCTACGCTAGTAGCCGCCGCACTGCTGGCCGGATCGGCAAGCGCCCAGACGGTCCTGCGCTCGTCCGACACCCACCCGGATGGCTATCCGACGGTCGAGGCGGTCAAATATTTCGGCGAGCTGGTGAAGGAGCGCACCGCCGGCCGTTATGTGGTCGAGATCTATCCTTCCGCGCAACTTGGCGAGGAAAAGGACACGATCGAGCAGGTGCGCACCGGCGTGATCGATCTCAACCGTGTTTCGATGGCGCCGTTCAACGGGCTCATCCCCGAGACCACCGTGCCCTCGCTGCCCTATATCTTCCGTTCGGAAGAGCATATGCACAAGGTCATGGACGGGGCGATCGGCGACCAGATCGCGGCGGCGTTCGACCAGGTCGGGCTGGTGCTGCTCGCCTTTTATGACGGCGGCGCGCGCTCCTTCTACAATTCGAAGAAGCCGATCAACACTGTAGCCGATATGGCCGGCATGAAGTTCCGCGTCATCCAGTCCGACATCTTCGTAGACATGGTGGCGGCACTCGGCGCCAACGCGACACCGATGCCGTATGGCGAGGTGTATTCGGCGATCGAGACCGGGGTCATCGACGGCGCGGAGAATAATTTTCCGAGCTACGACACTGCCAAGCACGCGGAAGTCGCCAAGTATTATTCGCTCGACGAGCACACGATGGTGCCGGAAGCCTTCGTCATGGCGAAGTCGAGCTGGGACAAGCTGACGCCGGAAGACCAGGCGATCTTCAAGGCGGCCGCCAAAGAAAGCGTCGCCAAGCAGCGCGAGCTGTGGACCGCCAAGGTCAAGGAATCGCGCGCCAAGGTCGAGGCGGCAGGTTCGCAGATCACGACGCCGGACAAGCAGCCCTTCATCGACGCGATGGGGCCGGTCTACGAGAAGCACGTCAAGGACGACAAGCTGAAGGCCATGGTCGAAGCCATCAAGGCCGTGCAGTGATCAAGCGGCGGCGCGGACATTCCGCGCCGCCATCCTCTTGCGGAGAAAACCGGTGACTTCCAGCCCAAAACCAAGACCGCTTCTGTCCGGCGTCGCGCAAGTGATGTCGCGCGTCAGCACGGCGGCGCTGTCGATCGCCGGCATCGGGCTGGTGCTGATGACCGCCTTCGTCGCATGGCAGGTGTTCGGCCGCTATGTTCTGAACCGCTCGCCGAGCTGGACCGAGCCGGGCTCGGTGATGCTGATGAGCTGGTTCATTTTCCTCGGCGCCGCCGTCGGTGTGCGCGAGAACTACCATCTTGGCTTCGACGTCCTGCTCTACGTGCTGCCGAAAGGCGGCAAGCGTTGGCTGCGGATGATTTCGGACCTCGTTGCGCTCGCCTTCGGCATCGGCATGATCTGGTATGGCAGCCAGCTGGTCGCATTGACCTGGGGTTCTACCTTGCCGTCACTCGGCATATCGGGGGGCTGGGACTACGTCCCGCTTGTCGCGGGCGGAGCGCTCATCGTGCTCTTCACGCTGGAGCGCATCGTGCTTCGCCTCTCCGGTGCGCCGATCGACGATGCCCTCGATGAACTGCCGCCGGCCGAAGTCGCGGCCGAACTCGACACCGCGAACGTGAAGGTCTGACGCCATGGAACTGTGGATTCTGTTCGGCGTCTTCACCCTGCTGATGCTTATCGGCACGCCAATCGCTTTCTGCCTCGGCGTCGCAAGCCTTGCCACCGTCCTCTATATGGGCCTGCCGCCGCTCATCGTATTCCAGCGACTGAATTCCGGCATGAGCGTCTTTTCGCTGCTGGCCATTCCGTTTTTCATCTACGCCGGCGACTTGATGGTGCGCGGCGGCATCGCCAGCAAGATCGTTGCCTTCGCCGGCTCGCTCGTCGGTCATTTGCGCGGCGGCCTCGGGCAGGTCAACATCGCCACCGCCACACTGTTCGGCGGCATTTCGGGCTCCGCGGTGGCGGAGGCAGCGGCGGTAGGCGGCCTGATGATCCCGCAGATGAAGGCGCGTGGCTATGGAGCGGACTACGCCGTCAACGTCACGTCGATGGCGGCGCTGATCGCGCTGCTGCTGCCGCCGTCGCACAACATGATCATCTATTCGATTTCGGCAGGCGGAAAGATCTCCATCGCCGATCTGTTCACGGCCGGCATCATCCCGGGCCTGCTGTTGGCCCTGTCACTGATGATCACCGCCTATTTCGTGGCGCGCTCCCGCGGCTATCCGACCGAGCCGTTTCCCGGCTTCACCGCCGTCGCGCATCTCTTCGCCGTCGCGGTGCCCGGCCTGCTGCTGATCGCGATCATCTTCGGCGGCGTACGATCGGGCGTGTTCACGGCTACCGAGAGTTCCTGTATCGCCGTCATCTATGCGTTGTTCGTAACCGTCTTCGTTTACCGGCAGATGACCTGGGAAGGTTTCGTTCATGCCACCTACGGCGCCGTGCGCACCACGGCCATGGTGCTGCTCATCATCGGCATGGCGGCGGCGTTCTCCTGGTTGATGGCCTTCCTGAAAGTGCCGGCAGCGCTGATCGCCTCCATGAACGCGATCTCGGACGATCCGCTGGTCGTGCTTCTCCTGCTCAACCTCCTGATGCTGTTCCTCGGAACCTTCATGGACATGGGGCCGACGATCATCATTTGCACGCCGATCTTCCTGCCCGTGGCGCAGGCCTACGGCGTCGATCCGGTGCATTTCGGCGTTATCATGATCCTCAATTTCGGCATCGGGCTGAACACGCCGCCGGTGGGCGCGGTGCAGTTCGTGGCGTGCGCAGTGGGCAAGATCTCCGTCTGGGAATCGATGCGCTCGATCTGGCCGTTCTATGGCGCAGGCCTCGTGGTGCTTGCGCTCGTCACTTACATTCCGGCCATTTCGCTGTGGCTGCCGAGCGTCTTCAAATAGGAGGTGCGACATGACCTCGGACACCGCAGCCGGCCTCCGCGTCGAACGAAGACCGAAACTTTCGGAAACCGTCGTTGCGGCGATCCGCAAGCAACTGCAGGCGGGCGAGATCCAGCCAGGCCAGAAGCTGCCGACCGAGGGCCAGTTGACCGAGACCTTCGGGGTCAGCCGCACGGTGATACGCGAAGCGCTGGCCAAACTTGCCGCGGACGGCCTGGTCGAGCCGCGCCAAGGCGCCGGCGTCTTCGTCACCGAGCATATCTCGACAGCATTCGGTGCTCTTGCAGCGGAGATGGGCAGCAAGGATTCGATCGCCCTCAACGTGCTCGAAGTCAGGTTGGCGATCGAGATCGAATCCGCCGGGCTCGCTGCCATCCGCCGCAACGCCGCGCAGGAAGCGGCGATCCAGGAAGCCTTCTTCGAATTCGAACGGCTGCTCCTCAACAGCGAGCCGACGGGACCGGCCGACCTTGCTTTCCACCGCGCAATCGCCAGCGCCACCAACAATCCGTTCTATGTCGAGATGCTCGACGTGCTCGGCCGGCGCGCCATTCCTTGCGACGTGACCTCGCCATGGTCGACCGAGATCGCCCAATCGGACGCCTATCAGCGCGGCCTGCAACGTGAGCATCTGGTGATCCTCAAGGCCATCTCGGCAGGCGATGCCGAGGCGGCCCGGGAGGCGATGCGCGCGCATCTGGGTGCCAGCCAGCAGCGCTATCGCGAGCGTCTGCACGCGCGCCAGGTTTTTTATGCCGACTCGGTCAAGGCCGCGGGAACTGAATAAGCAATTGAGGCAGCCCCATGGGACAGCAATGAATCACACTGACAATCATACGGATTTCACCTCCCGCTTCGCCATCGATCCCGTTTCTGCCGCTGCCATGGGAACGGACGAGCTGCGACACAATTTCCTGATCGAGGACTTGTTCCGGCCCGGCCGCATCGGCCTGACCTACACCCACTACGACCGCATGATCGTCGGCGGCGCCATGCCCGCCGATACGCCGCTGCCGCTGCAGGCGATCAAGCCGACCGGGACCAAGAATTTTCTCGACCGCCGTGAGATGATCATCGTCAACATCGCCGGTGCCGGCATCGTGAAGGCCGGCGGTCAATCCTACGAGCTGCAGGCGCGCGACATGCTCTATCTCGGCATGGGCACGGATGAGGTATCGTTCGCTGCGACCAATCCGGCAGCGCCGGCTAAATTCTACCTGCTCAGCGCGCCGGCGCATCGGGGCCATCCCAACCGGCTGATCCGCATCGGCGATGCCAAGCGGCTCGATCTCGGCAGCCAGGCGACCTCCAACGAGCGCTCGATCTTCCAGTTCATCCATGCCGATGGGGTAAAGACCTGTCAGCTTGTCGTCGGCATGACGCAGCTTGCCTCCGGTTCGGTCTGGAACACCATGCCATGCCATGTGCATGACCGCCGCATGGAAGCCTATCTCTACTTCGATCTGCCGGAGGCGGCGCGGGTGTTTCATTTCATGGGCGAGCCGGACGAAACGCGCCATCTCGTCATGCGAAACGAGGAGGCGGTGCTGTCGCCGGGATGGTCGATCCATTCGGGCGCCGGCACCTCGAACTACGCCTTCATCTGGGCGATGGCCGGCGACAATGTCGACTATACCGACGTCGACTTGGTAATGATGGAGGAGCTCAAGTGAGCGACCTCTCTGCGTTCAGCCTTGCCGGCAAGCGCATCCTCGTTACGGGCGCCAATACCGGCATCGGCCAGGGCATCGCCGTGTCGATCGCGCGCGCCGGTGGCGCGGTGGTCGGCGTTGGCCGGTCGGCGATGGACGAGACGGCGGAGAAGATTGCGGCGGCCGGCGGCCGCTTCGAGGCGGTCCGCTGCGACCTTGGCGACGATGCCGCTGCCCAGGCGATGCTTGACCGCGTCTGGGACGATACCGGGCCGCTCGACGGCGTAGTCAACAATGCCGGCATCATCCGGCGTGCCGATGCGGTCGACTTGACCAAAGCCGACTGGGACGACGTCATCGGCGTCAATCTCAAGACGGTGTTCTTCCTCAGCCAGCGCTTTGCCAGGCGCGTCCTTGCCGAGCCGGGGCGGCGTGGCAAGATCGTCAACATTGCCTCGGTACTGAGCTTTCAGGGCGGCATTCGTGTCGCCTCCTACACCGCCTCCAAACACGGCGTGCTCGGCATCACCCGGCTGCTGGCATGCGAATGGGCGGCAAAAGGCATCAATGTCAACGGCATTGCGCCGGGCTATATCGAGACCAACAACACCGAGGCGCTGCGCGCCGACCCCGACCGCAGCGCGTCGATCCTGGCGCGCATTCCGGCCGGGCGCTGGGGCGCGCCGGAAGACATCGGCGACGCAGCCGTCTTCCTGCTGGCGCCGGCGTCGAACTATATGCATGGCGCGGTGATGCCGGTGGACGGCGGCTGGCTGGCGCGATGAACAACAAAAGACGAGAGTTTGGCGATGACCGGAACCAAAATCTTCTCGCATGCCGGTGAGGGCGCATGGACGCCGACGCCGGATGGCAACCGCAGACGCGTGCTCCTGCACACGGACGAGCTGATGATGGTCGAGTTCGGTTTCGACAAGGGTGGCGTCGGCGCGCTGCACTCGCACCCGCACGTCCAGGCGAGCTACGTCGCCGAAGGGCGCTTCGAGGTCACCATCGACGGCAGGACCGAGATCCTGGAAGCCGGAAGCAGCTTCATCGTTCCTTCCAACCTTGTCCATGGCGTCAAGGCGCTGCAGGCGGGACGACTGGTCGACAGCTTTACGCCGCACCGCGCCGATTTCCTCGACTGAGCTGCGGGCCCGAAGATCAGGCAGCCGGTTCTCAGAAGGAAAAACCCGCGCCTCCGGAGAGACGCGGGCGTGTTGCCTGGGCGCTTGTGGCGCCGCGGTACTCAAAACATCACCGCAGAACCTGAACCTGCCGAATGATGGTGAAGATAGGATTAACCGCTCCGAGGCGGTGCGATATTCACAGCCAAAGCGAATAGGGGCTGGAACGACGGTCTGATATCGGCCAATGAGAGAGAAGTTCGCCTCAGACGGTGCCGCGGACAGGACCAGAGGGGTCGATAAATGTTCGAATCTGCTGTCCAGGCAATCACCTGGCGATTCGCCGGCGAATTTCGGCAGGTCGTATCCCCGAAAGTTCCCTAATGCAGATAGCGGCGAGCGTCCCGGTGGAGGATTCCAAGCGGCGCGTCCTGAAGGATGTATTCGGCTTCGATGATTTTCGTCTCGGCCAATCGGCCGTGATGGAGGCGCTTCTGGCCGGGCATCATGTGCTGGCTGTCATGCCGACCGGCGCCGGCAAGTCGCTCTGCTACCAGGTCCCGGCGCTGGTGCTGGGCGGGCTCACCATTGTCGTTTCGCCGCTGGTGGCCCTGATGCAGGATCAGGTCGCCGCATTGCGGCTTGCCGGCGTGGCGGCCGATACGATCAATTCCTCGCTCGACCGCGATGCCAATGTCGCTGCATGGCGCCGTGTCGCGGCAGGCCAGACGCGCCTGCTCTATCTTGCACCGGAGCGGTTGATGACCGTGCGAATGCTCGAGGCGTTGACCAAGCTCGATGTCCGGCTGATCGCCATCGACGAGGCACATTGCATCTCGCAATGGGGACCGGCGTTCCGGCGCGAATACGAAGAATTGTCGAGACTACGTGATATCTTCCCGAAAGTGCCGATCATTGCGCTGACGGCGACGGCGGACGAGACGACGCGCACCGACATTGCCGCGCAACTGTTCGACGGGCGCGTCGATACGGTGGTGCTCGGCTTCGACCGACCGAACATCAAGCTAGGCATTGAGCCCAAGCAGGACAGCAAGCGCCAATTGCTAAACTTCGTGCAGCGCCATGCAGGCCGCAGCGGGATCGTCTATTGCCTGTCGCGCAAAAAGACCGAAGAGATGGCGGCGTTCCTCGAGCGGAACGGCGTACGCGCGCTCGCCTATCATGCCGGCATGAGCAAGGACGCGCGTGAAGCGAATCAAAACGCTTTCATGACCTTGTCCGGTGTGGTGATGGTGGCGACCATCGCCTTTGGCATGGGGATCGACAAGCCGGACGTCGCCTATGTCTTCCACACCGACCTGCCGGGCAGCTTGGAGGCCTATTATCAGGAAATCGGGCGGGCGGGCCGCGACGGGCGGGCGGCCGAGGCACATATGCTCTTCGGTCTCGGCGATATCCGCATGCGCCGGCTTTTCATCGAAGACGAGGACGCGCCGGCTGAGCACAAAAGGCGCGCGCATGGCCGCCTCGATACGCTGATCGGTTATTGCGAGACGACGCAGTGCCGCCGTCAGATCCTGCTTGGCTATTTCGGCGAGAGTGCTTCGCCTTGCGGCAATTGCGACAACTGCCTCGACCAGGCGCCGCATGCGGATGGCGAGGCGGAGGCACGGCTGATCCTGGCGGCGATCGCACAGACCGGCGAGCGCTTTGGCGCCGGCCATGTCGTCGATGTTCTGCTCGGCCATGAGACCGAGAAGGTCCTGGACAGGAACCACCACAGGCTTGCCAGCTTCGGCACCGGTGTCGCGCACAAGAAAAATGTGTGGCTGTCGCTGGTGCGCCAGCTCGTCGCGGGAGGGTTTCTGACATTGGACTCAACCGGCCATGGCGGCGTCGCCATTGCCGAGAAGGGCTGTGCGCTGGCTCGGGGCGAGGCCTCGTTCCGGTATCGCGTGGACGCGCGCCAGTCATCGCGAGGCAAGATACGGACCGCACAGGATACCGCAGCAGGCACGGAAGGTCTGGATTCGGTGCTGCTGGCCGCGCTCAAGGCTGTACGGCTGCGTCTTGCCCGGGAACGCCAGGTGCCGGCCTTCGTGATCTTTTCGGATCGTACACTGATCGATATGGCCGAACGCTGCCCGCGCGATCTGGACGCCTTCGCCGCGGTCAACGGCGTCGGCGCCGCCAAGCTCAAGGATTTCGGCGAGATATTCCTCGGCGCGATCGCTGCGCATCAATCTGGTGTGGCGGGCTGAAGACCCACTTCAGTGACGTAATCAGCACCTGCTTCGCCTCGCCGCCGCAATCGCAGCCTCCTGCTGCCGCAAGCGCTCGATCTTCGCACTCTGGCGGGCAGCCACGGTCGAGGCGACACGCTGCCCTCCCAACAGCCAGCCCGGAATGTTGGTGTGGACGACTTTGCCACGAGCGGTGGCTGTCGCCGACATTTCGTCGGCGACAGCGCCCATCGCCACGTTGAGCTCGACGCAACTCATCTTGTCGTATTTCGCAGCATCGAAGGATGCAGGCAAAGGCGATGCGCAACTTCCGACAAACATCAGGCTGCATATCAGAGGCGCGGCTGTGGAGATCGCCTTCATTTTCTTTTCAAGCACGTTGACGCCGGCCGAGCGAATTTCGGAGGGTTCTCGATCTCAGGCCGCGAAGCACTCCCGAGGTTCGGCGTAACTGAAGCATGTGACCTCTACGATACTCTGTGCTGACCGTCCTGTTTGTCCTCGAAGAATTCCGAGAGAACCGCTGCGATCTTTTCGGGGTGCTCTTCTGGGAAAAAGTGCCCGCCTTGGACAGCGCGTCCTTCCACTCTGTCGGCCCATTTCCTCCAGATGGCCAGCGGCCCGCCTTCTTGCGCATACCAGTTCTCCAGGGCGCCTTCGCCACTCCATAGCGCCAGTAGCGGACACTCGATGCGACGACCGTTTACCTGGTCCAGCGCGTCATGTTCACGATCGATCGTCGCAGCGGCGCGATACTCTTCGCAGATGGCGTGAATATGCGCGGGATCGCGAAGCGCATCAACATAGGCGTTCCTGACCTCTTTGGAGACCATTTTCGCCGACGATCCCCACTGCGTTATTGCATCGTCGACGACGGCATCGGGAGCCGCGCCTATCAGACGCTCCGGCAGGGGCTCCGGCTGGGCAAGAAGGCTCCAGGGCCAGAAGCCGAGCGCCAGTCTGGCATCCGCCCGATCCCATGTTGCGGCGGTGGGGATGATGTCGAGGACGGCGATTTTGAGCACTTTGTCGGGATGGTCGAGCGCCAGGCGATAGGCAACCCGCCCGCCGCGATCATGTCCGGCAACTATGAACCGCTGAAACCCCAACTGCTTCATGGCCTGAACCATGTCGCCGGCCATGGCGCGCTTGGCGTATGGGCTATGATCGGCAGAGGAAACCGGGCATCCGCTTTGCCCATAGCCTCGAAGGTCGGCGGCGACCACCGTGAAGCGGGGCGCCAAGGCTGCGGCGATATCCCTCCACATCAGATGCGTTTCTGGAAAACCGTGAAGAAGCAGCAGCGGCGGACCGGTGCCACCGACCCTTGCGAAAATGGTCGTATCGTCCAGTTCCAAGCTGGTGGCTCTGAAACCTGCAAACACCGTCAGCCTCCTCGGGCGCCCTTAGACAACTCTCCAAGGGCGCTAACGGCCGCCTGAGGCGAAAACCCCGGCCGCAATGGCCAGGGTTCAAGCCGGCCAGTTGCTAGAATGGAAACCAGACCCACACGCGCCTGCGGAAGCACCGCCTGCGCCGATAGCCATTTCGCCAGTAAACGCGACAGACCCTTCTCCAAGCACGCCGGCGGCGCCGACGCGGCCGGTGCCACCGGCGATGATAGACTGGTTGCAACTCGGCTTGAGTTTCGTCGTCGTCGAAGGTTTCGACATCCGGCGCCTCGAGTTCATCGAGAATGCCGCTTCTGGCAGTCGGAACGCCGGCCACTGCGTTGATTGGCCGAACTGTGCTTGCAAGGGCCGCGGCCCCGGCAATGCCAAACATTCCTGTCAAAAATAGTCGCCGATCCATGGAAACCTCCCAGTCTTCAACCAGCGATAGAACAAGGCTAACGATGGGGAGATAGCGCAGTCGGTGCAAACGCCTAGTGCCGCCCGGCGATCGCAATGATCCGGTCGACCGGAGGGCGTTGCCCTCCTCCCCGAAGTGGGATGGCTACCTCGATCGACAAACACCCGGCGCTTTCTGAATTTATGGCGAGCCGAGATCAACGAAGATCGAATGACGTCTACGCCAAAGCCACCCAATTTCACGCTACTCGCTTTGCAAGTAGGCTTGACGGCCATCCTACCAGAAGGTAGGTATGGGCATGAGCAACTTGTCTACCACCTCTGACGACATCCTGGCTTGTGCGCGTTCTCTGATCGTCGCTGGCGGCTACAACGGTTTCAGTTATGCCGACATCGCTGTTGTGGTCGGGATCCGTAAGGCGAGCATCCATCACCATTTCCCAAGCAAAGTCGATCTGGTTCGGACGCTGGTTGCGCGGTATCGGGAAGAAGCTGAAGCGGGGATGGCAAATGTCGAACTTCACGAATCCGATCCGCTCGAACAGTTGCGGATCTATGCCGGGTATTGGGAAGCCTGCATTGCGGACGCCAGCGCCCCGTTTTGTATCTGCGCGCTGTTGGCAAGCGAGCTCCCCGTTCTGCCCGAGGAAGTCCGCCTTGAGGTCCGGGCGCATTTCCGCTCCCTGTCGGCTTGGCTTACATCCGTGCTGGAGCGCGGCGCGCGGCGCGGCCAATTTCAACTGATGAGTACCCCTCGCGCCGAGGCTGAAGCGTTCATGGCGACTGTCCACGGCGCGATGCTTTCGGCACGGGCCTATGGCGACCCGACGATATTCGGCGTCATAACAGGCCCGCTCCTGGAGCGGCTCGCTCCGCGTTCCCTCCACATACGACACTAAGATCTCAACCAACCATAGCCGTAACGGCTCCGCGACGTTCGTCAAGACTCTCTACCTACTAGTCGAAAGGACATCCAATGACGGTTCACAATCGCGATCTTTCCCGTGCCAGCCAGGAACAATGGCTCAAGCTCTATTTCTTCGCTCGGACGGCGTTCTCGGCTGCCTGGGTGGCGGCTGCCTTTACGGTGGGACAGAATTCCGGGGAGATCGCGGCGGTGTTACTCGTGGCTTATCCTGCATGGGATGCCCTGGCCAATTTTGTCGACGCATCGCGCAGCGGAGGATTGGGACAGAATCGCACGCAGACCATCAACGTCGTGGTCAGTGTGGCGACAACGCTCGCGGTCGTTGTTGCGCTGAAGATGAGCATGAATTGGGTGCTCGGGGTGTTCGGCCTATGGGCGATCCTGTCCGGCCTGCTTCAACTCGGCACCGCAGTCCGCCGTTGGAAGAGCTATGGTGCACAGTGGGCGATGATCCTGAGCGGAGGGCAATCAGCGCTGGCAGGCACGTTTTTCATCCTGCAGGCGCGGATGCCGATGCCGCCATCCATCAGCAACGTGGCCGGGTATGCCGCAGTAGGCGCCCTCTACTTCCTGGTTTCGGCGGTGTGGCTAAGTGTGAGCCAATTGCGGCGGAAAGCTGCATAGGCATCGGCGACAGGCGGCCTTGCTGATGGTCCTCGGAGGGGTCATCCGTCCCAATACCGCCACTCCGTCCGTCTCCACTGCAGGCAGTGCTCTTCGTGGAAATGGGCACCGACAGATCGCCCGTGGCGTTGGTAAGTGAAGGCGAAGAGGGCTTGTGCAGGCGTTGAGCTTGCCCGCTTAGCTTCTGTCTGCCAACCTGCGCCGTCGCCTGGGCAGGCGAGCATATTGCCGGGGTGGGGACGAAATGGCGACGCAAACAATTGATTTCAAGGCGGTTGAGCTAGCGCTTGAGCATGTGAAACCAAATGATTTCGAACAGTTTGCGCAGGCGTTCTACAGCGCCACGCAAGGGAGTTCTTTTGTCCCCCTCGGCGGCACTCATGATGGAGGGGCGGAGGTTTCGATGTTGAGTCGCTCTTTTCGGAAGAACGTCCCGGTCGATTTATGCAGGCCTCGATCACACCAGAAACAAGAGCAAAAATACGAGGAACAATCCGCCGGATAAAAGAGTTTGGCAGGGAAATCAGCTCTTTAATATATATGACCAGCGTCGTAGTTCCACGCGTGGATGCTGAGGAAGAGCTTCTAGGTGATGAATTCGGAATACAAGTTCGCATTCGCGATGCGAAATACATAGCTGCACATATCAACGATTCCATCCAAACTATACAGGCGTTCAGGTCATATCTGTCGCACTATCTTGAGTACCTAAGAAACATAGGCTCCGCAGAAACGATTGGTGACGTTCCACGCGTTGCGTCCCGATCGCTTTGCGTCTTTCTGGGTCAAGAGCTTGAACGGCGGCGCGGCAATACGGAGATGTTGGAGGGGGTCACCGACAGTCTGATTCTATGGTCCTTAGAGGGGACAGACCCGGATAAGGGTACGTTTATGACACGTGACGACATCCTCAGAAAGATTGAGGGCGCGTTGCCAACAGCCGTCGATGTTATGCGGGGCGTGCTCGATAGTCGCCTAGAAAGGTTGGCCGCAAAAGATAATACAAGCGGGCGTGAAATTCGCTCATACAACAAGGAGGGTCATTACTGCCTTCCCTTTGAAGCTCGGCAAATTGTTGAGCAAGAGAATGCCGAAGATGAGTACTTGCGGACGAGCGTCTCGGACGTTTTCCGGTCCCGTATTGAGCCTTTGCTTAGATCTGACGATGAACCCGAGCTGGTCTCGCAAGCCGTACGAGCATGTCATAGGGCGCTTGAAATAACTTACGAAACTCAAGGCCTGGAGATGGCCTATTTTCTCAACGGCGATGAACCAGATAATTTTACGCCACCAACCATCAGCGACAATTTAGGCAAGGCGCTTCACGATCAAGGTCTTTTCGGAGCCAAGGCAATCCGAGTTGGTGAGTTGGCCTTTTCTGCTCTTCGCCTAACAATATATGATAGCTCGGAGGAGGAGCGGGTCTATCTTGGAAAAATGAGTCGAACTTACATCCTCATGTTCTTGCTCAGAAACGATGCAAAAGTAGTTGAATATTTTAGAGGAATGAGCGCTGACCTAGTTTTATATGTAGGAACAGATATTATAGTTAGATCACTTTCCGAATACTATCTTCAGAAGAAAGACCAATCAACGATTGGGACGTTAGAGATACTGCGAGAGGCGGGTTCGAAGTTGATATTGACGGAACGTTGCGTCGAGGAGGTTTGGACGCATTTGAAGGCCACTAGTGCCGAGTATCAGAATCACTAATGGAGGTTGAGCCATATGTGGATTTGGACTTAGCGAGAAACATTGACCGCATTCTCATCCGCTCGTATTACTATGCCAAGCTAAGTCCTCAGGACGGTGTTCGATCGCCTGCCGGATGGCGTTCATATATTGGAAATTTTTGCGAATTTAAGTCACTTCACAGTGAGAAGGGGCGCGAACAGATTCGAGAGTATTTAATCCGGCGATTTGGCTTTATCTATGAACCTGACAGCGAGATGTTGTCCGGAGTCGATCCAGACGAGCTTAAGGCTTTGACCAGGCGTATACTTGGAGAGAGAAAAAAGAAGAATCTTAGAGATAAAGAAGAGCGGCTAGCTGAGAACGACGCTATGCACGTTCTACGGGTATATGCTCGTCGTCAGGCGGGCGGTGAGCGAAACTACTCGAATCCCTTCGGATTTAAGACCTGGTGGTTGACCCAAGATGCATCCGTGAGAAGAGCCACTGGTCTTCAGGTGGTGGAGAAGAAGAGTCGCTTTATGATGCGGCCCGAATTCCTACTCCACTTCATAGCGCTGTCGCCTTCGGCAGAGAAAGTGCGGCAAAGCTACGAAACCGTTTTCCCAACGCTCCTTGGCGTTAGGCTATCCAGCAGACTCAGGGAGGACATTTTCAAAAGTGCATTGGATGAGATCGGGAAAGCTTTCGAGGTGGATGAGGCGAGGGCAGCAGTGCGCTTGGCGGACCTCTCCAATCAGTTGAAGAGCGACTTTCTCAAACAGTACGAATAGGGCCCAAATGGCGGAGAGGGAGGGATTCGAACCCCCGATGGGCTTGCACCCATGCCGCATTTCGAGTGCGGTGCATTCGACCACTCTGCCACCTCTCCGCGGTCATGGTCCGCCGTTGCCGGCGCGGCGCACTAGATAACGGCTGGACAGGCAGGTTACAAGGGCCAATCTGCCCCGTCGCCGCGGCTTCTGTCTCTGCTTCCTTCGAGCCTCCGGCAGCCGCTGCTCGATATTTGCAAGGACTGGGCTCAACCCGTTTGCAGCTTGCCCGCGGCGCTTGCCTTGACTCAAGCCGAACCTTCGGTTAGGGACAGCGCGCAATCGGCGTGGAGGGATCTTCCGCGCCGCTTGTTTTTTGAACCCGCAGACTGACAAAAAGACGGCCGAACCGCCTAAGGCGGTTCATCAAGGCCGACCGAACAGCGAAAGGCAAAAAATGTTCGCAGTCATCAAAACGGGCGGCAAGCAGTATCGCGTTGCCGCCAACGATCTCCTGAAGATCGAAAAACTCGAAGCCAATGTCGGCGATATCGTCGAGATCGGCCAGGTGCTCGCGCATGGCGAGGGCGAGAACGTCACGTTCGGTGCGCCGTTCGTCGACGGCGCCTTGGTCACCGCCGAAGTCGTCGAACAGGGCAAGAACCGCACGGTCATCGCCTTCAAGAAGCGCCGCCGGCAGAATTCGCGCCGCAAGATCGGCCATCGTCAGCTTTTGACCACCGTCAGGATCGCCGAGATCCTGCTGGATGGCGCCAAGCCGGTGAAGAAGGCCGCCGCCAAGACTGAGGTAAAGGCTGCTCCCAAGAAGGAAGCCAACGCAGAGGCTGCGCCGAAGGAAACCGAGGCCAAGGCAACCGAAACCGCCGCTCCGCTGTTCAAGGCACCGAAGGGCGAACCGGACGATCTGACCTTGATCAAGGGCATCGGCCCGGTTGCAGCCGGCCAGCTCAACGAACAGGGCATCACGACCTTCGCACAGATCGCCAAACTGTCCGACAAGGATGTCGCCAAGATCGACGAGCACATGCCGTTCAGCGCCGACCAGATCAAGGACTGGCGCGAGCAGGCCAAGGGATTGGCGAAAAAGTAGAACGACCCGGCGCAATCGTCGCCGGATCGGACTTGAAACGGAACGCGAACGCGTTCATAAGATCGTTTAGGCGTCTCACGGCGCATCGGAGTAGTTAGATGGCACACAAGAAAGCTGGCGGATCGTCGCGCAATGGTCGCGACTCCCATTCCAAGCGGCTCGGCGTGAAGAAGTTCGGCGGCGAAGCCGTGATTCCGGGCAACATCATCATTCGTCAGCGTGGCACGACGTGGCATCCCGGCACCAATGTCGGCATTGGCACGGACCACACGCTGTTTGCGCTCGAAGCTGGCGCAGTCACCTTCAACAAAAAAGCCAATGGCCGAACCTACGTATCGGTGAACCCGATGACGAAGGCAGCGGAGTAGCCGGTTCCGCACGAGAACACCGGCACCCATCTCGGGACCGGTGTCTGGCCAAGCCAGGAAAAGGATCAGGGGAGATGGGTTTCCATCTCCCTTTTTTCTTGCCTGGAGGACTGACATGGTTGCCGAAGCGGAAGACTCAGACGACGAAAGTTACACGATAGATTGCCCGGTGCTCGCGACCGAGCGGCTGGTCATGCGTGCCCCGCGTGAAAGCGACATCGAGCAATTGGTGGCGCTCGCCGACAACCGCCATGTCGCGGAAATGCTGGCTCGCATGCCGCATCCCTATGGCGAGGCGGAGGCACGCGCTTTCCTGGCTATGACGGCATCGCGCCGGGCTGGAATCGCCTATGCGTTGACGCTGGCCGGCACCGAGACCTTCGTCGGCTGTGCCGGACTCAACACAACGGATCGCGGGCTGGAGCTCGGCTACTGGATCGGCGAGCCGTACTGGAAACGCGGCTACGCGACGGAGGCAGCGCACGCACTGGTCGACCTTGCCTTCCAGAGAACCACGATCCAGGTGCTGCACGCCTCGACGCGGGTTATCAATCCGGCCTCGCGCCGTGTCATCCATAAATGCGGCTTCCAGTATGCCGGCCAGGGCATGCTGAATTCGATCGTTGCCGGCCAGGTGCCGGTCGAGCGCTATCGCCTCGATCGAAAAACCTGGACCAGCCTGCGGAACTGGGTGCATTTTTGAGGCATGTCGATATTCAGGTGATGCCGGCCTGCGAATGGCGGCTTCCTGCGCTTCCGGTGCTCACGTACTTTAAGTACGCTCCGCTCCGGTTCTCGGAAGCCACCACTCTCGGCACGGCCTGACCTGAATCTCGACACACCTCGGCGCGAAAGATTGCGGACCAACGTTGACATCACGCCATCTCGACCCAGACCGGCAAGTGGTCCGAACCGGCCGCTTGCCGGTCGACCCACAGGCGCCTCAGCGATTTGGCAAGCGAAGCGCTGGTGAAGATGTAGTCGATGCGCTTGTAGCGGCTGGTATCGCCCGGCCGCTTGGGGTCGACCCAGGTGACGAGATCGGCGCCGGCAGCGCCGAGGCGCGCGGCGGCATCGACGGCGAGGTCGGCGGTCACCGGCATGCCGAATTCATGGTCGGGTTGGCCGGCGAGTTCGACGTGCTCCGGCGATCCGGCGAGCATGTTGAAGTCGCCCATGACGACGAAGGCTTCAGGACAAGGCAGGTCCGGCAAGCCGATCTCGGCGACGCCGGAGAGCCCGCCGCCCTCGAGCGGGTAGTTTAATAGGCGTTCGCGCAGAAAGCGGATTTGGCTCAGGCGTTCAACCGGGCTGCGGTGGTCGAGATGGGTGGAATAGAAGCGGATTGGACCAAGCGTCGTTTCAATCGGCGCCTCCAGCGCGCCGCGCTGGAAGTTCATTGCTTCGAAACTGCGGCTGCGCGGCAAAAGGAGATTGCGCGACAGATGGATCGGCGTCCTCGACAGCACCATGTTGCCGAGCTGGAAGGTGGTCGTGATGGCGCGGCCGTTTTCCAAGCGCGAGCCAGCGTCGGCTTCGAAATTGCTGCCGTAAACGGCAAAATAGTCGGGCAGCGCCTCGCCGAGTTCGGCCACCATGTCGCGGCCGCCATTCTTCGGGTTGGCGCGGGAGACCTCCTGCAGCGCGATCACGTCGGCGCCGCGCACGGCATCGGCGATACGGCCGACATCGTACCGGCCGTCGAGACCGACGCCGTAGTGGATATTGTAAGTTACCAGCTTCAATCCGACATCTCGCGCTTGGAAAGCCGAAGATCGATTTTCGGCAAGGGTCAACCAAAGGCTACGCGTCCAGATACGCGCGACGTTACAGTAATAAAAACGGCCCTCGCCCTTCGACCCGCCTTGGTTTAGAGCAATCCCGCAAAGCCAATAACAGAAACCATACAATCCGATGAAATTTCTCGATCAAGCCAAGGTCTACATCCGCTCCGGCGACGGCGGCGCCGGTTCGGTGTCGTTCCGGCGCGAAAAGTTCATCGAGTTCGGCGGTCCGGACGGCGGCGACGGTGGCCGCGGCGGCGATGTCTGGGTGGAGGCGGTCGACGGACTAAACACGCTGATCGACTATCGCTATCAGCAGCATTTCAAAGCCAAGACCGGGACGCACGGTATGGGCCGCAACATGACCGGCGCCAAGGGTGCCGACGTAACGCTGAAAGTGCCGGCCGGAACACAGGTGTTTGCCGAGGACAATGAGACGCTGATCTGCGATCTGACGGTCGTCGGCCAGCGCTTTCTGTTGGCCAAGGGCGGCAATGGCGGTTTCGGCAACCAGCACTTCAAGACCTCGACCAACCAGGCGCCGCGCCGCGCCAATCCCGGTCTGCCAGGCGAAGAGCTCAACATCTGGCTCAGGCTGAAGCTGATCGCCGATGCCGGCCTTGTCGGGCTGCCCAACGCCGGCAAGTCGACCTTCCTGGCGGCGGTCACCGCGGCGAAGCCGAAGATCGCCGACTATCCCTTCACCACCCTGCATCCGGGCCTTGGCGTGGCCCGCATCGACGGGCGCGAATTCGTCATCGCCGACATTCCCGGCCTGATCGAAGGCGCGCATGAAGGGGTCGGCATCGGCGACCGCTTCCTGGGCCATGTCGAACGCACGCGCGTCCTTCTGCATCTTGTCTCGGCACAGGAAGAAAATCCGGCCCAGGCCTACAAGACCGTGCGCGCCGAACTCGACGCCTACGGCAACGGGCTGACCGACAAGGTCGAAATCGTCGCGCTTTCCCAGGTCGACATACTCGATGCCGACGCACGCAAGAAAAAGACCGCCTCGCTGAAACGTGCCGCCGGCCGCGCGCCGATGCTGCTTTCTGCTGTCACCGGCGAAGGCGTCGAGGCGGTGTTGCGCGCGCTGATGGCTGTGGTGGCGGAGGCCCGCGAAGCTGTCGCTGCGCCGGTCGAGACGCGCTGGAACACATAGCCATGGCCGCGCAATCGCTGAAAAATTATCGGCGCATTGCCGTCAAGATCGGCTCGGCACTGCTTGTCGACCGCACGACGGGCCTGAAGCGCGACTGGCTGGCCTCGCTTGCCGACGACATCGCTGTGCTGGCCAATGGCGGCGCCGAAATTCTCGTCGTGTCTTCCGGGGCGATTGCGCTCGGCCGCACCATCCTCGGGCTCGGCAAGCGAGCGCTGAAGCTCGAGGAGAGCCAGGCCGCTGCCGCCGTCGGGCAGATCGCCTTGGCCGGCGCCTGGTCGGATGCGCTCGGCAAGAATGGCTTGAAATCGGGCCAGATCCTGCTGACGCTCGGCGACACCGAAGAGCGCCGCCGCTACCTCAATGCGCGGGCGACGATCTCGACGCTGCTCAAGATGACGGCAGTACCGGTCATCAACGAGAACGACACGATGGCGACATCGGAAATCCGCTATGGCGACAACGACCGGCTGGCGGCGCGCGTCGCCACTATGATGGGCGCCGACCTTTTGGTGCTGCTTTCCGACATTGACGGGCTCTACACGGCACCGCCTGCGCGTGACCCGCAAGCTCGGTTCATTCCGGTCGTTGACCGCATCACTCCCGACATCGAGGCAATGGCGGGTGCTGCCGCTTCGGAATTGTCGCGCGGCGGCATGCGCACCAAGCTCGATGCCGGCAAGATCGCCACCGCCGCCGGCACCGCCATGATCATCACATCGGGCACGCGGCTGTCGCCGCTGCTGGCAATCGAGCGCGGCGAGCGCGCCACCTTCTTCCGGCCGAGCGCCAATCCGGTCAAGGGCTACAAGACCTGGATCGCCGGGCAGCTCGAACCTGCAGGACGGCTGACCGTCGATGCCGGCGCCATCGGCGCGCTGCTCTCCGGCAAGTCGCTGCTGCCGGCCGGCGTCAAATTGGTCAGCGGCAATTTTGCGCGTGGCGATACGGTGGCGATCCTGTCGCCCGAGGGCCGCGAGATAGCGCGCGGGCTGGTTGCCTATGATGCCGCCGATGCCGTAAGGATCGCTGGCCTGAAGACGACCGAGATCGAAACCGTGCTCGGCTACGAGGCGCGTTCGGCCATGATCCACCGCGACGACCTTGTGGTGAGCCATGCCGGCGGCGAGCAACTAGTCGGTGATCAGGTTGAATAGCGGAGGATGAGCCATGCTGACGCTGCATGAAAAATCCCGGGACGATACCGTGGCGCTGATGGCCGATATCGGCCGCCGCGCGCGTGCCGCGGCCCGACCGCTGGCTATCGCAGCGGCCGAGCGCAAGCACGCGGCGCTGGTCGGCATGGCTCAGGCGATCCTTCGATATGAGCAGGATATCCTCGACGCCAATGCCATCGACATCAAAAATGGCAAGGAGGCTGGCCTATCGGCAGCGTCGATGGATCGGCTGAAGCTCGATCCCGCCCGCATCCGCGCCATGGCAGACGGTATAAATGAAATCGCCGGGTTGCGCGATCCGGTCGGCGATGTCATTGCCGCCTGGGAGCGGCCGAACGGGTTGCATATCGAACGGGTGCGCACGCCACTTGGCGTTGTCGGCGTCATCTATGAGAGTCGGCCGAACGTGACCGCCGATGCCGGCGCGCTCTGCCTCAAGGCGGGCAATCCGGTGATCCTGCGCGGCGGCTCGGATTCGGCGAATTCTTCCGCCGCGATCCATGCCTGCCTGGTCGAGGGGCTGAAGACAGCCGGGCTGCCGGAGGATGCCATCCAGCTGGTGCCGACCACCGATCGCGCCGCCGTCGGCGAAATGCTGAAAGGGCTTTCCGGCAATCTCGAGGTCATCATTCCGCGCGGCGGCCGCAGCCTGGTCGAGCGTGTGCAGAACGAGGCACGGGTGCCGGTCTTCGCGCATCTCGAGGGCATCTGTCATCTCTATATCGACGGATCGGCCGATCTCGAGATGGCGGTCAAGATCGCGGTCAATGCCAAGATGCGGCGCACCGGGGTGTGCGGTGCTGCCGAGACCCTGCTGGTCGACCGTGCCGTCGCCGGCACGCACCTGGTGCCGATCCTCGGGGCCCTACAGGCGGCAGGCTGCGAGATCCATGCCGATGCCGAGGTGCTGAAGCTTTATTCCGACGCCCAGCCCGCGACCGATGCAGATTGGGTGACCGAATATCTCGACGCCATCATTGCGGTGAAGCTGGTCGACGGCATTGGCGGCGCGATCGAGCATATCGAGACGTTCTCCTCGCATCACACCGAGGCGATCATCGCCGAGGATGCAAAGGCCGTCGAACGGTTCTTCAACGAGATCGATTCGGCGATCCTTCTGCACAATGCCTCGACCCAGTTTGCCGATGGCGGCGAGTTCGGTATGGGCGCCGAAATCGGCATTGCCACCGGCAAGATGCATGCGCGCGGGCCGGTCGGCGTCGAGCAACTGACGTCGTTCAAATACCGCGTACGCGGGTCGGGACAGGTGAGGCCTTGACCTTTTTCGCCGCTAGGGCTTGAAGTTTGCGCCCAGCCACCCCCCTCTGTCCTGCCGGACATCTCCTCCGCAAGGGGGGTGCTTAGCACGATGCTATCCCCTTCCGAGCATCCCGTCCCTCCGCGCTACCTCAAGATGCCGCATGCCGGGAAAGGCGTGGCGGTCGGGCTGTTCGGCGGTTCGTTCAACCCGCCGCACGCCGGCCATGCGCTGGTCGCCGAGATCGCGCTCAGACGCCTTGCGCTCGATCAGCTGTGGTGGATGGTAACGCCCGGCAACCCGCTCAAGAATGCCGGTGACCTGGCACCGCTGGCCGAGCGGCTGCAGCTATCCGAAAAGATCGCCAAGAACCCGAAGATCAAGGTCACCGCCTTCGAGGCGGCCCACCGCGTCCGCTTCACCGCCGATACGCTGGCGCTGGTCAAGGCGCGTAATCCGGGCGTCGATTTCGTCTGGATCATGGGCGCCGACTCGCTTCGCGACTTCCACCGCTGGCAGCGCTGGCGCCGCATCGTCATGACGTTCCCGATCGCGGTCGTCGACCGGCCAGGCGCGACGCTGTCGTTCCTGTCGTCGGTGGTCGCCAAGACGTTCGACTATGCCCGCGTCGACGAGGGCGACGCACCGCGGCTCGCTCGCATGGACGCGCCGGCCTGGACCTTCATCCACGGCCCGCGTTCGTCGCTGTCGTCGAGCGCGATCCGCAAGGTGGCAAGGGGCTGAGCCAACACGGAAGGCAAGCCCGCTGATGTCGCTTTTGCCGCTGCCTTGACGTGCTTGATGGGCGATCCTCGGTCATGACGATTCTCGAGCGCGACCAGGACAAGAACGGTCTAGGGCAGCCGGCCCCGTCGATCGCCATTGCCAGTATCCTCTTGTCGATGGCGCTGATCGCCGTCGGCAATGGGCTCATGTTCGCCTATATCCCAGTCCGGCTCGGCGCCGCAGGCTTCGATCCGACTTGGGCGGGGCTGATCGTCACCGGCCTTTCGGCTGGCGGCCTCGCCGGCTGCAGCCTGACGGGGCCGCTGGTGCGGCGTGTCGGCCATGCCCGCGTGTTCATGGTGCTGTCGGCACTCATCGTGCTGTCCAACGCCGCGGTCGGCGCCGGGCCGCATCCCTTGCCGTGGATCGCTGCACGGGCGCTCTACGGCTTTGCCATTTGCGGCCTGTTCATCGTCGCGCAGAGCTGGCTGAACGATGTCGTCGCCAACGCCATCCGTGGCCGGGTCATGGCTATCTTCTACGTTGCCTATGTCGCCGGACTCGGCGTCGGCTATTCGACGCTGGCGTTGATCGATATCCGCGCGGCCGACGCGCCGCTGATCGGCATTGCCTTCACCGCGCTGTCGATCCTTCCCGTCGGGTTGACGCGGCTTGCGCAGCCGCCGGCGCCGCAAGCGGCGTCCGTGGCGCTCGGCCGCGCCTGGCGGATCTCGCCGGTCGGCGTTGCCGGCATGCTTGCCGTCGGCGGCCTGTCGATGACGATCTCGGGCTTTGCGCCGATCCATGCCACGGCCAAGGGCTACAGCCAGGCCGACGTCGCCTTGCTGCTTTCGGCAATGCCGGTCGGCACGCTGATCCTGCAGATCCCGCTCGGCTGGATTTCCGACCGCACCGACCGGCGCTTCGTGCTGATCGCGGCGTCGGCGCTTGCCGCCGCGGCGGGCCTGTTTGCCCTCGGTTTCGATGGCGGCGCGCTGGTGGCGCTGCTCGTCATCTACGTGGTCTGGGACGGCGCCTCGGAATCGATCTACTCTCTGGCCAGCGCCCATGCCGGCGATCGCGCCGGCAAGGACGACATGGTGGCGCTGTCGAGCTCGCTTTTGTTCGCCTGGTCGCTGTCCGGCTTCGTCGTCCCCGGCATCGTGACCGGGCTTTCCGCCGTCTATGGCACGCAGGCCTTCATCTATGTGGCAATCGTCATTGCCGCCGCGTACTGCCTGTTCGTTCTTTGGCGAGTCGTCATGGTGCGGCCCGTGCCTGCCACCGAGACCGGCAGTTTCGCGCCGATGACGGCGCAGGCGCCGTTGCCCGTCGATCTCGCCTTCGCGCCCGAAGGTCAACGCGGGCGCGAAGAAATTTGAACACCCTCCAGCTGGCTTCAAATGCTCTATTGCCGTGTGGCTGAGGCATCCGCCTGCGGCGCTTTCGGTGCCGGCGCCGGGACCGAAAGGCCCTCGGCATCGAACGCCTGCTTGACACTCTTGGTGAGGTCGATCTGCGTGGCGAAGAAGTCGGCAGCCGCCGTCCAGTAGCGCAAGGTGATGGCGACGGTGCTGTCGCCGACGGTCGCGACAAAGGCGATCGGCGCAGGCTGCCGCCTGACACGCCGGTCGGCGGCGGCAACGCCAAGCATGGTCTTTTGCGCGAAGTCGATGTCGTTCCACGAGCCGATGCCGAGCGTGATGTCGCCGCGACGCACACCGTTGCGGGTGAAGTTGCGGACCGGCTGGTTCCATAGGGTCGAGTTGGGTGCAAGCACGTAGACGCCTTCGACCGTCCGCAGCGTTGTAGCGAACAGGCCGATCTCCTCGACGGTGCCGGATATGGCGCCGACCTCGACATATTCGCCGATGCGGAACGGCCGCAGCGCCAGCAGCATGATGCCGGCGGCAATGTTCTGCAGCGTGCCTTGCAGCGCCAAGCCGATGGCCAGGCCGGCGGCACCGATGGCGGCAATGATCGAAGCGGTCTGCACGCCGAACTGGCCGAGAACCATGATCACGACCAGCCCGAGGATGGCGTATCGGACGACCTGCGAGAAGAAATGGCGGAGCGTTTCGTCGAAGCCATGGATATGGCCGAGGCCGGCATAGATCGAACGCTCGGCGAGGCCGGCGACGATGTAGCCGATGACCAGCAGGATGACGGCGCCGACCGCCGAAAGCGAGTAGGAGACGATCAGCGTGCTGAGTTGCGCCAGGCCGGATTGCACGGTGAGGAGGGCGTTCTGGGGATCGATCGGCATGTCGGGATTCCGGTTCGTGGATGAGCCGATAACCGCTGCGGGGCGAGGCGGTTCCGATTTTCTCGCTCGGAAAGCCGCATATTCGGCCGCTGCCGGGCGCCTGCTTGCGAGCGGTGTCTTGAAACTGCAACCTAACTCTGCCTATCTAAGCAGTGTCACCTGATTTTGAAGGTGATTTGGTTGTTCTTGCTGCGAAAGGAAATACACTGAGAACAGCACTTCGGAAGAAGGCCGACATCGTGCCTTCGCCGGCCGGGATCAGCGTAAACGACGCCGTGTCCCGCGCCATCAAGACAGTCCTTGACAGTCTGGAAGACTCCAAGGCCGAAAACATCGTCTCAATCGACATTCAGGGAAAATCGAGCCTCGGCGACTACATGGTCGTCGCATCGGGCCGATCGCACCGTCATGTCTCGGCTGTCGCCGATCACCTCCTCAAGGCGCTCAAGGATGCCGGGCTCGGCACGGCGCGCGTCGAGGGGCTGGCTGGCGCCGACTGGGTCCTGATCGATTCGGGCGACATCATCGTCCATGTCTTCCGTCCCGAGGTCCGCGACTTCTACAATCTCGAAAAGATGTGGCAGGCGCCCGATCTCGAGGAGGAGACCCTCCACTGAGCCGTACTCGTCTTGATGCATGTCGTTGTCAGACATGCATCAGCGGCTCTTCGAGGCAGGGATGAAGATTACCGTTCATGCCGTGGGCCGAATGAAAGCCGGCCCCGAGAAGCAGTTGGCCGATCGCTATTTCGAGCGTTTTGCCAAGAGCGGTCCTGCCGTAGGCCTCGAATTCGCCGGGATCATCGAGATTGCCGAAGGCCGCGCGCAGACGGCCAATGAGCGCCGGCGCGAGGAAGGCCAGAAGCTGCAGACGCACTTGCAACCGGGCACGGCGCTGGTGCTGCTGGATGAGCGCGGCAAGAACCTTTCCTCCGAGGATTTCGCCGGCCGCATAGGCTCGCTGCGCGATGGCGGGCGCAAGGCGCTGGTGATCGCCATTGGCGGCGCCGACGGCCATGACCAGTCGCTGCGCGACCTGGCTGATCTGACGGTGTCGCTCGGCGCGCTGACCTGGCCGCATCAGCTGGTCCGGGTAATGCTGGGCGAGCAGCTTTACCGGGCGGCCACGATCCTTTCCGGCCACCCCTACCATCGTCCATGAAGTCGGCTCGGTCGGCGAATTGATGCCAGCCGCCCGGATTTTTGCCCCAATGCTCATCAAGAGTTTGGGCTCATGGGGTTTGCGGATGGCGGCCGGGGCTCGAACATGGTTGATGGTTCGTTAACGAAGCCGCGCATAGAGTTAGGCTTCAATGTCTGAAGACTGGAAATCACGAACGGGCTCCTGGCGCGTGCGCTACGGCATCGCCGTGGCGACGATCGCGCTTTCGCTCGGCGTCGCGCGGGCTGAGAACACGCTCGACCTGGCGCCCGACCCGGACCAGAGCCGCGCCGAATACGAAAAAGTATCGAAAGAGATCACGCTGTCGTCCGAGCGGCTGGCCAAGCTCGCCGCCGACATCGCGGCGGTCAAGAAGGACCACGCCTCGATCACCGCGGCGCTGATCCAGTCGGCGATGACCGAGCAGAAGCTCGGCCAGGACATCGAGGACATTGGCGGCAAGCTGGAAGGGCTTAAGGCGCAGGAGCAAAAGATCCGCGCCTCACTGGCCGCCAGACGCGACGTTCTGGCCGAAGTGCTCGGCGCGCTGCAGCGCATGGGGCTCAACCCGCCGCCGGCGATCCTGGTCAAGCCGGAGGACGCATTGTCGTCGGTGCGCAGCGCCATCCTGCTCGGTGCCGTGGTGCCGGAACTGCGCCAGCAGACCGACATGTTGCTGACCGACCTCAAGGAGCAGTCGCGGGTGACGGCCTCGATCGAGGCCGAGCGGGCGCGGCTGACGGCAGCGATCGGCGAGCAGGCGGCGGAAAAAAAGCGGCTCGGCATGCTGCTCGAAGCCAAGCAGAAGCTCGCCGCCGATACGCAAACCGCGCTGGCCGCCGAAAAGCAGCGGTCCGCGACGTTGGCGGCCAAGGCCGGCAGCCTGAAAGAACTGATCGCCTCGCTCGAGGCCGATAGGGCCCGCAAGGCGGCGGATGCGGCCAAGGCAGCCGAGCAAAAGACGGCCGACGCCGACAAGGGCCCGGCATCGGCTGCGGCGTCGACGGAATTGGCCTCGCTGGCGGTGCCGGAGAGCAACAGGCTCACCGCTGCCGCGCCGTTTTCCGCGCTGCAAGGGCAGATCGCGCTGCCGGTCACCGGCAGGATCAAGCGGCGCTTTGGCGCCGAGGACGGTAACGGCGCGGTGATGCTCGGTGACATGGTTGCGACACAATCGGGAGCCATCGTCACAGCACCGGCGGATGGAAATGTGCTTTATGCGGGGCCTTTCCGCTCTTACGGTCAACTCTTGATCCTGAATGCGGGTGACGGCTATCATGTCGTCCTGGCGGGGATGAGCAGAATCAGCGTCGCGTCTGGCCAGTCGGTGCTCGCAGGTGAGCCGGTCGGCGCGATGGGAGAGGCCCGGGTGGCGAGCACCTCGGCATCGAAGAATGGAAATGCCACGCCGGAGCTCTATGTCGAGTTCCGCAAGGATGGAAAACCCGTCGATCCGGCCCCATGGTGGGCGGACCGTTTTTCTGGAAGGACGTGAATGATGCGGAAACTGTCGCTTCTGTTTGCCGGTGCGCTGATGGGTGCATCGGCGATGAGCCTGGTCTATGGCGCGCCCGGCTCGACGGCGAAGGCTGCGGGCTCCGAGACCTATAAGCAACTGGCGATCTTCGGCGATATCTTCGAACGGGTGCGGGCGAATTATGTGACGCCGCCCGACGACAAGTCGCTGGTTGAAAATGCCATTAACGGCATGCTGTCCTCGCTCGACCCGCACTCCTCCTACATGAACGCCGAAGAAGCGCAGGACATGCGCGTTCAAACCAAGGGCGAGTTCGGCGGCCTCGGCATCGAGGTCACGATGGAGAACGACCTGGTCAAGGTGATCACGCCGATCGACGATACTCCGGCCGCCAAGGCTGGTGTGCTCGCCGGCGACTATATCGCCAAGATCGACGGCGAGGAGGTTCGCGGCCTGACGCTCAACGACGCCGTCGAGAAGATGCGCGGGCTGGTCAACACGCCGATCAAGCTCACCATCCTGCGCCAGGGCGCCGACAAGCCGATCGAACTGACCGTCGTGCGCGACATCATCAAGGTCAAGGCGGTCAAGTTCCGGGTCGAAAACGACATCGGCTACATGAAGATCACCTCCTTTACCGAAAAGACCTATGACGACCTCGAGAATGCCATCGACACCATCAAGAAGCAGGTGCCGAACGACAAGCTCAAGGGCTACGTGCTCGACCTGCGCCTCAATCCGGGCGGTTTGCTCGACCAGGCGGTGAGCGTGTCGGATGCCTTCCTCGACCGTGGCGAGATCGTCTCGACGCGCGGTCGCGATCCGAAGGACGTCACCCGCTTCGACGCGCGGGCCGGCGACGACATCGGCGGCAAGCCGCTGATCGTGCTCGTCAATGGCGGCTCGGCCAGTGCCTCGGAAATCGTCGCCGGCGCACTGCAGGATCTGCGCCGCGCCACGGTGGTCGGCACGCAGTCTTTCGGCAAGGGTTCGGTGCAGACCATCATCCCGCTTGGTGAGAACGGGGCGCTGCGGTTGACGACGGCGCTCTATTACACGCCGTCCGGCAAGTCGATCCAGGGCAAGGGCATCACGCCCGACATCAAGGTCGACCAGCCGCTGCCGGCGGAACTGCAGGGCAGGGATCTGACGCGCGGCGAATCCGACCTCAAGGGCCATATCAAGGGCGCCGACGAAGGCACGACCGGTTCGGGTTCGGCAGCCTATGTGCCGCCGGAGCCGAAGGACGATTTGCAGCTCATCTATGCCGAGCAGCTGCTGCGCGGCCAGAAGACCGATCCGGCGTTCCCGCCGAATCCGCAAAAGGCCGTGTTGAACCAGTAAGGGCGGGCAAGCCGGGCCAAACGGGTCTGGCTGCCTGAGCGAAGCGATGCGATGCTGCCGGGGCCGCGAGGCTCCGGCAGTTTGATTCGGGGCTGCGGCCGGCATGCTGCGCGTCCAGTGAAGCAAGGGGACGCGCCGACATTTTGGATCTTGCGCCTCCGGAGAAGGTTTTACTTCGGGGATGCACGCCGGGGGTGCGGGCTTGGCTGATATCGGCAAGGACATAGAACGACCTCTCGGACAGGCGATCCGGCCGTCGCGCTCGGGCAGCGGGATCAGCGCCGGTGCGGTCGCGGCCGCGCTTGTCGTGCTGTCGATGGTCGGCGTCTCCAGCGCGATCGCCTTGCGCGACAAGCCGTTCCGGAAGCTGCAGGAAGTAGCGGTCTCGACGCCGAAGACGCCGGCGGCGGCGGATACCGCCGCGGCGCCAGCCAAGGCGACGCCCGAAACGGCAGCGCCAAGCAACGCAAGCGGGGCCAACATAAGCGGGCCGAAGACGGGCGGTCCGCAGATCATCCATGTCCAGACCGAGGAGGGCGATGGTCCACCCGAGGCGGCCATCGTCATCCGCGACCCTTCGACGATCGGCCAGAACCTCAGGATCGCGCACATTCCCGACAAGGCACTGATCGAGGCCAGCGAGACCGGTCCGCTGCCGATCCGCGCCGCCGACGGCCGGCGCCCGTTCGATGTCTATGCACGGCCGTGGTCCGGCGCACGCGGTGCACGCGTGGCGCTCGTCATCGGCGGTCTTGCCGTGTCGCAGACCGGCACGCAGGCAGCCATCGCCAAGCTGCCGGCGGAGGTGACGCTGGCCTTCGCGCCGCAAGGCAACAGCATCGGCCGCTGGATGCAGGTGGCGCGGCAGGGCGGCCATGAGGTCATCATGCAGGTGCCGCTCGAGCCGTTCGACTATCCGAACGTCAATCCCGGCCGCAACACGCTGACCGTGGCTGCGACGCCGGACGAGAATTTGAAGAATTTACGCTGGGCGCTGTCGCGAACGACCAACTACACCGGCGTCATGAACTATATGGGCGCCCGCTTTTCGGCCGACGCGACGGCAATGGGGCCATTGATGGCCGAGCTTGGCAAGCGTGGCCTCGCCTATGTCGATGACGGTTCCTCAGCGCGCAGCCTGGCACCCGAATTGGCGCTGAAGGACGGCGTGCCGTTCGTCGGCGGCGATACGGCGATCGACGCGGTGCAGGACCGCGGCGCCATATTGAAGAAACTGGATGGGCTGGAAGCGACGGCGCGGGCGAAAGGGTTTGCCGTCGGCATCGGCTCGGCTTTCGACCTGACGGTGGATACCGTGTCTTCCTGGGTGACCGAGGCCAAGAAGCGCGGCATCGAGATCGTGCCGATTTCGGCGGTGGCCATAGATCCGGAAAAAGGCTGAGATGGCAAAGAACAAGCTCGTTGACGCCGAGACACTGCCCTACCGGCCCTGCGTAGGGGTGATGGTCCTCAATGGCGACGACCTGGTCTGGGTCGGCCGTCGCATTGCCGAGCCGGACAGCGAATTCGCTGGAACGACGCAGCTCTGGCAGATGCCGCAGGGCGGCATCGACGATGGCGAGGAGCCGCTGCCCGCGGCGGCGCGCGAACTCTACGAAGAGACCGGCATGCGCTCGGTGTCGCTGCTGGCCGAGGCGCCGCACTGGATCAACTACGACCTGCCGGCGCATCTGGTCGGCGTCGCCTTCAAGGGACGGTATCGCGGCCAGACGCAGAAATGGTTTGCCTTCCGCTTCCACGGTGACGAAAGCGAGATCGCGATCAATCCGCCACCGGGTGGCCACAAGGCCGAGTTCGACCGGTGGGCGTGGCGGCCGATGCTGGAATTGCCGGGCCTGATCGTGCCGTTCAAGCGCAAGGTCTACGAAGACGTGGTGGCAGCGTTCCGGCATTTGGTGGCGTAGCCACTGGCCTTCCGCTAAAACAGGTCGGCATGAACGACATCTCCAGCAAATCTCTTCCGCAGGCCGTTGCTCCACGGCAGGCTGGCGCCCCGAGCGAGCCGATCAGCGAAGCGGCGGCGGGGGCAATCCTGACCATCGATCTCGGCGCCATCCGTGAGAATTACCGGCGGCTGAAGGCGCGGCTGGGCGGCGTCAGCTGTGCTGGAGTGGTCAAGGCCGACGGTTACGGGATTGGCGCGGCACCGGTGGCGGCGGCACTGATGGCTGAGGGCTGTAATACCTTCTTTGTTGCGCATTTGGCCGGCGGCATCTTGCTGCGCAAGGCGCTCGGCTCAGACCCAGCCATTTATGTGCTGAACGGCATTCCGCCGGGTGCGGAAAGGGAAGCGGTTGCAGCAGGGCTTTGCAGCGTACTCAACAGCGCCAGCCAACTCGCGGCATGGCGCGAAATGGCCGGACGGGTGGGCCGTAAGCTGCCGGCCGCCCTCCAGGTCGACAGCGGCATGTCGCGGCTCGGCATGACGCCGTCCGAGGTGAAGGCAGTCGCGCGGGATCCACAGGCCTTCGACGGTGTCGAACTGACCTTCGTGATGAGCCATCTCGCCTGCGCCGACGAACCCGAGCAACCGGCCAACGAGCGGCAGCGGCTGGAATTCGAACGGCTGCGCCGGATGCTGCCGGAAGCGTCGGCTTCGCTTGCCAATTCATCGGGCATTTTTCTCGGGCAGCGCTATCACTACGACCTCGTTCGTCCGGGTGCCGCTCTCTATGGCATCAATCCGACGCCGGCGAAGGACAATCCGATGCTGCCGGTGGTGCGATTGCAGGCCAAGGTCATCCAGATGCGGATGCTGGAGGCCGGCGCCGGTGTCGGCTACGGCCACACTTTCCATACCAAGGCCCCGCTTGCCGCGGCGACGATTTCGCTCGGCTACGGCGATGGCTGGCATCGTCGCGCCGCTTCCGCTGCCTGGTTCGAAAATGTGCGGCTGCCCTTCGTCGGTCGGATTTCGATGGATACGATCATCCTCGACATTTCCGCACTGCAGCCCGGCAAGCTGAAGGCCGGCGACCTCGTTGAACTGATCGGGCCGTCGTCGCAGACGGTGGACCAGGTAGCTGGCCAGGCCGGCACTATCGGCTACGAGGTCTTGACCAGCCTCGGCCACCGTTTCCACCGGCGCTATGTGAATCGCTAGGACGCAAGCTTGTTGTCCTCACGCATGTCTTTTCCCTGAGCATCGGCACTTGGCTGAGGCCGCAGAATCCGGCAGACAGAAGGCGGCGATGATCCCGGTCTCGAGTCCCGACGAGATGCCGCCGCGGAGAACCAAACGATGAAGATCTTCGTGCTGGGCGGCGGCGTGATCGGGGTCACCACCGCCTATTTTCTTGCCGAGGCCGGTCATCAGGTGACGGTGATCGATCGCCAGAAAGGCCCGGCGCTGGAAACCAGCTTTGCAAATGCCGGCGAGATCTCGCCCGGCTATGCCTCGCCCTGGGCCGGGCCCGGCGTTCCGCTGAAGGCCATCAAATGGCTTTTGATGAAGCACGGCCCACTGGTGGTGCGACCGGCCCTCGATCCGAATATGTGGATATGGCTGGTCAAGATGCTGCGCAATTGCACGGCTGAACGCTACGCGCTGAACAAGGCGCGCATGGTGCCGCTGGCCGAGTACAGTCGCGACACGCTGAAGGCGCTGCGCGAGGCGACCGGCATCGCCTATGACGAGCGCGCCAAGGGCACGCTGCAGCTTTTCCGAACGCAAAAGCAGCTCGACGGCGTTGGCGGCGATGTCGAGGTGCTGAAGACCTATGGCGTCCCCTACGAGGTCCTCGATCCCGACGGGTGCATTGCGGCCGAACCCGCGCTGGCTGGCGTGCGCGAAAAATTCGTCGGTGGCCTGCGGTTGCCCGGCGACGAAACCGGCGACTGCAAGATGTTTACCGACAGGCTTGCCGAGCTTTGCGCGGCACGCGACGTCACCTTCGAGTACGACACGGAGATACGGCGCGTCGTCAAGAAGCGCGATCGCATCACCAACATCTGCACCAGCAAGGGCTGGATGGTCGCTGATGCCTATGTGATGGCGATGGGCAGCTATTCGGCGCGGTTCATGCGCATGCTGAAGCGCCCCATCCCGGTCTACCCGGTCAAGGGCTATTCGATCACCCTGCCGATCAAGGACGCCGCCGCCGCACCGGTCTCGACCGTGATGGACGAGAGCTACAAAGTAGCGATCACCCGGCTCGGCGATCGTATCCGGGTCGGCGGCACGGCGGAGATTTCCGGCTTCGACCTGCGGCTGCACGAATCGCGGCGCCGCACGCTCGAACATTCGGTCGGCGACCTGTTTCCGGGCAGCGGCGACATGCGATCGGCGACCTTCTGGTGCGGGCTGCGGCCGATGACACCGGACGGGCCGCCGCTGATCGGCCGCACCGATTTCTCCAATCTCTATCTCAATACCGGCCATGGCACACTCGGTTGGACCATGGCCTGCGGCTCGGCTAAGGTTCTAGCCGACATCATCTCCAGCCGGGTGCCGGACATCGACGTCGGCGATCTCGGGCCGGGACGATACGCCAAGTAAGACCCCCGCAGCTTAAGACAGCCGCCGGCCGATAGGCTTCACGCGAACAAACCCCTGTCCCGTTCGACGGCCTTGGTGATGAAGCTCGAGACGACCTGGACGCGGCGCAGCGGCCTGACCGATTCATGATAGACCAGCCAGTAGGCGCGGCGGATGGGTGCGACGATATCGAGGTGCACCAACTCCGGCATCGAGCGGGCAACGAAGGTGTGCAGTATGCCGATGCCGGCGCCGGAACGCACCGCTTCGGCCTGGCCGAGCGCGGAGGAAATGGCGAAGCTGGTGCGCCAGTCGGCGCTGAATTCGGCCGCGTAGTCGAGCGAGGGACTGACGATCAGGTCCGGCACGTAGCCGATCAGCGTATGCTGCCCTAGCTCGGCGGCGGTTCCGGGCAGGCCATGCGTGTCGGCGTAGGCACGCGACGCGAACAGGCCGAGCGTGTAGTCGACCAGCTTTCCCGCCACCAGGCGGCCTTCCGTCGGCCGCTCGACGGTGATGGCAATGTCGGCCTCGCGCCGTGACAAAGAGAAGGAGCGTGGTACCGGCACCAGCTGGATGGTGAGTTCACGGTGCAGAGCGGTCAGCGCGCCGAGGCGCCTGGCCAGGAAGGCGACGCCAAAACCGTCCGGCGCGCCGATCCGCACGGTGCCCGAGACGTCGTCGCCTTCGCCTGAAACAGTCGAGCGCGCGGCGATCATGTCGCTCTCCATGCGTTCGGCGATCTCGAGGAAACGCTCGCCCGCCGGCGTCAGCTCACTGCCCGTGGTAAGCCGGCGAAACAGTTTTGTCCTGAGCGCATCCTCGAGGGCGGCGATGCGGCGCGAGACGGTCGCATGATTAAGCTCCAGCCGCCTGGCGGCGCCGAGGATCTGACCGGCCCGCGCCACGGCAAGGAAGATGCGGGCATCATCCCAGTTCATCGGGATGGTCCGGATGATGGCAGCGCTCGACGGCGAAGAAACTCAATTTCTCTATCCCATGGCGTACACCACACATCTCTATCATTTGCGCGATTTGATGCACAGACACCCACTGCTATCTATTTTCTGCACAACGGTTGCGTTTTCGCTCGCGTTGCCATTGCTCTCGCAAAGGCGGACAATGCCTCATCACGAACCAGGGAGAGAGACCATGATCGAATACGGTCATTTCATCGGCGGAAAGCGCGTCGCCGGAACCAGCGGCCGCAAGCAGGACGTCATGCAGCCGATGGACGGCACGGTGCGCGGCACGGTGGCGCTGGCTTCGCAGGCGGAATTGCGCGCGGCGGTCGAAAACGCCAAGGCGGCACAGCCCGGCTGGGCGGCGACCAACCCGCAGCGGCGCGTGCGCGTCCTGATGCGGTTCCTCGAGCTGATCGCTAAGGAGTATGACGCGCTGGCCGAGATATTGGCGCGCGAACACGGCAAGACCATCGCCGACGCCAAGGGCGACATCCAGCGCGGCCTCGAAGTGGTCGAGGTCTGCATCGGTGCGCCGCACATGATGAAGGGCGAGTTCACCGATGGCGCAGGCCCCGGCATCGACGTCTATTCGATGCGCCAGCCGCTCGGCGTCGTCGCCGGCATCACGCCGTTCAATTTTCCGGCAATGATCCCGCTGTGGAAGATCGCGCCGGCCATCGCCTGCGGCAATGCCTTCATCCTCAAGCCGTCCGAGCGCGACCCGGGCGTGCCGATGCGCATTGCCGAACTGTTCATCGAGGCCGGCCTGCCGGCGGGCATCCTCAATGTCGTCAATGGCGACAAGGAAGTGGTCGACGCCATCCTCGACGATCCCGACATCAAGGCCATCGGTTTCGTCGGCTCGACGCCGATCGCCCAGTACATCTACTCGCGCGGCTGCGCGGCCGGCAAGCGCGTGCAGTGCTTCGGCGGTGCCAAGAATCACATGATCATCATGCCGGATGCCGACATGGACCAGACCGTCGACGCGCTGATCGGCGCCGGCTACGGCTCGGCCGGCGAGCGCTGCATGGCGATCTCGGTGGCCGTTCCGGTCGGCAACGACACCGCCAACCGGCTGATGGAAAGACTGGTGCCGCGCGTCGAGAGCCTGAAGGTCGGTCCGTCGACGGATTCTTCCGCCGATTTCGGCCCGCTGGTCACGGCGCAGGCGCTGGAGCGGGTCAAGTCCTATGTCGACACCGGCGTCAAGGAAGGCGCCAAGCTGGTCGTCGATGGACGCGGCTTTTCCATGCAGGGTTACGAGAACGGCTACTATATGGGCGGCTGCCTGTTCGACAATGTGACCGCCGACATGCGCATCTACAAGGAAGAGATCTTCGGGCCGGTGCTGTCGGTGGTGCGCGCACCGACCTACGAGAACGCGATCAGGCTCGCCAACGAGCACGAGATGGGCAATGGCGTCGCTATCTTCACCCGCGACGGCGATGCGGCGCGCGACTTCGCCTCGCGGGTCCAGGTCGGCATGGTCGGCATCAACGTGCCGATCCCGGTGCCGATCGCCTACTATACGTTTGGCGGCTGGAAGGCGTCCTCCTTCGGCGACCTCAACCAGCACGGGCCGGACGCGTTCCGCTTCTACACCAAGACCAAGACGGTGACGTCGCGCTGGCCGTCCGGCGTGAAGGATGGCGCCGAATTCGTCATTCCGACGATGAATTAGCCGAACGGTTTCTGTCTGCGCGTCCTCGCCTTCGGCTTCGGGCGCGCGGGCCGGCGTGAAGGATGGCGCCGAGTTCGTCATTCCGACGATGAATTAGCCGGACGGTTTCTGTCTGCGCGTCCTCGCCTTCGGCTTCGGGCGCGCGGGCCGGCTTGAAGGATGGCGCCGAATTCGTCATCCCGACGATGAATTAGCCGGACGGTTTCTGTCTGCGCGTCCTCGCCTTCGGCTTCGGGCGCGCCGGCCGGCGTGAAGGATGGCGCCGAGTTCATCATCCCGACGATGAACTGATCCAGATCGCGGAAAGCAAAAGAAGGCCTGGGCTCGACCCGGGTCTTTTTTGTCGCGATCTTCATCGGCATGAACACTAATGTGATGGAACCAAGAAGGCAGCAATCTTCTTAGGTTGCAGTCCTGCCGCGAAGCAGACGCTGGCAGATCAACCAACGGCGCTGGTGACGGCTCCGGGGATATCGTCCGGCGCAAAGGAGGTGTCAGATGACACGTCTCATGGCGACTGTAGCTTGCGCTGCGATGGCCCTTTCCGCCGTCCCGGCAATGGCTGCCGAGCAATGTGCGGCACGCGCCGATATGGTCAAGGCGCTCGGCGAGAAGTTTCATGAAAACCCGAGCGCGGTCGGCGTCGTCAATCCGAATGTGGTGCTTGAAGTCTTCGTTTCCGACAAGGGCACATGGACCATCCTCGCCAGCGACACAAAAGGCCAAAGCTGCGTGATTTCAGTCGGCGAAGGCTGGGAGAGCGCGATGACGATAGCGGCGCTGCCAGGCACCTGATGAGGTTCCACGCTCGCGCGTAGCAGCGGCCTCGCATGGCCGCGCAGCCTGCCCATTCTTTCGGCGAGAACCGTAAAACGGATCTGCAGGCGCCCGCTTGGGCGCCTGCTTGCGCTTTTCCATTGCCGATACCATATATCTGGAACATAATGGGAACATCTGGAATCGTTCCCACCGATGGCAGACCGGAACACAGAAAGGAACGACGCGATGATGATGACGTCGGAACCGGCCTGGATCGCTCCGGCAAAGTGAGGCTGTCAAACCCCTCCTTTGCCGGAACGTGATGGCAAAGGAGGTGCCTATGGCACACAAATCGCTGTTGGGATGGGTGAAAACCCTGGTTCTTGCTGGCGCATTGGCGGTGGGTACGAACACCGCAAGCGCGCAATATCAATACTGCGTTGAACATGGCGAGCTCGTCGCCCATTTGAGCGAGAAGTTCCAGGAAAGGCAGTTTGCTTTGGGGCTGATCGGTCATGAGGCGGTCATGGAAGTCTTTGTCGCCGAGACCGGAACCTGGAGTATCGTCGTCACCGATGTCGCCGGCAGAAGCTGCATCGTCGCGGCCGGCGACAATTGGGAAAACGTGATGGCCCTGCCCGGCCAGGGCGCATGACGAAATGACAGGCTCAGCGTGTGGCAGCTGCCTCGGCATGGCCGCGCAATAGTGCCATCAGGCGCTTGGCGTCCTTGGCCGCGGCCTCCTCGTCGCCTGCTAGGATCGAGCGGATCAGCGCGACGTGATGCTCGGCGGATTCGGCCAAGCCGGTATCGGCCTTGTAGCGGAACCAGAAACGGCGGCTGTGGGTTTGCAAGGGCGCCGCCAGGCGCGCGGCGAACGGGTTGTCGGCAGCCAGCGCCAGCGCCTCGTCAAGCGCCTTGTCGGCCTGGATGAAGTAAAACACATTTTCCGAAATCACCGCCTTTTGCATGGCAAGGGCGGCGTCATGGAACAGGTCGGCGGCCTCGCGGGTGACGAAGCGAGCGGCCGAGCGGGCAAGCACCACCTCGACGCCACGGCGGGCGTCGAGGACACGCAGCCAGTCGCCGGGGTGCAGCGGGGCAATGGCAATGCCGGCGCGCGGCCGGACCTCAAGCAGCCCCTCCCAAGCCAGCCGCTGGATCGCTTCGCGAACCGGGGTGCGGCCGAGGCCGAGCCTGTCGATCAGCGCCCCCTCGGTGATGAAGCTCGCCGGCGCCAGCTCGAGAGTTACGATCATGTGCTCGAGCCTGCGGTAGGCCTTCGCAGTTGCCGGCTCGGAGCTCGAGCTGTCATATACCAATGCGGCTTCTCCTGATATATTGTTGATATATCATATCAGATTCAACGTTGACAGTCGGCTTCTTAAGAAATATACGACTGATATATCAGATGGAGCGATCGATATGTGGGCCGGAGTCTTCCCCGCCGTTACGACCAAATTCACCGAGGACGACGGCCTCGACCATGCCGAGATGGAGCGCTGCTTTGCGCTGCAGATGGAGGCCGGCTGTGACGGCATCATCGTCTGCGGGTCGCTCGGCGAAGGCCCGATGCTGTCGCATGACGAGAAGATCGCGGTGCTGAAGACCGCCCAGAAGATCGCCGGCAAAAAACCGGTGCTGTTGACGGTCAACGAGGCCGGTACACGCGAGGCGGCGGCGATCGCACGCCGCGCCGCCAAGGAAGGCGCCAACGGTTTGATGGTGGTGCCGAGCCCGATCTACCATACCAATGCCGAGGAGACGGTCGCGGCACTCAGCGCCGTCGCCGCGGCCGGCGACCTGCCGGTGATGATCTACTCCAACCGGCTTGCCTATCGCGTCGACGTCACCGTCGACCAGATGGAGGAGTTGGCCAAGGACCAGCGCTTCGTCGCCATAAAAGAGTCCTCGGACGACATCCGCCGCTCGACCGAGATCATCAACCGCCTCGGCGACCGCTACGACCTGTTCACCGGCGTCGACAATCTCGCCTTTGAGGCGCTGTCGGTCGGCGCCATCGGCTGGGTGGCGGGCTTGGTCACCGCGTTCCCGCGCGAGACCGTCGCCATCTACCAGCTGATGAGACAGGGCCGCCGCGAGGAGGCGTTGAAGATCTACCGCTGGTTCCGGCCGCTGCTCGACCTCGACGTCTCGACCTATCTGGTGCAGAACATCAAGCTCGCCGAAGTTTTGGCGATCAACACCAACGACCGCGTGCGCATGCCGCGCCAGCCATTGTCGGGCGAGCGGCGCAAGGCAGTCGAAAAGGTCGTCAGGGATGCGCTGGCCGTGCGGCCGCAACTGCCGGCATTCTGATCCAGTGCCTTCGAGGGTGTTTGCAGATGTGCAGCGCGGCGCATGCCAATGAATGACAATGCTACGCTCGATGTCGCCATCATTGGTGGCGGCATTATCGGCATCTGCGCTGCCGCATTTCTGGCCGAGGCGGGGCGAAACGTCACGATCTTCGATCGGACGGGGATCTGCGAGGAGACCAGTTCCGGCAATGCCGCCGCCTTTGCCTTCTCCGACGTGCTGCCGCTCGCCCACAAGGGCATGATCAGGCAGCTGCCGAAATGGCTCGCCGACCCGCTCGGCCCGCTCAGCATCCCACCCGCCTATCTGTTGAAGCTGCTGCCCTGGCTGGTCCGCTTCTGGCGCGCCGGCCGAAGCGACCGCTATGAAGCCGGCCTCGCCGCACAGGCCGGGATGATGAAGCTCGCCGAGGCGGAATGGATGGGTTTGCTCGACCGTTCCAGCACACGGCCGATGCTGCATGAGGACGGCTCGCTCGAACTCTACGAAAGCGAAGCCGAGTTCAAGGCCTCACTGCCCGGCTGGGCGGCAAGGCAGCGCTTCGGCATCGGCTTCAGCCATGTCGAGGGGAGCGCTCTCGCCGCCTTGCAGCCCGGTCTGTCGCCGCGCTTCGTCAAAGGAACGTTCGTGCCGGGGTGGAAAACCGTCGCCGACCCCAAGCGGCTTGGAAAGGCGTTATGGGCCTATGCCGAGAGGTTGGGCGCCGGGTTCGAAAGGGCCCGGATCGAGCGTGTCGAGGCGGGACAGGACGGCGCGATCCTGACCATGGCCGACGGCACGAGGCGACGGGCGAAGCATCTCGTCATCGCTGCCGGGGCCTGGTCGCACCTGTTGGCGAGACATCTCGGCGACGGAATCCCGCTGGAGACCGAGCGTGGCTACAACACGACGCTGCCGAAGACTGCCTTCGACGTAAGGCGGCAATTGATCTTTTCCGGGCATGGCTTCGTCATCACGCCGCTCGAGACGGGCCTGCGCGTCGGTGGTGCGGTCGAACTCGGCGGGCTTGAAAGGCCGCCCAATTATGCGCGCTCGAAAGCGCTGCTCGAAAAGGCGCAGAAATTCCTGCCGGGACTGGATCCGGCCAATGGGCGCGAATGGATGGGGTTCCGGCCGTCGCTGCCGGATTCGCTGCCGGTGATCGGGCAGTCGCAAAAAACGCCGTCGGTGGTGTACGGTTTCGGTCATGGTCACCTCGGCCTGACCCAGGCCGCGGCGACCGGACGCTTGATCCGCGAGCTCGTTCTCGGGCAGAGTCCATCGCTCGATGTCGGTCCGTTCAGCCCGCAACGGTTTTGAGATCGAAGACATTCAGTTGGGAGCCGGCATGGCCAAGCATTCCTTCTTCTGCATAGACGGCCACACCTGCGGCAATCCGGTGCGGCTGGTCGCCGGCGGCGGACCGCTGCTCAACGGCTCGACGATGATGGAGCGGCGAGCGCATTTCCTGGCCGAATACGACTGGATCCGCACCGGCCTGATGTTCGAGCCACGCGGCCATGACATGATGTCCGGCTCGATCCTCTATCCGCCGACGCGCGAAGATTGCGACATCGCCATCCTGTTCATCGAAACCTCGGGCTGCCTGCCTATGTGCGGCCATGGCACCATCGGCACGGTGACCTTTGCCGTCGAAAATGGATTGATCAAACCGAAGACGCCGGGCGTGCTCAGGTTGGATACGCCGGCGGGCGTGGTCGTCGCCGAGTACAGCCAAGTCGGCGATTATGTCGAGGAGGTGCGCATCACCAATGTGCCGTCCTTCCTCTATGCCGAGGGACTGACGGTCGAATGCCCCGGGCTCGGCGAGATCAGCGTCGATGTCGCCTACGGCGGCAATTTCTACGCCATCGTCGAACCGCAAAAGAACTATCGCGACATGGCCGACCATTCGGCCGGCGAGCTGATCGCCTGGAGCCCGGTGGTGCGGCAGCGGCTCAACGAGAAATATTCCTTCGTCCACCCGGAGAATCCCGGCATCGACAAGCTGTCGCACATATTGTGGACCGGCGCGCCGGCCAACCCGCAAGCCGATGCCCGCAACGCCGTCTTCTACGGCGACAAGGCAATCGACCGCTCGCCCTGCGGCACCGGCACCTCGGCGCGGATGGCGCAGCTTCACGCCAAGGGCAAGCTTGGGGTCGGCAACGACTTCGTCCATGAATCGATCATCGGGTCGCTGTTCAAGGGCAGGGTGGAGAAAGAGGTCACCGTCGCCGGCAAGCCGGCAATCATTCCGTCGATCGGCGGGTGGGCGCGGATGACCGGATTGAACACGATCTTTATCGACGACCGCGACCCGTTCGCGCACGGCTTCGTCGTCAAATAGAGAAAACGCTGACGCTAGGGAAGGAAAGAGAGCGCAAACGGATGCCTTCGACGGCGCAACGATCCCGCTCATCAACTTATTTTGACGGCGATTTCTTCGAAATGGAGCGCATGCTGCGATTGAATCGTCAAAGACATTGCGTTAGGCCAATGGTAGGGTCCGCGATGGTCCAGGGGGCGGACGGGAACAAAACGGGCAATCGGACGACGTGCGGCGAAAACACGCGTAATGATCGAAAAATCACGTTGCAATCCGGGCTCGACACTTTACGACTAGGGAAAATACGAAAAGGAATGCGTCTGCATGGGCGACATTCCAGGGGAGCCACGACAGCATGCAGTATTTTGTCCAGCAGCTTATCAACGGGCTGACGCTGGGATCGATCTATGGGCTGATAGCGATCGGCTATACGATGGTCTACGGCATCATCGGCATGATCAATTTCGCCCATGGCGACATTTTCATGATCGGCGCTTTCACCGCGCTCATCGTTTTCCTTATCCTCGGTGCGTTGTTCTATTCGCTGCCGATCGTCGTTGCGCTGCTGATCATGATGATCGTCGCGATGCTGCTGACCAGCCTGTATAATTGGACGATCGAGAAGGTGGCCTACCGGCCTTTGCGTGGTTCATTCCGGCTGGCGCCGCTGATCACTGCGATCGGCATGTCGATTGCGCTGTCCAATTTCGTCCAGGTGACGCAAGGGCCGCGCAACAAGCCGGTCCCGCCAATGGTGTCCACGGTCTACAACATCGAAGGCATCAGCGTCTCGCTGAAGCAGATCATCATCGTCCTGGTCACCATAGTCCTGCTCGCGGTGTTCTGGTACCTGGTCAACAAGACCTCGCTCGGCCGGGCGCAGCGCGCCTGCGAGCAGGATCGCAAGATGGCCGCACTGCTCGGCGTCGACGTCGATCGCACCATCTCGATCACCTTCATCATGGGCGCCGCCCTCGCTGCCGTCGCCGGCACGTTGTTCCTGATGTATTACGGCGTGGTGGTGTTTTCCGACGGTTTTACGCCCGGTGTGAAGGCGTTTACTGCCGCGGTGCTCGGCGGCATCGGCTCACTGCCCGGCGCCGTGCTCGGCGGCCTGATGATTGGCTTCATCGAAAGCATGTGGTCGGCTTACTTCTCGATCGACTACAAGGACGTCGCCGCCTTCTCCATCCTGGCGATCGTGCTGATCTTCCTGCCTTCCGGCATTCTCGGCCGGCCAGAAGTCGAAAAGGTCTGAGATCATGGCGGTTACCGTGTCTCCGGAAAGCACCGTCGTCGCCACCCCGGTCCAGCGCGCTTTTCGCGAAGCGCTCTATGCCGGCGCCATCTCGCTTGGCCTGTTCGTGCTGTTCATCGGCCTGAAGACCGACCAGAACATCTCCAACGAACTGATCCTGGTGCAGCGCTGGGGCTTGCTCGCCGGCGTCGTGATCGCCACCATGGCCGGACGCTTCCTTTATGTCGCCTATGGCCAGCCCTTCCTGGCGAACCAGAAGATCGTCGACGTCGCTACCGGCCTGCTGCCGGTCAGCCTGGCTTCGCGATTCTTCCGCCTTCCCGCGTTCATCGTAGCGCTCGCCGTCGCCGTTATTCTGCTCGCGCTCAGCGGCTTCCTGACCGAGGCTTTAGGGCCGGAACTTTCCGATTTTGTGCGGTTCCTGCGGGCACTTGCAATCATCTATGCACTAGCCTGGCTGATATATCGTTTCCGGGCCTTCATTCATTCTCATTTCTCGGCATTGGGCATAACCGCACTGGCGCTCTACCCGATTATCGTGGTGTTGGTGCTGGCGCTATATGCCGGGTCCATGGCGGCCGGTTTCCAGGGTTCGCTGAAGTATGTCGACAATTTCGGCATCCAGATCCTGATCTACGTGATGCTGGCCTGGGGGTTGAATATTGTTATTGGCTTGGCCGGCCTGCTGGACCTAGGCTATGTCGCCTTCTACGCCGTCGGTGCCTATGCCTATGCGCTGCTCGGCACGCATTACGGCCTTTCCTTCTGGATCCTGCTGCCCGCCGCCGGCCTGATGGCTGCATTCTGGGGCGTGATGCTGGGCTTCCCTGTGTTGCGCCTGCGCGGTGACTATCTGGCGATCGTGACGCTCGCTTTCGGCGAGATCATAAGGCTGGTGATCATCAACTGGCGCGAAGTGACCAACGGCTCGGCCGGGATTTCCGGCATCCCGAAGGTCTCGTTCTTCGGCCTGATGTCGTTCAACGTCTCCGACCCGAACTACATCTCCAAGGTGCTCGGCATCGCGCAGTCCGGTGCCTACTACAAGATCTTCCTCTACTACCTGATCCTTGGACTCTGCCTGCTGACCGCCTTCGTCACGGTGAGGCTCAGGCGCCTGCCGGTCGGCCGCGCCTGGGAAGCGCTGCGCGAGGACGAGATCGCCTGCCGCTCGCTCGGCATCAACACCACGACCACCAAGCTCACGGCCTTTGCCACGGGCGCGATGTTCGGCGGCTTTGCCGGCTCGTTCTTCGCCGCGCGGCAAGGCTTCGTCAGCCCGGAATCCTTCGTCTTCCTGGAATCGGCGATCATCCTTGCCATCGTCGTGCTTGGCGGCATGGGCTCGCTGGTCGGTATTGCCGTCGCCGCCATGGTGATGATCGGCGGCACCGAAATCCTGCGCGAACTGGATTTCCTCAAGACCGGCCTGAGTTGGGGCAACATCAAGGTCATACCCGGGTTCGGCCCCGACTTCACGCCGGAGCTTTATCGCATGCTGTTGTTCGGCATGGCCATGGTCATCGTCATGCTGTGGAAGCCGCGTGGCTTCGTCGGCAGCCGCGAGCCGACAGCCTTCCTCAAGGTGCGCAGGGCGGTGTCCGGGTCCTTCACCAAGGAGGGACACGGCTGATGAACGCGAGCCCCTCCGTGAACGATGCCATCCTGCAGGTCGAGCATCTGTCGATGAAGTTCGGCGGTCTCATCGCCATCGGCGACTTGTCATTCCAGGCCAAACGTGGCGAGATCACCGCGTTGATCGGTCCCAACGGCGCCGGCAAGACCACCGTGTTCAATTGCATCACCGGTTTCTACAAGCCGTCGGAAGGCATGATCACGCTCAACCGGCGCGACGGCTCGACCTTCCTGCTCGAACGCCTGCCGAACCATGAGATCCCGGCGCGGGCCAAAGTGGCGCGCACCTTCCAGAACATCCGCCTGTTCTCGGGCATGACGCTGCTGGAGAACCTTCTGGTGGCCCAGCACAACAAGCTGATGAAGGCGTCCGGCTATACCGTTCTCGGCCTGTTCGGTTATAGCGGATACAGACAGGCTTCGGCGGAATCGGTTGAACTCGCCGAGCACTGGCTGGAGAAGGCCGATCTCGTCGACCGCGCCGACGATCCTGCCGGCGATCTGCCATATGGCGCGCAGCGACGGCTCGAAATTGCTCGCGCCATGTGCACCGGCCCTGAGCTTTTGTGCCTCGACGAGCCGGCCGCCGGCCTTAATCCGAAGGAATCGGCGGCGCTCAATGCGCTGCTGATGGACATCAAGGACAACACCGGCACCTCGATCCTTTTGATCGAGCACGACATGGCGGTGGTCATGCAGATTTCAGACCATGTCGTCGTGCTCGAATACGGGCGCAAGATCTCCGACGGCAACCCGCAATCGGTGCGAACCGACCCGCGCGTCATCGCCGCCTATCTCGGCGTCGAAGACGAGGACGTCGAGACGGTACTGACCGAAGTCGGCGACGAGGACGTCATCGAGCAACTGGATACGGGTCCGGATGCCGCGCATGGACCGGGCACATCGTCTTCCTATCTCGCCGGACCGGTGGCCGATACCGTCGGCCATAGCGAGGGCGAACGCGTCACAGTGTCAAAGGGCGCTTCGAAGGCCGGGCAGATCGATGCAAGGTCGAGCGCTGCTGCTGCAAAGTCCGGATCGCCGGCCAAAGCCAAATCGGCCGCGAAATCTTCCACGGCAAAGCCGGGCAAGGCTCCGGCGAAGTCGAAAACTCCCGGCACCTCTAATCGGCGTGGGGGGCGGAAATAATGGCCGGCACAACGCTGCTCGATATCAAGGGCGTCCAGACCTACTACGGCAACATCAGGGCGCTGAACGGCGTCGACGTCACCGTCAAACAGGGCGAGATCGTGGCGCTGATCGGCGCCAACGGCGCCGGCAAATCGACACTGATGATGACCATCTTCGGTGCTCCGCGCGCTCGTGCCGGCACTATCACCTTCGCCGGCACCGATATCACCCAGATGCCAACCCACGAGATCGCGCGCATGCGTATCGCGCAGTCGCCGGAGGGCCGGCGCATCTTTCCGCGCATGACGGTGATGGAAAACCTGCAGATGGGCGCCAGCCTCGACGGTCTCAAGCATTACGACGAAGATGTCGAAAGGGTCTTTACGCTGTTCCCGCGGCTCAAGGAACGCGTCGGCCAACGTGGCGGCACGCTTTCGGGCGGCGAGCAGCAGATGCTATCGATCGGCCGCGCGCTGATGGCAAGGCCGAAGCTGCTCTTGCTGGATGAGCCGTCGCTAGGCCTGGCGCCGCTGATCGTCAAGCAGATATTCGACGCCATTCGCGAGCTGAACCGCACGCAGGGACTGACCGTGTTCCTGGTCGAGCAGAACGCCTTCGGCGCACTGAAGCTCGCCACGCGCGGCTATGTCATGGTCAACGGCAATGTGACGATGAGCGGCACCGGCAAGGAACTGCTCGCCAATCCGGAAGTGCGCGCCGCCTATCTCGAGGGCGGCCATCACTGAGTTTCAGGAGTCTTCATCATGCAGGGCATTCTTTATGAGGAACCCTCGATTTGGCAGTTCTTTTTCGTCACCTGCCTGCTCGGTGGCTGGGCGGCCTGGATGACGGGCAAGGCGTGTGCCCAGACATGGCGCAGCTTCGCCCAGCTATTCGCCTATATGCTGGGGCTCGGCATCGGCGTAAGATTCATCCATCATGCGCTGTTCGGCGGAACGATGTTTTCGCTGCATTACTACGTGGTCGATACCATCGTGCTGATGATATTGGGCTTCATTGGCTACCAATACACGCGCACGAACCAGATGGTAACGCAGTATAATTGGCTTTACGAAAGAGCCTCTCTTTTGAGCTGGAAACCGAAAGGTTGACATTTATCATTAACGGCGTTTCAGGGATGAATCGGCGTGACAAGTGCCTGAAAATCGGCAAAGTACTCTTTCTGCGAGCAAGGGTGGGCATCGCATGAAAGCAACATCCACGCCCACTCGGTAAATGGGAGCGTTTCAATGAAAAAGTCACTTTTGTCCGCCGTCGCCCTGACCGCGCTTGTCGCGTTCAGCGGCAACGCGTGGGCTGACATCCTGATCGGCGTTGCCGGTCCGATCACCGGTCCGAACGCAGCGTTCGGTGCCCAGCTTCAGAAGGGTGCCGAACAGGCAGTCGCCGATATCAATGCGGCGGGCGGCGTTCTTGGCCAGCAGCTCAAGCTTGAAGTCGGCGACGATGTCTCCGATCCCAAGCAAGGCATCTCGGTCGCCAACAAGTTCGTCGCCGACGGCGTCAAGTACGTCGATGGCCACTTCAACTCCGGCGTCTCGATCCCGGCGTCGGAAGTCTACGCCGAGAACGGCATCCTTGAGATCACGCCGGCCGCGACCAATCCGAAGTTCACCGAACGTGGCATGTGGAACACATTCCGCACCTGCGGACGCGACGATCAGCAGGGCAAGGTCGCTGGCGACTATCTCGCCGCGAACTTCAAGGATGCCAAGATCGCTGTCATCCATGACAAGACGCCTTATGGCCAGGGCCTCGCCGACGAAACCAAGAAGGCGCTCGCAGCCAACGGCGTGACTGAGGCCATGTATGAAGGCATCAATGTCGGCGACAAGGATTTCTCGGCCCTCATCGCCAAGATGAAGGATGCGGGCGTCTCGGTCGTCTACTATGGCGGCCTGCACACCGAAGCCGGCCTGATCATACGCCAGCTCGCCGACCAGGGCCTCAAGGCAACCTTCATGTCCGGCGACGGCATCGTCTCGAACGAATTGGCCTCCATCGCCGGCGACGCCGTCGAGGGCACGCTGATGACGTTCGCTCCGGATCCGCGCAAGAATCCGAACGCAAAGGAGCTCGTCGAGAAGTTCCGTGCGGCCGGCTTCGAGCCTGAGGCTTATACGCTCTACTCCTACGCAGCGATGGAAATCATCGCGGCCGCCATCACCAAGACCGGCTCAGCCGATGATGCTCAGAAGGTAGCCGAGACCATCAAGTCGGCCGGCCCCTGGAAGACTGCGATCGGCGAGATCGGCTACGACGCAAAGGGCGATATCACCCGTCCGGACTACGTCATGTACACCTGGAAGAAGGGTGACGACGGCAAGTACACCTATGTCGAGAACGAACCCGGCAAATAACCGGACGTTGCTACATGAGAATGCCCGGCGCCTCGCGCCGGGCATTTTTTATGAGAGTTCCCGAAAGCCTGGATCGGAACTGCCCAGGCGTTGTCCGGATCGACACGCAATGCGTCAACGCGATTAGATTAACTAAATCGGTTTAATCCCTCTTTTCGATTTTGTTTGCACTGCAGCATTTTCGCGCTAATCATGTCCGGCAGTTCCCTTCCCCGCGTCCGGAGCCCTGTCCTTGGCAATCTCGAAGATCCTTGTCGCCAACCGCTCCGAAATAGCCATCCGCGTCTTCCGCGCGGCCAATGAGCTCGGCCTTAAAACCGTGGCGATCTGGGCAGAGGAGGACAAATATTCCCTGCATCGCTTCAAGGCCGACGAAAGTTACCAGGTCGGGCGCGGGCCGCATCTGGCCAGGGATATGGGGCCGATTGAAAGCTATCTGTCGATCGAGGAGGTTATCCGCGTCGCCAGGCTTTCGGGCGCCGACGCCATCCATCCGGGGTACGGGCTGCTGTCGGAGAGCCCGGAATTCGCCGAGGCCTGCGCCAAGGCCGGCATCATCTTCATCGGGCCAAAGCCCGATACGATGCGCAGGCTGGGCAACAAGGTCGCCGCGCGCAATCTCGCGATCGAAGTCGGCGTGCCGGTAATTCCCGCTACCGATCCCTTGCCGGACGACATGGCGGCGGTAAGGGAACTCGCCAAGACGATCGGCTACCCGGTGATGCTCAAGGCATCCTGGGGCGGCGGCGGCCGCGGCATGCGCGCCATCCGCTCCGAGGCCGATCTCGCCCGCGAGGTCATGGAGGGCAAGCGTGAGGCGAAGGCGGCTTTCGGCAAGGACGAGGTCTATCTCGAAAAGCTGATCGAGCGCGCCCGCCATGTCGAGGTGCAGGTGCTGGGCGACCGCCAAGGCAACGCCGTGCACCTGTTCGAGCGCGACTGTTCGATCCAGCGCCGCAACCAGAAGGTCGTCGAGCGGGCGCCGGCGCCGTATCTCGAAATGTCACAACGCGAAGAGCTTTGCGGCTACGCGCTGAGAATTGCGCGCCAAACCAGCTATATCGGCGCCGGCACGGTCGAGTTCCTGCAGGATGCCGACACCGGAAAATTCTATTTCATCGAGGTCAATCCGCGAATCCAGGTCGAGCACACCGTCACCGAACAGGTGACCGGCATCGACATCGTCAAGGCGCAGATCCATATCCTCGACGGCTTTGCCATCGGCACGGCGGAATCGGGCGTGCCGGCGCAAAAGGACATCAGGCTCAACGGTCACGCCCTGCAGTGCCGCATCACGACGGAAGATCCCGAACATAATTTCATCCCCGATTATGGCCGCATCACCGCCTATCGCGGTGCCACCGGCTTCGGCATCCGCCTTGATGGGGGCACCGCGTATTCGGGCGCGGTGATCACCCGCTTCTACGATCCGCTGCTGGAAAAGGTGACGGCGTGGGCGCCGACGCCGGCCGAGACCATTGCCCGCATGAACCGGGCGCTGCGCGAATTTCGCATCCGCGGCGTGGCGACCAATCTTACCTTCCTCGAGGCGATCATCAATCACCCGAGCTTCGCCGACAACTCCTACACCACCAAGTTCATCGACACGACGCCGGAACTGTTCGCCAGTGTGAAGCGGCAGGACCGCGCGACCAAGCTGCTCAACTATCTTGCCGACGTTTCGGTCAATGGTCATCCCGAGACACGCGGCCGGCCGCAGCCAAAGGCCGATGCGGCGCCGCCGGTGGTGCCATATCTCAACGGCAATGTGCCTCAAGGCAGCAAGCAGAAGTTCGACGTGCTCGGGCCGGAGAAATTCGCCGCGTGGATGCGCGAGCAAAAAGAGGTGCTGGTCACCGACACGACAATGCGCGACGGGCACCAATCCTTGCTCGCGACGCGTGTGCGCACCTATGACATTGCCGGAATTGCCGGCACCTATGCGCGTGCTCTGCCGCAGCTTTTGTCGCTCGAATGCTGGGGCGGCGCCACATTCGACGTCGCCATGCGCTTTCTCACCGAGGACCCATGGGAGCGGCTGAGCAAAGTGCGCGAGGCGGCACCCAACCTTCTTCTGCAGATGCTTCTGCGCGGCGCCAATGGCGTTGGCTATACCAACTATCCCGACAACGTCGTCCAGCATTTCGTCCGCCAGGCCGCTGCCGGCGGCATCGACCTGTTCCGCGTCTTCGACTGTCTGAACTGGGTCGAGAACATGCGGGTCGCCATGGATGCGGTCGGCGCCGAGGGCAAGCTGATCGAAGCGGCGATCTGTTATACCGGCGACATACTCGATCCGGCGCGGGCCAAATACGATCTGAAATACTATGTCGGCCTGGCCAGGGAATTGCACGCGGCGGGCGCCCATATCATTGCCGTCAAGGATATGGCCGGGCTTTTGAAACCGGCGGCGGCCCGCGTGCTGTTCAAGGCGCTGCGCGAGGCGACGGATCTGCCGATCCACTTCCACACCCACGACACATCCGGCCTGTCGGCGGCAACCGTGCTGGCGGCGGTGGAGAGCGGCGTCGACGCCATCGACGCGGCGATGGATTCGCTATCGGGCAACACCTCGCAGCCATGCCTGGGTTCGATCGTCGAGGCGCTGAAAGGCACTGAGCGCGACCCGGGTCTCGACCCGCAATGGATCAGGCACATCTCGTTCTACTGGGAGGCGGTGCGCAACCAATATGCAGCCTTCGAAAGCGACCTGAAGGGGCCGGCATCGGAGGTCTATCTGCACGAAATGCCGGGCGGTCAGTTCACCAACCTCAAGGAACAGGCGCGCTCGCTCGGGCTGGAGACACGCTGGCATGAAGTGGCGCAGACCTATCACGACGTCAATCTGATGTTCGGCGACATCGTGAAGGTGACGCCGTCGTCCAAGGTCGTCGGCGACATGGCGCTGATGATGGTCAGCCAGGACCTGACCGTCGCCGATGTCGAGAATCCGGCGCGGGACATCGCCTTCCCGGATTCGGTGGTGTCGATGTTGCGCGGCGATCTCGGCCAGTCACCGGGCGGCTGGCCAAAGCCATTGCAGAAGAAGGTGCTGAAGGGCGAAAAGCCGATCACGGTGCGCCCGGGTTCGCTGCTCAAACCGGCGGACCTCAAGGCCAGTCGCACGGACGTCGAGGAAAAACTCGAGCGCAAGCTCAGTGAGTTCGAGTTCGCGTCGTGGCTGATGTATCCGAAGGTGTTTTCCGATTTTGCCGCCGCGCAGGAGACCTACGGTCCGGTCAGCGTGCTGCCGACGCCGACCTATTTCTACGGAATGAAGCCGGAAGACGAGATTTTCGTCGATATCGAAAAAGGCAAGACGCTGGTGGTGCGCTGCCTTGCCATGGGCGACGTCGACGAAAAGGGCATGGTCACGGTGTTCTTCGAGCTCAACGGGCAGCCGCGCCGGGTGAAGGTGCCGGACCGGGCGCATGGCGCCTCCGCTGCCAAGGTACGGCGTAAGGCGGAGCCGGGCAATGAGGCGCATGTAGGCGCGCCGATGCCTGGCGTCGTCTCGGCGCTTGCGGTCGCTGCCGGCCAGGCGGTAAAGGCCGGTGACGTGCTGCTGTCGATCGAAGCGATGAAAATGGAAACGGCGTTGCATGCCGAACGCGACGGCACCATTGCCGAGGTGCTGGTCAAGGCCGGCGACCAGATCGATGCAAAGGATCTGCTGATCGCATTCGGGTAAGGTGTGCTGATATTCAGGTGATGCCGGCCTGCAAACGCCGGCTTCCTGCACTTCCGGTGCTCACGTACTCAGGTACGCTCCGCTCCGGTTCTCGGCAGCCATCGTTTTCGGCTCGGCCTGACCTGAATCTCAACACACCTTAAGGCGTGCCCAACCCCTTCATGCCGCATCGATAGCACCTTGACCCGCCGCGCCCGGTCGGGCATCGAACCGCTGCAATTCGCCGCTCGGGTTACCCCGAGTCGCGGCGAGAAACGACGCGGAGAGAAGAATATGGCCGACGACATCACCGAGACCAGCCAGACTGTTGCCGCCGGCCAGCTGCGCGCCTTCATCGAACGCATCGAGCGGCTCGAGGAAGAGAAGAAGACGATTGCCGACGACATCAAGGAAGTGTTCGCAGAGGCCAAGGGCACCGGCTTCGATACCAAGGCGATGCGGTCGATCATCCGGCTGCGCAAGAAAGACCAGGCCGAGCGGCAGGAAGAGGAATCCATTCTCGACCTCTACAAGGCCGCGCTTGGAATGGTGTAGAGACTGTCTGGAAATTCTACTCCGGCGGCAATCCGATGGTGTTTCGGCGCTTCCGATGCTCACGGACCTAAAAGTCCGCTGCGCTCCGGTTCTCGAAACCACCGCCATATGACTCGCCAGAGCGAATTTCGAAACAGTCTCGGCAACAATCTCGGCCTGATGCTGGAGCGAGCATCGAACCATGAGCGAATTCGATTTTGGCGCCCGCCGCGCCTCTGAATTCCGCCAACGCAGCTTCTGGACGCTGTTCGCGGAACGGCATCCGGATGAAAGGGCTCTGCTGGCGAGGCGCGGACCGTGGTTCTGGCAGCGTGGGCTGCCCGATTTCGCATTGGTCATTTCCATGTATGTCGCGCCTGCGCACAATCATGTCGGCGTCTTCTTCGGCCGCAACGAGAAACTCGGTGCCACGCAAGCCTGGTCACGGTTGAAGCCGTTCCAGCCGGCCATCGAAGACAGGCTGAAGCTCAGGCCAGAACAAAGTTGCGACGGCCTCGGCATCAATTCGATGTGGCGGGTGAATTGTTTTGCCGAAGACAATTGGCCGGCGATGACCGACTGGCTGGTTACGGAAGCCTCACGTTTCGAGCGCGCGATTGCCGAAGTTCTGGGTCAGGAATAAAGCAGGATTTCCAGACGCAATCCTTAGAACCGCTCTGGTGAGCAGAGCGAGGGAGCCGGTCGATCGATGACGATTATGTCGCGAGTTGCCGCCTTCTTCCGCTCACGCTGGCTGGGCGGCGTGCCGCTCGATCGGCTGTTCTGGCGCGACATGGTCGTTGTCGGCACAGCGATCAACGTCGCGTTGTCGGCGGCGGCGCTCATTCTGCTTGGGCTGAAGCTGCCGCTCGCGCTAGTCCTGGCGGTGCATTTCGCGCCGGTGCCCTACAATATCTTCCTGACCTTTGCCGTTTGGCGAACTGCCGGAAAATCGAGTGGCGCCAAGGCCTCGCTGATGACGCTTGGCGCCACGTTGTGGCTGATCCTGGTGGTTGTGGCCTGACGGTCAGGCGGCCGGCTCGAATTTGAGCGCCACACCGTTGATGCAATAGCGCAGGCCGGTCGGCGGCGGGCCGTCGTCGAAGACATGGCCGAGATGGCTGCCGCAGCGGGCGCAATGGCACTCGGTACGGACCATGCCGTAGCTGCGGTCGACGGTGGTCTCGACCGAGCCCGGCACGGGATCGTTGAAGCTCGGCCAGCCGGTGCCGCTCTCGAATTTCAGCTTGGATTCAAACAAGGGCTGGTCGCAGCCGACGCAGGAGAAGGTGCCGGCGCGCTTCTCGTGCAGCAGGGCGCAGCTTCCCGGCCGCTCGGTGCCATGGTTGCGCATCACCGCATATTGCTCGGGCGTCAGCCGGGCGCGCCATTCGGCATCGGTGCGGGTAACGGGGTAGGTGTGGCTGTCCATTTTTTCCTCTTAGCTTATGTCGCTATTTGGGTTGCCTTCCCAACTTCGCCTGAAATAGGCATTTGTTACGGCGTTTGCTCGTATTTCCTATCCTGATGCGACGAATTCCTCAGGCGATGGCCGCGAGATAGCGCCCAACCGATGCTGAAAATGCCGCCTTTGCGTCTCCGATGACATTCTGGTTCCACCATGCGCCGTAGATATGGTCGAACGTGAAAGGCTCCAGCGCGGCCTTGATGCCGAGCACTTTCGTCGCATTGAGCGGGATATAGTTCGGGTAGCTGTACATGAAGCTGACATGACGGCGCGTAGGCGTCACCTGCAGGATGTCGCCGGCCAGCATGGCATTGCCGCCGTCGCGCTTCCAGTGCAGCACCTGGCCACCGGCAAAGTGGCCGCCGCAGCGGATGAGCGTCAGCGACGGGTTTATGGCGCGCGTTTCGCCTTCCCAGCTGATGATCGCCGGATGCGGCCGCATGATCCACTGACGATCATCGGCATGCAGATAAATCGGCACGCCGCCAAACGCCTCGCTCCACTCGACCATTGCCGAATGATAATGGCAATGCGAAATGGCGATGGCGGCCAGGCCGCCCCGGCGGTTGATCTCGGCCACCGCCTCGTCGCTGACCATCGAGATGCAGTCCCACAGCACATTGCCGTGCGGCGTTTGCGCCAGCAACGCCCGCTGGCCGATGGCGAAGCGCGGCTCTATGCCGAAGGCGAGCACGCCGGCGTCGTCCCTCATCACGATCCGATGGCCGGCCGCGAGCTCTTCCGGCGTGATCCAGGCCTGGCCCTCCCAGCGCACATATTGCCGCTCGTCTTCGCAGATCGGGCAATGTTGCGGCGGCGTCGCTGTCGCCGCGAACTGGACACCGCATTGCAGGCAAAGGAAACAGGTCGACCGTCCTGTTTTGCGTGGATCCATTCAGTGCTTCCTTGAAAGTTGCTTCGTCGCGGCTTCGAGGCCGGCGAGCGTCAGCGGAAACATGCGGCCGCCAAAGATATCGCGGATCATGGCAATGGAATGGGTATAGCCCCAGTTCTTCGCGTCTTCCGGATTGAGCCAAATGGCGTTCGGCCATTGCTGCAGCAGCCTGCCGAGCCAGACCGCGCCGGCCTCCTGGTTCCAGTGCTCGACCGAGCCGCCGGGATGGGCGATCTCATAGGGACTCATCGAGGCGTCGCCGACGACGATCACCTTGTAGTCGGGGCCATATTTATAGATGAGGTCGAAGGTCGGAATCACCTCGGCATGGCGGCGGCGATTATCCTTCCACACGCCTTCGTAGAGGCAGTTGTGGAAGTAGAAATATTCGAGCTGGCGGAACTCGGCGCGGGCGGCCGAAAACAACTCCTCGACACTCCTGATATGGTCGTCCATCGAGCCGCCAACATCGAAGAACATCAGCAGCTTCACGGCATTGCGACGTTCGGGTTGTGTCTTGACGTCAAGATAACCGTGCTCGGCGGTGGCGTGGATGGTGCCAGGCAGGTCGAATTCCTCTTCGGCGCCTTCGCGCACCCAGCGGCGCAACCGCTTCAGCGCGACCTTGATGTTGCGGGTGCCGAGCTCGACGGCATCGTCGAAATTCCTGAACTCGCGCCTGTCCCAGACTTTTACCGCGCGGCGGTTGCGGCTTTCGTGCTGGCCGATGCGCACGCCTTCGGGATTGTAGCCATAGGCGCCGAAGGGCGAGGTGCCGCCGGTGCCGATCCATTTCGAACCGCCCTGATGCCGGCTCTTTTGTTCCTCCAGCCGCTTCTTCAGCGTCTCCATCAGCTTTTCGAAGCCACCCAGCGCCTCGACCAGTTTTTTCTCCTCGTCCGACAGGTGGTTTTCAGCGAGGCTCCGCAGCCATTCCTCAGGGATGTTTTCGACATCGACCGCGTTTTCGCCAGCCAGCGTCTCGACACCTTTGAAGATGTGCGAAAAGACCTGGTCGAAGCGGTCGATGTGGCGCTCGTCCTTCACCAGCGCGGCGCGGGCGAGATAGTAAAAGCCCTCGACATCATAGTCGACCAGCCCGGCTTCCAACCCCTCCAGCAGCGACAGATATTCGCGGAGCGAGACCGGAACCCGCGCTGCCTTCAGTTCGAGGAAGAAGGGGATGAACATGGTCCGACTTTATCTGTGTCCCTCGATCTTCTCCCGTGCGGCGCTGGCGATAAAGGCGGAACGCGTCAGACCACGCCGACCCGCTTCTTCGTCGATTGCCGCCAAAAGACCTGCGTCGAGCGACAGATTGGCCCGGACAGGCCGTCCGGAATCGATCAGCACAGGGATCATCACGGCGGATTCACCGGCAGCGCTATCGACTTCGCCCAGTCGGAGCAGATCTGCCACAGTGCGCGCGGCGGGCAAGGGCAAGTTCTTCGCCATTCGTGTCTCTGCCCATTCGCGAACGGCAGAAGTCGCATCGGCTATCGCCTCTTCGGGACTTGCGCCACCGCCGTGACATCCGGGAAGATCAGGCACCCGCACTCCCCAGACTTCATCTGCGCCGTCAAGAATTCCGACATAGTGCGTCATGATTCGTCCTTAAATCCATCCAACAAGCCGGGCGATCGACCGCGCAACACCCAGAGATTGTTCGCGATGCCGCGGCACGATAATCATGATCTCCGGCCTTTCCGGATGCTCGTACTTCTCGTGTTTGCCGCCGCCTACGTTCACCCAGCGGTCACGTAAAAGCCTCGTGACAATCTTGCGCGTGTTGGTCTCGATCAGCGGCACTGTCGCCCCTGATCATGCGCAATATATTGCGCACAGGTGATTATTTCAATCGTTGGCTTCATCAGAGCAGATCATATTCGATAAAGCCGGTCCTGCGCGCCACGTGGTCGTAGAGCTTGCGTGCGGTGGTGTTGGTTTCGTGCGTCATCCAGTAGACGTTCTTGACGCCGATCTTGCCGGCTTCCTGCTTGACCGCTTCGATCAGGGCGGCGCCGACGCCCTTGCCGCGCACATCGGGGTCGGCGAACAGGTCCTGTAGATAACAGTTATTTATCTGCGACCAGCAGGAGCGATGGTAGAGATAGTGCGTCAGGCCGACGGCCTTGCCATCGAGGGTGGCGATAAAACCCTTTGGCTCGAACTCGCCCGCCGTGAACAGCCGCTTCCAGGTGACGGCGTAAACGTCTTCCGGCAGCTTGGTTTCGTAAAAGGTGAGATAGGCGGTCCACAGACGCCGCCAGTCGGCATGGTCGGATTGCGCAAGCGGGCGGACGGTGATCTCGGTCATTTCATTTCCTCTGAATTCGGCAACACGAAGCTGCCTTCACGCCTCGCTGGCGGCAACGGTCCAACGACGGGAAAGCGCTGTCCGGCGGCTTTCGTCGACCGCCCCTCACCCTTGCCGTCTCGCCATGAAGGCCAGGCGCTCAAACAGATGCACGTCCTGTTCGTTCTTCAAAAGCGCACCGTGCAGCTTGGGCAGCGCGTTCCTCGCGTCGGCGCGCAGGTCTTCGGGCGCGATGTCGTCGGCAACCAGCAGGCGGATCCAGTCGAGTGCCTCGGAGGTCGACGGCTTCTTCTTGAGGCCTGGCACGTCACGGATTTCATAGAATTGCGTGAGTGCGGCGCGCACCAGGTTCTGCTTGATGCCGGGATAGTGCACGTCGACAATTTTGTGCAGCGTCTCGACGTCGGGAAAGCGGATGTAGTGGAAGAAGCAGCGGCGCAGGAAGGCGTCCGGCAGCTCTTTTTCGTTGTTGGAGGTGATGATGACGATCGGCCGGACGGTGGCGCGGACGGTCTCGCCGGTCTCGTAGACAAAGAACTCCATCCTATCCAGTTCCTGCAACAGATCGTTGGGGAATTCGATATCGGCCTTGTCGATCTCGTCGATCAGAAGCACCACCTTCTTGCCGGCGGCAAAGGCGTCCCACAGCTTGCCGCGCTTGATGTAATTGCGGATGTCGTTGAAGCGCTCGTCGCCGAGCTGACTGTCGCGCAGCCGCGAGACGGCATCATATTCATAGAGGCCCTGCTGCGCCCGCGTGGTCGATTTGACGTGCCATTCGATGAGATCCAGGCCGAGCGCTGCCGCCACCTGACGGGCAAGTTCGGTCTTGCCGGTGCCGGGCTCGCCCTTGACCAGCAATGGCCGCTCAAGCGCGATCGCCGCGTTGACCGCCACCATCAGATCCTTGTCGGCAACATAGGCCGCCGTGCCTTCGAAACGCATTTTTGCTCCCGGGTCCATCGCGCGACCCTAAGGACGCGGCCTTCGCTGTGCAAGGCGCCGCTGGCGAAGCGGGGATCTACCGGCGCGGCCCTCGCCGAGGGGTTCTGCGTCGAATTACGCCTCGAAACATGTCGCCTCTCTGGCGCTTGGTCTGGCGTCAGCCTATATTGGGAATGACGGTCTGCGCTTCCCGGCAGGAGAACATTTTCCCCGGGGCCTTAATGATCCCTAGGGAGCTGTCCCTGGGAAGACCCGTGGGTTTTCTCATACGGCGCCCACCTACTTTGTAGGTTCCCGGGATCGCTCTCTCCACCGGTTGTGTGGATCGTCACCTCTCGAAAAGGCCATCTGGCGCATCTTGTCGTCGCGCCGCTTTGTGCGGTGCTCACGAACGACAAGTTCGCCCCGCTCCTCCAAAACGTCGCTCGTAAAATTCCATCCAAATCTGACCCTTTCTACCGTCGGCGCATGACATCCCCAAAAGACCTGAAAAAAAATCTCCGCAACCAAGCCCTCGGGCGCCGCGATGCGCTCGATCCTTTCTGGCGTGTGGAGGCAGCACTCGAAATGGCCGAGACGGCGCGCGACCGGATCACGGTCGAGCCGGGCCAGATCGTCTCCGGTTTCTGGCCGATGCGCTCGGAAGTCGACGTCCGGCCGCTGATGTTTGCCCTGCGCGAGAAGGGGGCAAGGCTCTGCCTGCCGGCCATCCTCGACAAGACCACCATCGTTTTTCGCGAACTGGTGCGCGGCGCGCCGATGATCGACATGGGTTTCGGCACAGTCGGGCCGCATGAGGAAGCCGAGGTGCTCGATCCGCAGCTTATGCTGGTGCCGCTTGCCGCCTTCGATGCGCGCGGGCACCGAATCGGGTACGGCGCAGGCTATTACGATCGAGCGATCGGGCGGCTGGCCGACAAGGGCCAGCAGCCGCGGCTGATCGGCATTGCCTTCGACTGCCAGGAGGTGGCCCTGGTGCCGGACGAGCCGCATGACGTGATCATTCCCGAAATACTCACCGAGAGCGGGTTGCGCCGGTTCGCGCCGAAATTGTAGATAAGTTCCTGGACGCATGGTCTTTTCCGAAAGTCATGCAGCTTTTTGCTTCGCTGACCTTCGGTTCGGGATCGCGCTTATATGAGACTTCTCTTCCTCGGCGACATGGTCGGCAAGACAGGACGTACGGCGGTGTGGGAACAACTGCCCGGCCTGATCTCGGATTTCAAACTCGACTTCGTCATCGTCAATGGCGAGAACGCCGCCGGAGGCTTCGGCATCACCGAGGAGATTTTTCGCGAGACGATCTCGGCCGGCGCCGATGTCGTCACCACCGGCAACCATGTCTGGGACCAGCGCGATGCGCTGATTTTCGCGCCGCGCGAAGAGCGCTTCCTGCGCCCGTCCAATTTCCCCAAGGGTACGCCGGGGCGCGGCTCAGGCGTCTATATCGCCAGGAACGGCGCGCGCGTGCTGGTCGCCAACATCATGGGTCGGGTGTTCATGCATCCCGAGCTCGACGATCCGTTCCAGGCCGGCGAGCGCGAACTTGCCGCTTGTCCGCTTGGCGAGCAGGCCGATGCAATCGTCATCGATTTCCATGCCGAGGCGACCTCGGAAAAAATGTGCTTCGCTCATTTCGTCGACGGCCGTGCCAGTCTTGTTGTCGGCACCCACACGCATCAGCCGACCGGCGATCACCAGATTCTCAATGGCGGCACCGGTTATATTTCCGATGCCGGCATGTGCGGCGATTACGATTCCTCGCTCGGCATGGACAAGGAGGAGCCGCTCAACCGGTTCTTGTCCAAGGTGCCGAAAGGCCGCTTCGAGGCGTCGACCGGACCGGCGACATTGTGCGGCGTCGGCGTCGACATTTCCGACCGTAGCGGCCTGACAGAACGGATCGCGCCGTTTCGCCGCGGCCCGCGGCTCGAGGAAACGGCTCCATCCTTCTGGTCGTGACATTGATATAGACGCTTGCAATACCCAATTGCCGGCGAAACTGCTCTAGATCGTAGAGGGGACGACCTCCATGCAGCTAGTCGAATTCCTGGGGCCGCATTTCGCCTTTGTCTCCGACCCGACTGCGTGGGTCGCGCTGCTGACGCTGATCGTGCTGGAGGTCGTGCTCGGCATCGACAATCTGATCTTCATCTCGATCCTGACCAACAAATTGCCGGTAGCGCAGCGAGCCCGCGCCCGGCGGCTCGGCATCTCCGCCGCGCTGGTGATGCGGCTGATCCTGCTGGCCACCATCTCGATCATCGTCCAGCTGACGACGCCTATATTCACCGCCTTCGGCCACGGGTTTTCATGGCGCGACCTGATCCTGATCGCCGGCGGCCTGTTTCTCGTCTGGAAGGCGACCAAGGAGATCCACCACACGGTCGATCTCGATGATCACCAGGACACGATGATGGGCGAGACGCTGCAGCTTTCGCTGGCCGGCGCGATTTTCCAGATATTGCTGCTCGACCTCGTCTTCTCGATCGACTCGATCATCACCGCCGTCGGCATGACCGACGAAATCGCGATCATGTACATCGCGGTGATCGTGGCGGTGAGCGTGATGATGCTGGCGGCCGGGCCGCTGGCCGATTTCATCGCCAAGAACCCCAGCATCGTCATGCTGGCGCTGGGTTTCCTGCTGATGATCGGCATGACGCTGATCGCCGACGGCATGGGCTACCATGTGCCGAAAGGCTATATCTACGCCGCCATGGGTTTTTCGGCCCTGGTCGAAGGGCTCAACATGCTGGCGCGGCGGCGGAAGAAGGCGAAGGGCGGCGGGCACTGAGGATGACCCACCGCGGCTGACCTAATGCCCCGGCACGCCTTTCGGATGGCGGTCGCCGATCAGGCCTAGCATCACGCCTTGCTCCAGCCACGCCTTGGCGCCGGCGAGCACCAGCGCAAAACCGCCGGTCGAGTCGATCGCCTGCGTGACCTGCTCATCGCGGCTGCCGACAAAGCCAAAATTGCGGACCTCGACAAAGGTCGTGGCGCCCGGCATCTCGGTAAAGGTCCACACCACCGTGGTCGGCGGATCGCTCCATTGCATGACGATCTTCTTGTTTTCGACGATCTCACTGATATTGACCGTCGTCGAGACGCCATACATGCGCCATTCCCAATGGATTTCCTTGCTGCTGTCCAACCTGTCGCTGCCATGGGTGAACCAGAACTTCGTCGTGATCGCCGGATCGACGAAGGCTTCGAATACGTCGGCGACCGGTCGCCTTATCAGCATGCCGGCTTCGGCGGTCGGTGTTTCGCGGATTTCCATATCGTCCTCCTTTCCACGGTGCCGCCTGTTCACCAGGCATCGGGTTCGCGCACCAGGTGAATGATGTCGGCCGGGTTGGTGATCCAGCCGCCGCGAAAGCCTTCACCCAGTGCCTCGATGGCGTCGCAGCGCACGACACCGGCCTTGGCGAGATGCTCCGCTGCGGCCGGAAAATCATCGGTGAACAGTTCCAGCCATATCTCGGCCTGGCTCATCATCGGCGCCTCGTCGATCCACAGTCGATTGGGACCGAGTTCGAAGCCGACGGCCGGCGGTTTGGCCGTGAATGGCGTCAGGCCGATGACGTCGCGATAAAAGGCGATCGTTGCCTGGTATTGATGCGGCGGGACTTTCATCGCGATGTTGATGCCGCCGGTGATCTTCGCGGTCATTCTTACTCCATTTGCTCTCAGATGTTGTTCTCGTTGGCCGGCTCGCCCTTCATCTCGCTGCGGTAATAGCCGTCGCGCAGATTGATGCCGTATTCGACATAGGCCTTCATGCAGGCCAGCATCTGCGACCAGCCCTCGCAATTGAGGTAGGATTTCTTCAGGCCGACCGCGTCCTCGTGCCAGCCGGTTTCGGCGATGGTGACGAAGGTGCCGCCGTCGTCGAGCGGCTCGAAATTCATCTCGATGCGGGTCTTGTAGGCGGGCTCGCCGTCGGCGTCGGTCGCATCCCAGCGCAGCACGATGCGGCTGTCTTTCTCCACCTTGTCGACCTCCACGGGAACCTTGCCCCACCAGATGACGGTGGCGCCCGCCAGCAGCGGTGCGCTGGCGCCGCCGATCGTGGTGAAGTAGCCGCTGAGCTTCTTCGGATTGACGACCGCATCGAAGACTTCGGCGACGGGTTTGCCGATGCGGCCAGAAACCCTGAATCCAAGAGGCATATCCACAGCTCCTTCCTTGAATGCAACGGCATTATGTTATAAAAACATAACATGTCAAGCACGGCGCAGGACGACAATGTTTTCAAGGCGCTGGCGCATCCGCGCCGGCGTGCGTTGCTGGACCGGCTGAAGAATGGGCCGCAGACCACCGGCATGCTGTGCGATGCCTTCCCAGACATGGACCGCTGCACGGTCATGCTGCATCTGAAGGTGCTGGAGGAGGCCGACCTGGTCGTGGTGCGCCGCGAGGGGCGCGAACGCTGGAACCATCTCAACGCGCTGCCGATCAAGCACATCCACGACCGCTGGATCAGTCAATATGCCACGCACGCGATCAGCATCCTCGACCGGCTGAAATCCGATCTTGAGGGATGAAAGATTGCCGAAGCCTGCCACTTTCGGGCCTTGAGACCCTTGCGTGTCCGACGCAATGGCGCGGCTGGACGAATTGAGCCGATTTATCTATAAGCCGGCCATTCCGACAGAGAGCGCCGTACGTCCGCCCGGACGCAGCAGGACGTTCTGAAGTTTTGAATTCGAGCATTTTGCAAGGCGCCGGGTGGTTCACCAGGCCGCAGATGCTCTAGCCGAGAAACGACAGGGGTGCCATGGCTGGCCATTCACAGTTCAAGAACATCATGCATCGCAAGGGCCGCCAGGATGCGGTGCGATCGAAAATGTTTTCCAAGCTGGCGCGCGAAATCACCGTCGCCGCCAAGAGCGGCACGCCCGATCCATCGATGAACCCGCGCCTGCGCCTTGCGGTGCAGAACGCCAAGGCGGTGTCGATGCCGAAGGACAACATCCAGCGCGCCATCAACAAGGCGTCGATGGGCGACGCCGAGACCTACGAAGCCGTTCGCTACGAGGGTTACGGGCCAGGCGGCGTCGCGCTGATCGTCGAGGCGCTGACCGACAACCGCAACCGCTCGGCGTCGAATGTGCGCGCTGCCTTCACCAAAGCCGGCGGGGCGATGGGCGAGACCGGCTCGGTTTCGTTCATGTGGGACCGCGTCGGCGAGATCTACTATCCGGCATCGGCCGGCAGCGCCGAGAAGGTGATGGACGCAGCGATCGAGGCCGGCGCCGACGATGTCCAGTCGGACGAGGAAGGCCACACGATCTATTGCGCCTTCGAGAATCTCGGCGAAGTGTCGAAGGCGCTGGAAGGCGCACTCGGCGAGGCTGAATCAGTGAAGCCGATCTGGAAGCCGCAGACCAATATCGCGGTCGACGAGGAGCGTGCACAATCGCTGATGAAGCTGGTCGCGACGCTCGAAGACGACGACGACGTGCAGAGCGTCTACGCCAATTTCGAGGTCGACGAGGAGACCTTGGCGAAGCTCAGCGCGGCATGATCCAACACGCGCTGCCCACAGTCCGCATCACCTATTGCACCCAGTGCCAATGGCTGCTCAGGGCCGGCTGGATGGCGCAGGAGCTGCTGTCGACCTTCGGCACCGATCTGGGCGAAGTGACGCTGGTGCCCGGCACCGGCGGCATCTTCACCATTTCCTGCAATGACACGCTGGTCTGGGACCGCAAGCGGGACGGCGGTTTCCCCGACGCCGCAAAGCTCAAGCAACTGGTTCGCGACGTCATCGATCCGGATCGCGATCTGGGCCATGCCGACCGCAAGGGCGATAAGTCAAAAGACCCTGCCTGAAGGCCTTTTACACTTCCGTCCTGCATTCACCGCCATGCGAAGATGAAGCAGCCCAGCGCCACGATGGCGGTGATGGTTCGGACATGGTTCCACATCACCCAGTCCCGGAGATAAGTGGCCCATACCGCGGCGCCGTTGGCGCTTGCCGGATCCACGGCGGCCAGGGCGTTGTTGAGCGGCACGTTGAACATCATCGTCACGATCGGGTTGCCGACGAGGTAGATCAGGGCGCCGGCGAGGAGCCAGAATGCACCCGGTTGGCTCCAGCCGATAAGAGCGCCGGCGGCAAGGACAAGACAGACCAGCCCGGTGCCGAAAAGCGCGGTCATGAATGCCGGCGTAATCACGGTGATGTTGATCGAATTCATGGCGGCGATGCCGCCTCCGGCAGGCAAGCGGGCGAGCGCCGGCATGATAAAGTTGGAGAAGGCGAAGAAAACGCCGCCGACAACGCCTGAGCCAATGGCAGCGACGAAGGTGAGGGTGGGAAGCAGTTTCATGATCATGTCAGTTGCTCCAGATGCCGGTTGAGGCGGTTTCGGTTGCGTAGGCGGAAAAGTCCTTTGGGGCGCGGCCGAGCACGCGCTCGATGCCGTCTGTCAGCGACTCGTTGCGGCCGTCGAGGACTTCGGTGAACAGTTCTTTGAGCAGCCACGCGAACTCGGCCGGCAACTCATGGGTGGCGTGCCCGAGCGCGAGCCTATCCGTACCGGCAGGCCCCGCGCCGTCAACCGCTCGGCAAGGCGACGGCCGGTCTTGCCGGTGCCGCCGAGGATCAAAGTTGGCTTCGTTACAATAGGGTTCATGTCGATTTTCCTCAATTGAAATGTGAGTAATCCTCACATTTGCGAAACGTGATAAATCCTCGTATTTTGCGAGTCAAGCCAATTTGTTGATTGTTCGTCGGGAGACAGTGATGGAAGGCTCTGCCGTATCGGATTCACAGGACGGCCAGATCGCATCGCCGCGCCGGGCACCGAGCCAGCAGCGCAGCCGCGAGCGGGTCGAGCGGATGCTGGCCGCCGCCTCGGCGCTGATCGCCGAGCAAGGCAGCGACGCCATGCGCATGGGAGAGGTAGCCGAGAGGGCAGGCGTGTCGATCGGCTCGCTCTACCAGTTCTTCCCGGACAAGCGGGCGATCATCTGGGCGCTGGCCGAGCGCTACACCGCGGAAAGCCAGGCCTGCATTGCCACGGCACTGGCGGAGGTCAATGACGCCGAAGGCCTGTGCAAGGCGTTTTCGGAACTGGTGGATACCTACTACGGAATGTTCCTGGCGGAGCCGGTGATGCGCGATATCTGGTCGGGCACGCAGGCCGACAAGGCGCTGCGCGACCTCGAGCTCGCCGACAGCCGGGCCAACGCCGAATTCCTCACCGCAGCGCTGAAGCGGCTGCGGCCTGACGCCGATCCGGCGGCGCTGGACGCGACGGCGTTTCTCATCTGGCAGATGGGCGAAGCGGCCATGCGGCTGGCGATCTCGGTCGGGCGAGAAGAAGGCGACAGGCTGGTTGCCGCTTACAAGCGAATGGCGCTGCGCGAGCTGGTGGACGGGTAGGCCGCCGTGCTCGTAGGGACAGGCCGTTAGGTGGTGGCGATTCAACTGCGGAAGCGGGGCGCTGCCCCTCATCTGCTTGCCGGCATCTTCTCCCCGTTAGTGACGGGAGAGGGGAAACTCCAGCGCCGGCGACGCCACTTCCCGTTCTTCACGGGGAGAGGGTAAGGGTGAGGGGCAACACCAAACCTGAGATGATTGCCGCTGAGGCCCAATCAACAAAAAACCCGCCACGAAGGCGGGTTTCTCGATCAGCGAAACGCCAGTGCCTAGAGGCCGAAACCTTCGAAACGCTTCTTGAACTTCGACAGGCGGCCACCGCGGTCGAGCAGGGTCTGCTGGCCGCCGGTCCAGGCCGGATGAGTGGTCGGGTCGATATCGAGGTTCATCGTATCGCCTTCCTTGCCCCAGGTCGAACGGGTCATGTATTCGGTGCCGTCGGTCATGACGACCTTGATGGTGTGGTAGTCGGGATGAATGTCGGTCTTCATGGTTCTGTTCCTGGCTGCCGGATGCTGCCGACGGGCTGAAGCCTGCGTCGATGCGCCCCTTTTTAAAACTCGAAGCCGCAGCTATTGAGGAGCCACGCTTCTAAAACGGTCGGCGAGCCTATACATCAGCCGGAATTGAATCACAAGGCCGCGGCAAGCGCATATTGATGGCGCAAACCTCAAAGGGCCAAAGGAAACGGGTCATGGCGAACATCAGCGGCGATGCAGACGAGCGCAGGCGCTCGCTGAGGCCGCTGCAGCGCCTGTTTCCCTATATCATGCATTACCGCAAAATGGTCATCGGCGCGATCGTCTCGCTGGCCGTGGCGGCGGCGACGACGCTGGCGCTGCCGCTGGCCGTGCGGCGGATGATAGATCACGGCTTTTCCGCTTCCGATTCCAGCTTCATTGCCGAATACTTCGCCATGCTGGTGGTGATGGCCGCCGTGCTGGCGGCGGCGTCTGCCAGCCGCTACTATTTCGTCATCACGCTTGGCGAGCGCGTCGTTGCCGATATCCGCCGCGATGTCTTTGCCCACGTCACTACGCTGTCGCCCTCCTTCTTCGATACGGCCCAGTCGGGCGAGATCGTCTCGCGGCTCGCCGCCGACACGACACAGGTCAAATCGGCCGTCGGTGCCACCGCCTCGGTGGCTTTGCGCAACGTCATCCTTGGCCTCGGCGCCGTGGCGATGATGGTCTTCACCAGCCCAAAACTGTCCGGCCTGGTTATCGCGGCCATTCCGCTAATCGTGCTGCCGCTGGTCGCCTTCGGCCGCTCGGTGCGGCGCAAGTCACGGCTGGCGCAGGATACTCTGGCCAATGCCACCGCCTACGCCAGCGAGCAGATCGGCGCGGTGCGCACCCTGCAGGCCTTCACCAACGAGAAGCTTGTAACCGGGTATTTTTCATCCGCCGTGGAAGCAGCGTTCGAAGCGGCGCGGGCCTCGATCTTTGCCCGCTCCTTTCTCACCTTCTTCGCCATCTTCATGATCTTTTCGTCGGTCGTGGCGGTGCTGTGGTTCGGTTCGCGCGACGTGCTCGACGGCACGCTGTCGCCGGGCACGCTTGGCCAATTCCTGCTCTATTCGGTGTTCGCCGCCGGCGCGCTCGGCGCCCTGTCGGAAGTCTGGGGCGAACTGTCCCAGGCAGCGGGCGCCGCCGAACGGCTGACCGAGATCCTGGCCGAGAAACCCGCGATCCAGGCGCCCGCCGATCCGAAGCCGCTGCCGGCAAAGGCGAGAGGCGCGGTCAGCTTCGACGATGTCTCCTTCTCCTATCCGGCCCGGCCCGACCGCGCCGCCGTCCATGGCCTGAGCTTTCAGGTCAAACCCGGTGAGACGGTGGCGATCGTCGGGCCATCCGGCGCCGGCAAGAGCACGGTGTTTTCGCTGCTTCTGCGCTTCTACGATCCGGAGGCCGGCAGGATCGTCATCGACGGGGTCGATCTGCGCGAGGCCGATCCGGCCGCGATCCGCGCGCGCATCGCCATCGTGCCGCAGGACGTCACCATTTTTGCGGCGAGCGCGCGCGACAATATCGGCTTTGGCCGGCCCGGTGCCAGCCAGGCCGAGATCGAGGCGGCGGCGAAGGACGCGCTTGCCGACGAGTTCATCCTGAAGCTCGAAAAAGGCTATGACAGCCAGGTCGGCGAGCGCGGCGTGACGCTGTCGGGCGGCCAGCGCCAGCGCGTGGCGATCGCCCGCGCCATTCTGCGCGATGCGCCGATCCTTCTGCTCGACGAGGCGACCTCGGCACTCGATGCCGAAAGCGAGACGCTGGTGCAGACGGCGCTGGACCGGCTGATGCAGGGCCGCACCACGATCGTCATCGCCCATCGGCTGGCAACCGTGCTGAAGGCCGATCGCATCCTGGTCATGGACGGCGGCCGCATCGTCGAGGAAGGCACGCATCAGAGCCTGGTCGCCAAGGGCGGCATCTATGCGCGGCTGGCCAAGCTGCAGTTCGATACCGGTGCGAATGCTTTCAGGGGCGCGGCCGAGTAGGTCTGCCCGCGACGGCCGGGATTCTTCAGCTACCGAAAGCTCGGCGTTTGCCGCGTCGATAGGCGATGAAGAGGGGAACGCCGACAAGCAACGACAACAAAAGCATGCTGGCGACGGTCTGTCGCTGCTCCTTTGCCGGATCGCTGAGCTGCACATCGGCGGGCGGCTCTTCATAGGTAAAATCGTACTGCCAGCGAATTTGGTCTGCGACCTCATCGACGGTTTTCAGATAGTCGGCAATCGCCTTCGCCGGCACTTCAGTTGCCAGCGTCTGAAAGTTCCATTCAACTTGAAATTCGGTGGGCGTGTTGGACCAGGACGCCTTGAGAGCCAGATAGGGCGTCACGACGTTTTTCATCGATTCGCCGGAAAACCTCGCCTTGAGGTTGCGCACGGTCACCTTGTGGCGGCGGTAGAACTGGGAGCCGAGGGAGACGGGCCCGGTTCGGTCGACGATTGTCGGGGTTGGAAGAGAGTTGTTGCCGAGATCGGCCGCGCGGATCGGGAAATCCTTTGCCAGATCGTTGGCCGCCAGCGCCTCCGCCGGCAAGCGATAACTTTCCTTCACGCTCACTATGTTGCCGTCGCGGCGATCCACGATTTCCGGCTTGGCGATGGTTTGGATGCCGGGATATTGCTTGTTGTAGTATTTCAGATAGGCGTCCGACACCTCGCTCAGCGACCGGCTGGCGAAATTGCCGCGCATCCAATCGGCATCGCCGTCCTCATATGTCGAGAAGACCGTCAGCACCAGGGGATCGCCCGGTTTGCGCGGAAAGTCGAATTCCTCGGCGATCTGGATCGATGGGCTGGTGAGCACAAGGCTCGGCATCTTCTCCAACCCGCCGGTGCTGGAAAGCGGCAGCGCGAAGCCGTAGTCCGGCTGTGCGAGATTGTGCGCCGTGCCGCCCTGAAGATAGTTCGTGGCGTCCAGCCAATATGTCTTTGCTCCGATCCTTGCCTTGACTATGGCATGGTCGAAATCGCGGAGCGCCGGCAGATGCTGGTCCAGGGCCCTTCCCTCGTCGAGATCGGCCAAGGCGACCTCGGCAGCAATGCCAAGCCGCACAAGCGACGAAACCAGCAGCAGGGCCTTGTCCTTGCAGTCACCGAACCCGCTCAGGATAACCGTCGCGGGATCACGCGGAACGTAGGAACCGGCACCCATCGACAGGCTTACATAGCGGATCTGGTCCTGCACCAACCGCATTGCCTCGACCATTCGGTCCTCCGGCACCGGATGCCGCAGAGCGATGTCGTCGAGCTTTGCGGCAAAAGCCGGGGGAAAAGTGGTCGCTGGCTTGTAATAGGGCGCAACGGCATCGACCACGCTTTGCCAATTCGCGGTAGACGCGACATCGACGGAGCCCCAGCCTGGATAGGTCACGGGCAGGTTATCCTCGACATTGACCGGTTTCGGGTTTGGAATTTCCCATAGATAAGTGGTGTCCGGCCCAGTCGGGGAGATTGAGGGCCTAAGTCGGGTTCCCCTTGTCTTGATCTGGAGCGGCTGGCCCGAAGGCCAAATGATGCTGGTGCGGATAAGCGCTACCGGCTCCTCCCATTCGGTGGCGAAATTCTTGAAGAAAAGATCCTTGCCGACCAGCGGTGTTATTTCATAGGTCGACCCGTAATCGACGATGTCGCCGGCGCGCACATCATCGATGTTGACATGTGCTGTCAGCCAGCCGTCGAAGACGCCTTTCTCGGCGTCTCTTTCCCTGCGGAAGATGTCGAATTCGACGCCTTCCAGCCGGTCCAGAACGGCGCCATCGCGGATGATGTGAAGATGGTTGAGCGTGACCTTGTGCCGGGACGGATCGAACTGCAGATCGATACTCGCGCCACGATCCAGGCCGGGACGGTCGACGATTTTATAGACGGTGCGCGAGTACTCGACATAGCCGCCGGCGCGATGCTTGATCTGGTCGTCCGAGAGCAGCCATGAAACGCCATTCTTGATTTGATCCGATCGGGCGGGATCGGCAGCCGGAATATCAAGCTGCTTTACCCAGCTTTCTGCCGGACCCTTGAAAACCATGTCGTCGGACATGGCCGGAGAACTCAGACCGATTAATAAGATGAAAAATACCGAGCGGGGCCAGAAAGACTTCATCCTATGAAAACTGTAACAGGCAGACATCTACGCTCGCCCAACTTGGAAGAACTCCTTTTTCAGAGGCTTTCCCACCAAAGTAAAGGCCAGTTTCGCGGATTTCTGCGGTCACCGCGGCAAGAGCCGGGAATAGACGGAGCGGCTCAGTTGCGGTACCGCTTCTTCAGGTGATCGGTGAAATGCGCGGCATTGAGCTTTTCGCCGGTGGCGCGTTCGAGCAGTTCCGGCGTCGACCAGCGCGAGCCTTGCGACCAGATCCTTTTGCGGCGCCAGTCGTTGATCGCGGCGAAATCTCCCTTGGCGAGGTCTTCGTCGGCTGAAGGATGATCCCTTGTCAGCGCCGCCCATTGCTGCGCCGCCATCATGGCGCCGAGCGTGTAGGAGGGGAAATAGCCAAAGGCGGCACCCGGCCAGTGGACGTCCTGCATCGGACCATCAGCCGGATTGTCTGATGTCGACAGCCCGAGATAATCGCGCATCTTGGCATCCCAGGCCTCGGGCAGGTCGGCTGCTTCCAGCCGTCCCGAGACAAGCTCCTGCTCCAGCTCGTAGCGCAGGATGACGTGCAGCGGATAGGTGACCTCGTCGGCATCGACACGGATCAGGCCGCGCTCGACCCGGTGCACATGCGGCAGGATGTCGTCGATCGTCCAGCTCTCGCCAAGGTGTCTTTCGACCACCGGCAGCGCCCAGCGCCAGAATTCTGGATTGCGGCCGATCTGCTTTTCGACGAACAGGCTCTGGCTTTCATGCACCGCCATGCCGCGCGCTTTGCCGAGCGGCCAGTGCGCCCATGCCTTCGGCAGGTTCTGCTCGTACAGCGCATGGCCGGTCTCGTGCAGCACGCCCATCAGCGCCGACAGGAAATCCGAGGTCTTGTAGCGGGTGGTGATGCGCACGTCGCTCGGCACGCCGCCGCAAAACGGATGGTGCGAAACCGACAGCGAGCCGTGGGTGAGGTCGAAGCCGACTGCCGTCATCATGGCGAGGCCGAGCTCGCGCTGCTTGTCCAAGGGGTAGCTGCCGGAAAGCGGCTTTAGCGGATGTTTCGCCAGCCGCTCTTCCTGCACGGCAAGTGCCTCCGGTACGAAGCCTTTCAGGAAGGTCTTCAACTCGGCAAACACAGGCGTGATGTCGGCGGCGCGATTGCCCGGGTCATATTGCTCCATCAGCGCGTCGTAAGGCTCGAGCCCGAGCACCTCGGCGCGAAGTGCCGCCTCCTCGCGGACCAGCGCCACGACGCCTTCCAGCGCCGGCAGGAAGCCGGCCCAGTCGTTCTTGGCGCGCAGATCGCGCCAGAGCTGCTCGGAGCGCATGCGCGCAGTCGTCTGGCGCTCGACGAACTCGACCGGCAGGCAGGTCAGGTTGGTGTATTGCCGGCGGAATTCCCTGACCGCGGCTTGCTGCTCTTCGTTCAGCGCTTCCTGCTCGGCCGCCGCGATCCAATCGGCAATCTCCGGTGCAGTCGCCCGGGCATGGTGCATGCCGGCAAGCGCCGACATTGCCTCCGCGCGCTTCTCGCCGCCGCCGACCGCCATATGGGTCGCTTCATCGGCGCCGAGGATGGCGAGGGCGTGTTCCAGTGCTTCGAGCTTGTGGCCGAGGTCGTCGAGTTTTTGAAAGGACATTGTGGGTTCCGCTGATTTGACGGCGAGAAAAGATATGAATGCAAAACTGTTGGCAACCCCGAAAGCCGCCCGCGACCGACGCATTGAATGCCGGCCGCAACGGCCGGTTTCCAGTTCAAAGCCTTCGTCCGGGTCTGCGTCGCCGTCGCCGGCCTTTACGGCGCGGCAACGGCGGGCCGTAAAATCCTGTTCATCCGAACAGTGCCGGCAGTGCTGGCGCTGATTGCGCAGGCGTTGGGCTAGCCCATGATCCCTGAACCGAAAGCTGGAGAAGGATCACGCGCAAAATCAATTGCCACAGCGCCGGGCACTGCGGCCGATTTCAGCCGCCTGGATAGATTGGGCCATAGCCGTTCGGATAATATCCGCCATCGGCGCCGTTGCCGACGAGGAAGGCACTGCCGGTATCAGCGCGCAGCTTTTGGCTGACATCGTCGAGCTGCGCCAGCAACTGCTGATATTGCGTGCTCGGCATCGTTCCATCGCGTGCGGCCCTCTCGGCGGCCCGGTCGAGTTGAGCGAGCTGCGTGCGCAAGTCACGCGCCTCGCCCGGCTCGAGCTTGCTCGACTGGATGGCGCCCTGGATACCTGTCTCCACGCTCTGGATCTGATTGATCAAGGCCGTCTCACGTGGGCCGGCGTAAGCGCCGGCAAACGGAACGAGGAGAAGTGTGGCGAGCGCAGCGGTCCTAAAATTCCTGGGAGCGAAGAAGCGCATGGTTGCGTCTCCTTTACTGGGGAAGGCGGTGGTTGGGAGGGGCCCTGCCTTCCGGCCGCGGGCCGTCAGGTTCCATCGCGTCGCGATGAGCGGTTCCACCGCCGGCGGTTCTCGGCCCATGACCAAGGCTAGAAGGCCGTGGCGGCAAAAGGTAATTAAAAAAAAAAGGTAATTTTTTCAGCTCTTGCCGCTGCCGCACCAGTGCACTAAATGCCGCCGACTTGAGCCGGCTCGACCTGGCGCATACAAGCCAAAGGCTTGCAGATCACCGCTCGGTCAGCTTCAACTCGATACGGCGGTTCTTGTTGCGCGCCTCTTCGGTATCGGCGGGGTCGAGCGGCTGGAATTCGCCGAAGCCGGCCGCGACCAGCCGGTTGGCCGGCACACCGTTCTCGATCAGGAACTTGACCACCGATGTCGAGCGCGCCGTCGACAATTCCCAATTGTCGCGGTAGCGGCCGGTGCCGGAGAGCGGCTTATTGTCGGTGTGGCCATCGACGCGCAGCACCCAGTTGATCTCCGGCGGGATTTCCTTTTGCAATTCGATGATGGCATCGGCAAGCTTCTTCATCTCGACCTTGCCAGCATCGTTGATCACTTCGGAGCCGGTCGGGAAAAGCACTTCCGACTGGAAGACGAAGCGGTCGCCGACGATACGGATGTTCTCGCGATCGGCGAGAATTTCACGCAAGCGGCCGAAGAAATCGGACCGGTAGCGGTTCAGCTCCTGCACGCGTTGCGCCAGTGCGACGTTGAGGCGGCGGCCGAGATCGGCGATCTTGGTGTTGGATTCGCGGTCGCGCGTTTCGGACACGTCGAGCGCTTGTTCGAGCGCCGCGATCTGCTTGCGCAGCGCCGAAATCTGCTGGTTGAGGATCTCGACCTGGCTCAGCGCCTGCTGGCTGATCTGGCGCTGGCTGTCGAGTTCGCCGGAAAGGGCCGTTGCGCGCTGGTTGGCGGCATCGCCGGCACCGGCGCCTTGCGCCAGCAATTGCTCGAGCCGGCTTTTTTCGGCCTCCGATGCGGATAGCGATGCCTGCAAATTGGCAAGGGTGTCTTCCTTGTCCTGTGTCGTCGAGCGCTCCAGCGCCAGAAGCTGGGTCAACTCATTGATCTGCGAGTTGAGGCGGTTGAGCACCGTGTCCTTGCCGGAGATCTCGCGGCCGAGCAGGAATTGCGCCAAAACGAAAACCGTGAGCAGGAACATGATCGCCAACAGCAGCGTCGACAGCGCATCGACGAAGCCCGGCCAGTAATCGATGCGGCGGTCGGAGCGCCGGCCTCGCGCCAACGCCACGTCAATGCACTCCGGGCTTCTTCAAGGCGTCGGCGATCTTCTCCAGGGTGTTGCGCATCGCCTTCTGCTCGTCGGACTGGGCCTCGACCCAGTCGCGCATGATCTGCTGTTCCGAGCGCATGTTCTTGACCAGGCCGGAAATGCCGTCGGCGAGATTGGCCATGGCAGTGGCCACGCGCGGATTGGAGCCGCCGCCATTTTCCTGCAGAGTGCGCAGTTTTTCCGACAACAGCCGGATTTCCTCGGAGGGTTCGGTCCTCGCCGCGTCGGCAACGACGATGTCGGAGGACAGGTCGGTGACCGAGGACAGCCAGTTTTCGAGTTCGGTATAGAAGCGCGTCTGGGCGCGGCCGGCCTGCAGGTCGAGGAAGCCGAGCACCAGCGAGCCGGAGAGGCCAAACAGCGAGGACGAGAAGGCGGTGCCCATGCCGGCCAACGGCGCGGAAAGCCCCTGCTTCAGGGATTCGAGCACGGCGGCGGCATCGCCGGTGCCGGGATCGAGCGACTCGATGGTTTCGCGGATCGAGCCGATCGTGTTGAGCAGGCCCCAGAAGGTGCCGAGCAGGCCGAGGAACACCAGCAGTCCGACAAGGTAGCGCGACGTGTCGCGGCTTTCGTCGAGGCGGGTGGCGATCGAATCCAGCATGGTGCGCATCGAACTGGTCGAGAAGGCAATCGTCGAGGAGCGGCCGATCATCGCCTTCATCGGCGCCAGCAGCACCGGTTCGGTGGTCTCGGAACCGGCGCGGAACGAGTTGACCCAGCGCACCTCGCGGAACAGCCGGCCGACCTGGACGAAGGCTAGCAGGATGCCGACCGCAAGCACGCCGATGATCAGGCCGTTGAGACCGGGATTGGTGACGAAGGCGGTCGAGATCTGGCGCGTCAGGATGGCGGCGATAAAGGCCACGATGAACAGAAAGATCACCATGGTCAGCAGAAACACCTGCGGGCTCGACAATTTGTGCGGATCGTAGATCAGAACGTCGGAGCGCCTGCCCATGCCGAAGGATCTGAGAAGAGTCATCCGTGCCCCGTTTCCGATGCCGTCGCCGCCGATCAATTTGTGTTTGCGACTCTAAACGGAATTGTGACGAAATTGAATGGCGCTTGGCAATATTGCCACTGTCCGCGACCGGAGGTCAAAGCCGGTTGATGACCAGGCAGTCGACCATGGCGGCCAGATGCAGGCCGGCGCCGGTGACGACAAAGCCATGCCACAGCGCATTGTGGAAGCGCAGGCCCCTCCAGGCGAAGAAGATCACGCCGCAGGAGTAGACGATGCCGCCGGCAACGATGAGCGCGATCGATGTCGCCGGCAGCGTCCGCACGAGCGGCTCCACCAGAACGAGACCGCTCCAGCCGATGGCTAGATAGAAGACGATCGCCAGCCGGTCGAAACGGCCGGGAAGAAAGACCTTGATGGCGATGCCGACCGCCGCGGCGGTCCAGACCAGGACGATCATCGAAACGGCCAGCGGCGAGCCGCCGAGCTGGGCCAGGAAAGGCGTGTAGGTGGCAGCGATCAGCAGGTAGATCGCGGCATGGTCGAAGCGCCGCAATATCCATTTTGCCGGCGACGACACCGGCCAGACATTATAGGCCAGCGAAATCGACAGCACGGTGAGCAGCGAGACCACATAGAATGCGGCGGCGACATATTCGCCGGGGCCGGTTCGATAGGCGGCCAGTGCCAGCAGCGTCGAGCCGGCAGCGATCGCCAGCACGATGCCCACGGCGTGGACAACGCCGTCGGCGATGATCTCGGCGCGCGAGTAATGCCAGCGCCCCATAAAAGGAATGTCGAGCTGGGAGAATTCGCTCTGGGATTTGGGCCGGCTGTTCGTCATCGATGATCCTGCGTCGCCTTATCTGGGCGGCCGCGGGCGAGTATTTCAAGCTTTGGTTGCGGTTTTGCGACTGCGGCGCTTCAGCGCGGCGCGCCTCTATCAGCTGCCTGAGAGTGGCCTTTTTATGGTCTTCAACAGCGCGCGCTGGATGAGTTCGTTGCCGGCAACCAGTGAACCGGCGTTCAGCACGTCCTGTCCCCCGGCGAAATCGGAGACGAAACCGCCCGCCTCGCGGATCAGCAAGATGCCGGCGGCGACATCCCAGGCCGACAGGCCGGTTTCCCAGAACCCGTCCATGCGGCCGGCGGCGACGTAGGCGAGATCGAGCGAGGCGGAGCCGAGACGGCGGACGCCAGAAACCTCGGCCATGACATTGCGCAACTCGATGAGGAAATTGCCGTGCTGGCCACGCCCGAGATGCGGCATGCCGCAGCCGATCACCGCATCGACCAGCTTGGTACGGCCGGCGACGCGCAGCCGGCGGTCGTTCATGAAAGCGCCGCCGCCGCGCTCGGCGGTATAGAGCTCATCCATCGCCGGATTGTAGACGACCCCGGCGACGATCTGGCCTTGGCGCTCCAGCGCGATTGAAACGGCAAAGAGCGGAATGCCGTGCAGGAAATTGGTGGTGCCGTCGAGCGGGTCGACGATCCAGCGGTGCTGGCCGTCGTCGCCCTCGATCACGCCGCGTTCCTCCATCAGGAAGGCGTAGCCGGGCCGCGCCTTCGACAGTTCGGCAAAGACGATATCTTCGGCCTTGCGGTCGGCCTGGCTGACATAGTCGCCTGGCCCCTTCATCGAGACCTGCAGGTTCTGCACTTCGCCGAAGTCACGCGACAGGGAGCGGCCGGCCTTCATTGCGGCCTGGACCATGACATTGAGGATCGCGGAACGCGCCATTGTGTTTCTTCCTGCTGCCCGCGCTTTAGTCGGCGCGGCGCACGTAAGTGATTTCGTTGGTATCGACGATGATGCGCTCGCCCGAGCCGATGAACGGCGGCACCAGCACGCGGATGCCGTTTTCGAGTATCGCCGGCTTGTAGGACGAGGCTGCCGTCTGGCCCTTCACCACCGGGTCGGCCTCGGTGATGGTCAACGTGACATAGTCGGGCAGCGAAATGCCGATCGGCCTTTCGTCATAGAGCTGGACCGTCACCATCATGCCGTCCTGCAGGAAGGCGGCGCGATCGCCGACGAACTCCTTTTGCAGTTCGAGCTGCTCATAGCTTTCGGTGTCCATGAACACCAGCGCGTCGCCCTGCTCGTAGAGGAAAGAAAAATCCTTCAGATCGAGCCGGATCTGCTCGACCGTTTCGGCCGAACGGAAGCGCTCGTTGAGCTTGGTGCCGTTGATCAGGTTCTTGAGCTCGACCTGGTTGTAGGCGCCGCCCTTGCCGGGCTTGACGGTGTTGGTCCTGACCGCCACCCAAAGGCCGCCATCATGCTCGATGACGTTGCCGGGACGGATTTCGTTGCCATTGATCTTGGCCATGGTGAGGTGATCCGGAAATGAGATGATCGCCGCAAAGGGCAATTTGGCGCCTCCAAGACCACAAATCGCCAGCAGAGGCAAGGAGCGCCTTTCAGGTGAAGCGGGAACGAAGCTGGCCCGGCAGTGCGGCGCGGCGGCCTCAGTCCGCCCTGACAGCCGCGGTGACGGCCTCGGTCATTGCGTCGGCGACCTCTCTCAAAAGATGCAGGTGCGGCGAACGCAGGACGACAATTCGCAGCGACAGCTCGAGGCCGGGAGCGTCGACCAGGGCAATGCCCTGCGGCAGCTTTTCCCGCAGCAGCCGCCTGGGCAGCAGGCCAAGGCCCTGGCCTCGACGAACCCAGTCGATCTGCAGCGCGCTGTCCTGAATCTCAGCGCCGACGATCAACCTGTGGCCGCCCTCGGCAAGGGCGGCCGCCAGCCGCCGGCGCGCGTCGCAAGGTTCAGGGCTGAGGACCCAGGGCATGGTCTTGACGTCAACTTGCCGGCCGGTGTTTTCGGCAGCGATGATGCCGAGGGGCTCGGTTCCGACAACACCGTCGCCGGCTTTGGAATTGCTGCCGTCCAGGATGAAGGCGAGGTCGAGCTGTCCGCGCTTGTGCTGGTCGGCCAGCTCAAGACTCCAGCCGCTCTTCAGACGCAGCGAGACCTTCGGAAACCGCGCCACGGCATCAGCAATAGCGGCGGCCACAGCTTTGTCGCAAAGTCCATGCGCGAGGCCGAGCCGCAGCAGGCCCTCCGGCTCGTCGCCCTTGGCGAATGATCTCAGCGCGTCGACCGCGGCGAGAATGTCCTTGCCGCGTGCCAGCACTTCTACGCCGGCCGGGGTCAGTCGTGACGGTTTCAGCCGGCGGTCGAGCAATTCCGTGCCGAGCATTTCCTCCAGCCGCTGGATCTGGCGGGTGACGGCCGGCTGCGTCAATGGCAGGCGTCGAGCCACCTTCTGAATCGAACCCTCCTCGGCAAAGAGGGCCAGTGTTTTCAGTTCTTCAAGCATGAATACACCCGAGCATGTCATAGAAGCATAATTATCCTGAACATTATGAATTTGAAATCGGATGGGTGGCAAGCGATTTTTCCTCCGGCAGGACCCAGCTGGAAAGGAACGACGATGAAAGCGATCGAATTGCAGAGCCCGGGCGGCCTCGAGAACCTCAAAATGATCGAGCGGCCGATGCCTGAGCCAGGGCGCCAGGAGATGATTGTGAAGGTCAAGGCCACGACGCTGAACTACCGCGATGCCGAGATCGTCCGCGGCAGCTATCACACGAAGTTTGCATTGCCGCTGGTGCCGCTGTCGGACGGCGTCGGCGAAGTCGTTGCCATCGGCGCCGAGGTCAGCCGGTTCAAGATCGGCGACCGGGTCTGCGGCACCTTCTGGCAACGCTGGGTCGGTGGCAGTTTCGCGATGGCTGAGCCCTCCTATCAACGCGGCGGCCCAATCGACGGGCTGCTCAGCGAATTTGCCCGGCTCGACGAACAGGCGGCGGTGCTGGCGCCGGTCAATCTGAGCGAACTCGAAGCAGCGACGCTGCCATGCGCCGGCGTGACGGCATGGCACGCGCTGTTTACGGAGGGCAGCGTCAAACCCGGCGACACCGTGCTTTGCCTCGGCACCGGCGGCGTTTCGCTGTTTGCGGTGCAGTTCGCCGCCGCTGCCGGGGCGCGCGTCATCGTGACGTCGAGCAGCGACGAGAAGCTTGCGCGGGCAAAGCAACTTGGCGCGCAGGATGGCGTGAACTATCGCAGCGTCCCCGACTGGGCATCGGCCGTGCTGGGATTGACGGATGGCCGCGGCGCCGACCATATCATCGAGGTTGGCGGACCGCAGAGTTTTGCACAATCCCTGAGGGCAGCGGCGCGCGGCGCCCAGATCAACGTCATCGGCTATCTCGGTGGCAGTGACGGCGCCATCAACCCGCTCGACATCTTCCGCCGGCAGGTCCGGGCGCGAGGCATACCGGTGGGCTCACGCGAATCCTTCGAAGCGATGAACCGCGCCATTGTCGTCAACCGGTTGAGACCGGTGATCGACCGGGTTATGCCGTGGAACCAGGCCGCCGAAGCCTTTCGGTACCTTGAACACGGCTCGCCCTTCGGCAAGGTCGTGCTCGATCATACGCAGTGAGCCCGCCTGACGAGCCCGGGTGCGATGAGTCGCGAGATCGCGATCAGGGCAGGCGGTTGGCCCGTTGCAGCGCCTGCTGTGTCTGCTCGTCGGTCAGGCCCTGCAGGAAATCGTCCATTTCTTGGTCGATGAGCCCGGCGCGGCGGGCGACAACATACCAGGCGCCGGCTAGGATCAGATCCGGATCGGTGCCGATGCCGTTCATGTAGAGCTTGGCGAGACGGTTCTGGGCAGCGACATTGCCGCCTTCTGCGGCCTGCTTCATCCAGTTGAAGCCGGATTTCAGGTCGCGTGCGCCGCCGCGCCCCTCGATCATCCAGGTGGCGAGATCGATCTGTGCGGTGTCGTAGTTCTGCCGCGCGGCCTGTGCCAGCAGGCCGCGGGCGCGGACATCGTCGCGCGGCTTGCCACCGGCGCCGTTGGCGTAGACTTGTGCCATCGCATATTGTGCGTCGGCAAGCCCGGTCGCGGCAGCGCGCTCGTAATAGGATACGGCTTTGGCAATACCGGCATCGCCGGGCTCCTGCTCGACCATCAGCTGCGCAAAATTGAACTGCGCCAGGCGATTGCCGGCCTCGGCGGCGGCCTGCATCAGCGCATAGGCTTCCTTTTCGTCCTTTTTGACGTAGCGGCCGTCGAGCAGCATCAGCGCATACTGGAATTGCGATTCCGGCACGCCCTGCTCGGCGGCAAGCGCATACCACTTCGCCGCCCCAGCCGCGTCGACCGGCACGCCGAGGCCGCGCGACAGTATCTCGGCCACCAGCGTCTGTGCCGCCGGATCGCCGTTTTGAGCACGGGACAGCGCAAGATTGTAGGCCGTCTTGTAGAGCCCGCGCTGAAAGGCGCCGTAGGCGGCGTCGGACGGCTTTGCGCCGAAGCGGTCGGGGTTGATGGTATCGGCCGACGGCAACGGGGCGGTCGTGGCTGGCTGCGGCAATTGTGCGGCGATCGGCTTATCGGCAGGTTCGCTGGAATCCGGCCTGGGCTGGGGTAGCGGAACGGGTTCCGCCGCTATCGCCTGCGTCACGGCCGTTGCAAGAAAGGCGCTGAAAAAAATTTTCCGCGAGAGCACGTCAGTCCTCGAAGCGCGGCGCGGTTTCGTCGAGCAGCGCGTTGGCGGCGGCGACCGCCGTCTTCGGATCGACGCCGTCGGCGAAGACGGCGCTGGACAGCGCAACGAATTCGGCGCCGGTGGCGGCGACCGCTTCCACCGAGGCAAGGTCGGATCCGGCCATGACGATGCAAGGGATCTGGATCACGTCCGCCCACCATTGCCCCAGCGACAGGTTGCGCGGGTGCGGCTCCGGCTTGTTGTCGTAACCGAAGCGGCCGAAGAAGATGTAATCAGGCCTGAGCTCGCCGAGTTCCAGCGCATCGTCGCGGGTCTTGGCGCCGCCGGTGCCGACCATCATCCTGGCCTGGAAATGTTCGATCGTTTCGGCGAGCTCGTCCTTGCCGACCTCGACATGAATGCCGTCGGCCTGGACGCGGCCGGCGATGCGGGTGTCGCCGGCAATGATGACGGCAATGCCGGCCGCTTGCGCCACCGGCACGATCTGCTCGGCAAAGGCCTGGAAGGCGGCCTCGTCCATACCGTTTTCCGGCAGGATAAGCGAGGCGACGTCACCGCCGTCGAAGGCCGCGGCGATGCGCTCGGCCGGCACGTTCGGCGGCGCGATCAGCACGATACGGCAGCGGTTGGGCGGCGTTGCGTCATTCATTGGTGTTCGGTCCCGGTTATCGCCTATGCCGGGCGAAGATGGTTGCATTGCGGCATAGAGCAAAGTGCGGGAGTTGAACAGGCGGCAGGGCGTCGCTTGCGGGCTCTAGGCGGGCACTTTCGATTTCCACAGCGACCAGCCGAGATTCATGCCGGCGGCGGCGACCAGGATGGCGGCGGCGCCGACGATCTGCGCCGGCTGCAGACGATGACCGAAAGCGACCACGTCGACGAGGATGGCGACGACGGGATAGATGAAGGACAGCGATCCCTGCAGATGCGTCGGCAGCTTCTGGATGGCGCCGTACATGAGGATGTACATCAGGCCGGTATGGACGATGCCGAGCGTCGCCAGCATGCCCCAGCTCCGCGCGTCGGCGGGAAGGTGGGTGAGATTGGCGAAGGGTGCCAGCATGACAACGCCGACACAGACCTGGATCAAGGCGATCAGGTGCGGCGGCGTGCCTTTGAGTTTCTTGGTGATGATAGCCGCAACGGCCCAGAAGAAAGCCGCGGCCAGCGCCATCGCAATGCCGGTAAAGTAATCGGTACCATGATCGCCTGCATCGGGCGCGGCCTGCACGATCAGCAGCATGCCGGCGAAGGCAATGCCGAGCCAGGTCAGCTTGGTCATCGTCAGCCGTTCAGAGAAGAAGAGCGCGCCAAAACCCACCAGCATGAAGGGCTGCGTGTTGTAGACAGCCGTGGCGATCGAGATCGAGGCACGCGAAAACGCGCTGAACAGCAGCAGCCAGTTGATAACGATGGCAGCACCGCCGAGAGCCGCGATCGCGACAATGCGAAGCGACAGCCTGCCGCGCAGCAGTCCCAGCGCCGCGCAGATGATCAGCAGCGTTACCGCCCCGAAAGCACAGCGCCAGAACACCACGTCCATGATGGGCTGGCCGGAAAGGACGACGAACCAGCCGATCGTGCCGAGGATCGCCATCGCCGCCGTCATTTCGATCGTGCCGCGTACCGTGTTGTCCATGGATGCTCCTGAAACCCGTTGCGATTTGATAATCCCACGGCGGATCGGGTCTTTCCATGACTTGCAGCTGGTGATATGCAGGGCAAGCCTCATTAAATTAGGCAAACATCGCTCTTTCCCTGGAATTGCAAAATGCTGGACGATCTCGACAGAAAGCTCCTCGATATCCTGGTCAAGGATTCACGGACCTCGCTGAAGGAACTGGCGCTGCAGGTCGGGTTGTCGTCGCCAAGCGTTTCGGAGCGGCTTCGGCGGCTTGAGGATCGCGGCGTTATCCGTGCGTTCACCATCGACGTCGATCCGCAGGCGCTCGGCTACGCCTTGCAGGCGATCGTCCGCATCCGGCCATTGCCGGGGAAGCTGCACATCGTCCAGAAGCTGATCGAGGAAATCCCGGAATTCGGCGAATGCGACAAGGTGACGGGCGATGACTGCTTCGTTGCCCGGCTGTTCGTCCGCTCGATCGGTGAGCTCGACGGGATTCTCGACCGCATCGCCGACAAGGCTGAAACCAGCACCGCCATCATCAAGGCGCAGCCGATCCGGAGACGCCCGCCACCGCTCGACATGCCAAACATGTGACGGGTTTCGGTGCCGTGGTCCACATATTTGCGGTCGCGGTCCGATCATTTCTGGTCTATTCCAGAGATCACTTTCCCTCCAGCCTCCTTTCCCTCATGTCAGGCCTGCTCGTCGATCCCTGGTTCTATGCCGCGGCCATTCCGGCCGTCATCCTCGTCGGCCTGTCGAAAGGCGGCTTCGGCGGCGCCGTCGGTTTTGTCGGCGTGCCGTTGATGGCGCTGACCATGCCGCCGGTTCAGGCTGCCGCAATTCTTCTGCCAATTCTGTGCCTGATGGACATTGTCTCGGTGTGGACATGGTGGGGCATCTTCGACCGCAAGATGCTGGCCGACATGATGCCGGGCGCCGTGATCGGCATCGCCCTCGGCTGGCTGACGGCGGCACTTGTAACCGAAGAGATGGTGCGGCTGATCGTCGGCGCGGTTGCCTTGATCTTCGTGCTGCGCTGGCTCTATTTGCAACTCCGCCACGGTGCCGGCCATGCAGCGGAGCCCAACCGCGTCGCCGCCGGCTTCTGGGGTACCGTTGCCGGGTTCACCAGCTTCGTCGCCCATGTCGGCGGCCCGCCTTTTCAGGTCTATGCGCTGCCGATCAGGCTCGATCCGAAGGTGCTGTCGGGCACTGCGGCGATCTTCTTCGCCGTCACCAATGCGCTGAAGCTCATCCCCTATTTCGCGCTCGGCCAGTTCGACACCACCAATTTGACCGCGTCGGCGGTGCTGATGCCGCTGGCGCCGCTGTCGACAATCGCCGGCGCCTGGCTGGTGCGGCGGATGCAGCCGGAACTGTTCTATCCCTTCACCTATGCGACCGTAGCGGTCGTGGCGGTCAAGCTTCTGTGGGACGGCATCGCCGGCCTCGTGTAAGACGGCGGCCCCAGTCGGCCGCCGCCGGATTCCTTAAACCTCAGGCGGCACTCGGCAGCAGCGGCCGCGTCCTGCCAAGCGCCAGGGCAACGCCGGTTGCCAGCACGAACGCCATGCAGCCCAGAATGGTGATGTCGTGCAGCGTCGGCTTCAGCACCATGTCTGCGATGATCACCAGCATCACCGAATAGTCGAAGCGCGCGGCATTGAGGACGCGCTGGCCCTGGGCAAGCACTGCCGGCGTCACGCCATCCTTGGCGATCATGCCTGCCATGCGGTCGGCAGTCGGCTTGAAGACGAACATTCCGATGCAGAAGGTCGTCGCATAACCGGCAAGGCCGATCAGCACCCACAGATCGGAAAAGCCGACCCAGAAGCCGCACATGATGAGGCCGAAGAGCAATGTCAGCATCGACATCGGCGCGAAGAACCGGTTGCCGAGCTCGCCGGTGGCGCGCATCGCCTGCAGCATGCCTTCGACATTTCCGGCACGGTCGGCGCGTACCGCAAGCAGCATCAGCGTGAAGCCGCCGCCGACCCAGAGGATCGCCGTGACGATGTGCAGAAATTTGACGACCGAGTACCAGTCCATTGTTCGCTCCTTGAGAGATTTTCATGATTGCCGGAGCGCAAGGTTTGCTCCGCCTCGTTGCGAGGAGCGCGGCGTTTAGCGCGTCGCTGTTTCGGAACGATGTCGCGCGCAGTGCCGCTTTGTTTCGGTATGTCGGTCACGATCTGGAAGAACCATGGCGCAAGCGGGTCGCCCCCGCTTCCAGCCAGTAGTGTGAACGCCGCCCTGGCCGGTCAGCTGTGCTGTTACGGCACAGATGCCGGGCCCTTGATCGAAAAATATGCGCTGCGTTAAGGCTTCGTTAAGCTTTACAGGCGTTTACTATGTCCATCCAGTGATCTGGATTCTTACCGAGTGGTTGGAGCCACTTTGTTTGACGCCTCCCTGTTAAACTCCTGAGAGCCGCCTTATCCGCGGCTCTTTTTTTGTTCGCAGGCATGGACGTCTAGCGGCTAAATGCGGCCGTTAACCGTTTGTTAAACATGTGCTTGCCTTCGCCGGCAGCGAAGCGCATTTTCAAGCTTCAGTCGTTTAGGCTGCCGGATGTGGCAGACCAAAGGCCGAATCGGCCGGCTTTGAGGCAAGTGCAGGGGCGTAGCAATGAACGAGCCTTCGAAGGCTGGCGCGAAAACCATCAAACTGGCGGAGCGCCGGGTTTTCTCCCAATCCTTCAAGCCGCTCTATCAGGAAGGCATGGGCCTGGTCGAGCAGGCGGCCGAGTATCTCGACGGCAAGGGCCGCGCCGAGGCCAAGAAGCTGTCAAGGCCGGCGGCGACGCTTTATGCGGCCGAATCGATGCGGCTGACCACCAGGCTGATGCAGGTCGCCTCGTGGCTGCTTTTGCAGCGGGCGGCGAATTCCGGCGAGATGACCCGCGATCAGGTGGCCTCAGAAAAATCCAAGGTGCGTCTCGACACCGCCTCGGCGCATGAGGAGGCGCCCGGCTGGGCCGAACTGCCGAACGATTTCACCGACCTCGTCAACCGCTCGCTGCGCCTGCAGGCGCTGGTGCGCCGCATGGACGAGGAGATCTATGGCAGCCTCGCCGAGGTGCCGCCGTCGAGCCGTCGCCTGAATCCGGTGTCCGACCAGATCACGCTGCTCAACACGGCTTTCGCCCGCGGCTGAGAGACCGTTTGGAAACTCTACTCCAGCGGTCATCTGGCGGCGTTTCTCCGCTTACCTGCAGCGCCGCGCGTCCTTTTGGACGCGCAAAGGACGCTGCAGCACTTTAATTGCGCATGATCCCCTCGGGATCACGCGTGGGCTCACGGACCCAAATGTCCGCTGCGCTCCGGTTCTCGAAACCACCACGATATGACTCGCCGGGCGACTTTCGAAAACGGTTTCAGAGGCTCTCTGGACATGACGAGCCCTCGTTTCTGGTTTGTTCACATTTCGCTGGCATCGCTGTTCCCCGAAGGTAGACTTGACGGATGGGGGAAGCGATTCGCATCATCGGCATCGATCCAGGGCTGAGGCGCACCGGCTGGGGCATAGTCGAAAGCCTCGGCAATTCGCTGCGCTTCGTCGCTTCCGGCACGGTGCGGTCCGACGAGAAGGCCGCCCTGGCGATGCGTCTTTGCCAATTGCATGACGGGCTCGCCGAGGTCCTGCATGCCGCGATGCCGCACGAGGCGGCGGTCGAGCAAACTTTCGTTAACAAGGACGCCGCAGCGACGCTCAAACTCGGCCAGGCACGCGGCATCGCCATGCTGGTGCCGGCGCGTGCCGGCCTTGTAGTTGCCGAATACGCGCCAAACGCGGTCAAGAAGGCGGTGATCGGCGTCGGCCATGGCGACAAGAAGCAGATCCACATGATGGTCAAGGTGCTGATGCCGAAGGCGACTTTCGACAGCGACGACGCCGCCGATGCGCTGGCCATCGCCATCTGTCACGCGCACCACCGGCAGAGCATCGCCTACAGGCTGGCGGCGCTGGCCGGATAAGTTTGTTCTTGACTTGTTCTCAGGTCGGCAATAAGTAATACCGACGAGGTATTACCATGCGCGTTACTACCAAGGGGCAAGTGACCATCCCTAAGGAGATACGGGATCATCTGGGTATCGGCCCAGGTTCGGAGGTGGAGTTCGTTCCCACCGAGGACGGCGCTCGGGTCATTGCGGTCAACGAAAACATGTCGCAGGAGGAAGCCTCGCGCAGATTCAGCCAGACGCTCGATCGTATGGCCGGTACGCTGGACCTAGGGGGCATGACGACGGACGAATATATGGAATGGCTGAGGGGCCCGCGTGAAGACCTCGACATTGATTGACACAAATGTCTTGGTCGACGTTTGGGGTCCTGCCGGACGGGAGAGGAAGTGGTCGGCGTCGGCAATTACCGCATGCCGGCGCGACGGCGCGCTTGTCATCAACACAATCGTCTGGTCCGAACTCGCGCCGCTGATTGCAACGGAGAAGGCCCTTCGCCAGGCAGCCGACATGCTCAAGATCGAGCGTGAATTCCTGCCGTGGGAAGCAGCCTTCCTGGCCGGTGTTACGCATTCCCGCTATCGCAGCGCCGGCGGCCTCCGCGAACGAACGCTGCCGGATTTCTTTATTGGAGCCCATGCAGTTGTTGCCGGGCATCGCCTGCTGACGCGCGATGCCGCGCGCTATCGCAGCTACTTCCCGGACCTCGATATCATCTCTCCGGAAACCCACCCGGCATGATCGGCAAGCTCAAATGATCGGCAAGCTAAAAGGCACGCTGGACGAGGTCGACGAGGATTTCTGCATCGTCGACGTGCATGGCGTCGGCTACGTGGCCTATTGCTCGGCGCGTACGCTGGCGGCATTGCCGCAGCCGGGCGAGGCGGTGGTGCTGTTCATCGAGACCTATGTGCGCGAGGACATGCTGCGGCTCTATGGCTTCCAGTCGGTGCTGGAGCGCGAATGGTTCCGGCTGTTGATGAACAATGTGCAAGGCGTTGGTGCCAAGGTGGCGCTGGCCATCCTGTCGACGCTGGCGCCGGCCGATCTCGCCAACGCGATTGCGCTGCGCGACATCGCCATGGTCAGCCGCGCGCCCGGCGTCGGCAAGAAGGTCGCCGAGCGCATCGTCACCGAGTTGAAGAACAAAGCGCCGGCCTATGCGGGCACCGCCTCCGGCACCATCGGCTTGAAGCAGGAGCTCGGTGAGGGCGTTGCCTCGGCGCCGATCACCGACGCCGTCTCGGCGCTGGTCAATCTCGGCTATTCGCGCGACACCGCCGCCAATGCAGTCGCAGCGGCGCTGAAGACGGCAGGTGAGGAGGCGGACGCATCGAAGCTGATCCGCTTCGGGCTGAAGGAGCTCGCACGGTGAGACGTTGCTGGAAAGTGAAATTCCAACTACTATGTGATCGGTAAGAATTTTCTCCAGGAGTAAGAATATGGGCGCATATGCCAGTCTGACCTCCAAGGGACAGCTCACGATTCCAAAGGACGTCCGCGACGCCTTGTCGCTCAAGACGGGCGATACGATCGCCTGGACGGTCATGGATGGTTACCTGATCGGAACGCCGCGCAACCTCGGATTTGCCGACCTCGCCGGATTCTTGGGAGATCCGCCTGGCGGTCCCGCTACGCTGGAGGAAATCGACGCCGCTGTGCGGGATGCAGTCGGCCGGCATGTTGTCGGGGATAGATCAAATGACGGACAAGAGGGTCCCGCTTGACGTCGATCGGCATCGATACCAACGTTCTGCTTCGCATGGTGCTCAATGATGATCCGGAGCAGCGGGCAAAGGCGCTTGCGTTCGGCAGCGACCTTAGTGTGGAAATGCCCGGCTTCGTGAGTTTGATGGTGCTGGTCGAATTCAGCTGGTCGTTGGCTTCGCGCTACAGGCAGCCAAAGGAACAAGTATTGGCCGCAATCCAGAGGCTGCTCAAGATCAAGACGCTGGAGTTCGAAGACTTCGATGCCATCGTCATCGCGCTCGAGCGATCGAATTCAGTGCAGATCGACTTTGCCGACGCGTTGATTGCGGAACACAATCGAAAATTAGGTTGCTCGCACACGGTCACCTTCGATCAGCGCGCTGCCAAGGCCATTCCCGGTATGGAACTGCTGGCATGAGCCTTTCGCCACGCCTCATTGCTCCCGACAGACGCGGCGAGGACGCCGAGCAGACCTTGCGGCCGCAGACGCTCGGCGACTTCGTCGGCCAGGCGGCGGTGCGGGCCAATCTCAAAGTCTTCATCGAGGCCGCCAAGGGCCGCAGCGAAGCGCTCGACCATGTGCTGTTCGTCGGCCCGCCCGGCCTCGGCAAGACGACGCTTGCGCAGATCATGGCGCGCGAGCTCGGCGTCAATTTCCGCTCGACCTCGGGTCCGGTCATCGCCAAGGCCGGCGATCTGGCGGCGCTGCTCACCAACCTCGAAGACCGCGACGTGCTATTCATCGACGAGATCCACCGGCTCAACCCGGCGGTCGAGGAAATCCTCTATCCGGCGATGGAGGATTTCCAGCTCGACCTGATCATCGGCGAGGGGCCGGCGGCGCGCTCGGTCAAGATCGACCTGGCCCGCTTCACGCTAGTCGCCGCCACCACCCGGCTGGGCCTGTTGACCAACCCGCTGCGCGACCGCTTCGGTATTCCGGTGCGGCTCAATTTCTATTCGGTCGAGGAGCTCGAGCAGATCGTGCGGCGCGGCGCGCGCATCCTGCAAATGCCGCTCGGCGACGACGGCGCCCTGGAGATCGCCCGGCGGGCGCGCGGCACGCCGCGCATCGCCGGCCGGCTGTTGCGCCGGGTGCGCGACTTTGCCAGCGTTGCCGGCGACGGCCATGTCGACCGCAAGATCGCTGATGTGGCGCTGACGCGGCTGGAGGTCGACGGGCTCGGCCTCGACGCGCTCGACCGCCGCTATTTGTCGATGATCGCCCGGAATTTCGGCGGTGGGCCGGTCGGCATCGAAACCATCGCGGCCGGGCTTTCCGAACCACGCGATGCCATCGAGGACATCATCGAACCCTTTCTGATCCAGCAAGGCTTCATCATGCGTACCCCGCGCGGCCGCGTGCTGGCGGCCAATGCCTGGCGGCATCTCGGCCTCGACGCGCCGAAGGACCTGGCGCAGCAGCAGATCAGCCTGTTCCAGGAAGAGCCCTAAGTTCCGCTACTTATGGCTTTGGTGCTGGCAGTTCCCCGGCCCAGCCCTCCAGGTCTTGATCATCGCCGGTCTATGCGCAAAACAGGGGGTGCCAAAACAGATGCTCGTCGGGACCAAAGGGACAGCGCAATGGACGATCATGGTGAATCGGCATTGTCCGCCGGGCTTTCCGGCGCGCTGACGGAATTCGGCCATCGATTGATGGCGCGGGTCTATTATGCAGACACCGATTTTTCCGGCGTCGTCTACCACGCGCGCTATCTCGAATTCTTCGAGCGCGGCCGTTCCGACTATCTGCGGCTGGCCGGCGTCCACCACACCGAGCTTGCCGACGGCAAGCATGGCGAGAGAATTGTCTGGGTGGTGCGGCGCATGGAGATCGACTTCCGCGGTTCGGCCCGCATGGACGACATCCTGACCATCGATACTCGCACCGACGAGATTTCCGGCGCCCGCATCGTCATGGCGCAACAGTTGAAGCGCGGCAGCGAAGTGCTGGTCGAGGCGCGTGTCGAAGCGGCGATTGTCGGCGAGAACGGGCGGCCGCGGCGCTTTCCCAAGGACTGGATCGCAGCCTTCATGCCCAGAACGCGCAAATAAGGGCTCAGAGGCTAACGATCCGGAACTCCTGATCGGGGCGAGGATCGCCGGGCGGCTCATCGGGGCGCGGCAATGCGCCGCGCTGTACGTCATAACCCATCCTTAACCATAACGGTCCATGAAGGGATTGGTTAAGATTGGGAGAATCCAAGCGCCTTCCTTTCACCAATATTTGCCCCGAAAAGGCCGCCAACGGTGCATTTGGGGTTATTCCGCAAGCTTAACGCGAACGGATCACAAGGGATGCCCATGGGCCAGCCGCCAGCCACGCCCGGAAAATCTTTAAGGACGTAACATGGAAAACATCGCTCTCGCCGACCCGGGCGCGCATTTATCGATTTGGGCCTTGTTCATGCAGGCCGGTTGGGTGGTCAAGCTGGTCATGATCGGCTTACTCTGCGCCTCGATCTGGACCTGGGCGATCATCGTCGACAAGCTCGTCGCCTATGCCCGCATGCGGCTGGCGCTCAACCGCTTCGAGCAGGTGTTCTGGTCGGGACAGTCGCTGGAAGAGCTTTACCGCACGCTCGCCGACCGCAAGACGACCGGCATGAGCGCGATCTTCGTCGCCGCCATGCGCGAATGGAAGAAAAGCTTCGAGAAGGGCGCGAAATCGCCGCTCGGCCTGCAGACCCGCATCGACAAGGCAATGGATCTGGCGTTGACCCGCGAAATGGAAAAGCTGGAAGGGCGGCTCGGGTTTCTCGCCACCACCGGCTCGGCGGCGCCCTTCATCGGCCTGTTCGGCACCGTGATCGGCATCATGACCTCGTTCCAGGCGATCGCCGCCTCGAAGAACACCAGCCTGTCGGTGGTCGCGCCCGGCATCGCCGAAGCGCTGCTGGCGACAGCCATCGGCCTGCTCGCCGCCATCCCTGCCGTCATCGCCTACAACAAGCTGTCGTCGGACGCGAGCAAGATCGCGGTGCGCATGGAAGGGTTCGCGGATGAGTTCTCCGCCATACTCTCGCGCCAAATCGATGAAAAAGTCGCGCAGAAGGCCTGAGGAACGATCATGGGAATGTCCGTAAGCGCAGGTGGTGGAGGACGCGGCGGGCGCGGCCACCGGCGGCGCGGCCGCCATCACGCCTTGATATCGGAGATCAACGTCACGCCGATGGTCGACGTGATGCTGGTGCTGCTGATCATCTTCATGGTCGCGGCGCCGCTGCTGACGGTCGGCGTGCCGATCGACCTGCCGGATACGCAGGCCAAGGCGATGAACGCCGATACGCAGCCTATAACCGTGTCCATCAACCCGGCCGGTCAGATTTACCTCCAGGAAACCGAGATCCCTATCGAGGAGCTGGTGGCGAAGCTGCAGGCGATCTCGAAGACGGGCTATGACGAGCGCATTTTCATCAGGGGTGATAAGGCGACGGATTACGGCACGGCCATGAAGGTGATGGCCCGCATCTCGGCTGCCGGCTACAAGAATATCGGCCTGGTTTCACTGCAGGAACAGGATCAGTAGACGCAAGATGAGGACCGGCCTCACCACATCGGTGATCTTGCATACGGTGGCGATTGCCTTCGGGCTGTTCACCTTGTCCTCGCCGCCCGCGATGCCTGCGTCCGATGCGGAATCGGTGTCGGTCGAGATCGTGCCGATGGAAGCGACGGCACAGGTCCTGCAAGGAGACAAGAAGTCTGTGATGCATGACAAGCCGGCGCCGCTGCCGACACAGCGTCCCGACATCGTAGCCGATGCCCAGAAAGTCGGAGAAAATAGCGTCGATACCGACAAGCCGCCGACACCTGAGGCCAAGCCTAAGCCGGTCGATATGACGGCGGCTCCGCCACCCGCGCCGACCCCGGTCGAGAAGCCGAAGACCGAAGACGTGCCGAAGCCGCCGGAAAAGCCGAAGCCTATTCCCGCAACGGAGGTAGCGCCGGTGCCGCAGCCGAAGGAAGAGGTCAAGCCCGAACCGGTCAAGCAGGCCGAGCCCAAGCCGACGCCGGCCAAGGAGCCGACGCCCACGCCGCCGCAGGACAAGACTGCCGCGATCGATCCGCAGCCCGAGGTCAAGCCGGATGCCGTCGCCGAGGCGATTGCCAAGCAACCGCCAACCGAGGAGGCGCAGCTTCCGGACTCGGCGCCAGCACCCGAGGCTCGGCCGAAGCCGCAGCCGGCCCAGGCCGAAAGCGCCAAGGCGCCCGAGCGCAAGGATGCCGACAAGCCGGTCAAGGAAGCCTCGTCCAGGCCGAAATCTGAAGACAAGCAGTTCAACGCCGACGAGATTTCGGCTCTGCTCGACAAGCGGAAGCCGTCCGGCGGCGGCGCCAAGCGCTCGACCCAGCAAGCATCGCTCGGCGGCGACAAGGACCAGGGCCAGAAGCTTTCGAAATCGGAGCAGGGGGCATTGGAGGCCCAGCTTAGTAATTGCTGGACCCTGCCGGTAGGGGTCGAGGGTTCGGAGAATTTCGTGGCTGTGATCCAGTTCAACCTGGACGCCTCCGGCAAGCTGGATGGCCGGCCTACTGTCGAAAAATCGAGCGGAAACCGCCCGTTTGACGAAAGTGCAGTGCGCGCGGTTCAGAAATGCGACATGGCCGGCCTGCAGGTTCCGGCGGGCAAGCAAGACATCTGGTCCGACGTTCGGGTCACTTTTGACCCCAGGGAGATGCTCGGTCTTTAGGCCCAGCGCTCACAGAATCAGCGAAAGAAGCGAGAAGACATGAAATCCATCCTCAAGCCGCTCCTGACGATCGCAGCGATGGCGCTGGGTATGACTGTTGCTGTCACCCTGCCGGCGCGGGCGCTCGTTGAGCTCAACGTCAATAAGGGCAATGTCGAGCCGTTGCCGATCGCCATCACGGACTTCCAGGGCGGCGATGCGCTCGGCGCCGAGATTTCCGGCATCGTCAGTGCCGACCTGAAACGCTCCGGGCTGTTCGCGCCGATCGACAAAAGCGCTTTCATTGAAAAGATCTCGAACCCGGATGCCACGCCGCGCTTCGAAGACTGGAAGGTGATCAATGCGCAGGCGCTAGTCACCGGCAGCGTCGGCAAGGAGGCTGACGGCCGCATTCGCGCCCAGTACCGGTTGTGGGACACGTTTGCCGGCCAGCAGATGTCGGGCGAGCAGTTCTTCGCCAACGACGCCAATACCAGGCGCGTCGCCCATATCATCGCCGATGCGATCTACGAGCGGCTGACCGGCGAGAAGGGCTATTTCGACACGCGCGTTGTCTTCATCGACGAGTCCGGTGCCAAGAATGCGCGCAAGAAGCGGCTTGCCATCATGGACCAGGACGGCGCCAACGTCCGCTATCTCTCGAACGGCAAATCGATCGTGCTGACGCCGCGCTTCTCGCCAAACCGGCAGGAAATCACCTACATGTCCTACGAGAGCGGCCAGCCGCGGGTGTACCTGCTGCAGATCGAGACGGGGCAGCGCGAGCTGGTCGGCAATTTCCCCGGCATGACGTTTGCGCCGCGCTTTTCGCCGGACGGCCAGAAGGTGATCATGAGCCTGCTGCGCGATGACGGCAATTCCAACATCTTCGCCATGGATCTGAGAAGCCGCTCGACAACCAGGCTTACCAACTCGACCGCCATCGACACCTCACCGTCCTACTCGCCCGACGGCAGCAAGGTGGTGTTCACCTCGGATCGCGGCGGCCGCGCGCAGATCTATGTGATGGGCGCCGACGGCTCGGGCCAGACCCGCATCTCGTTCGGCGACGGCGTCTATTCGACGCCGGTGTGGTCGCCGCGCGGCGATCTCATCGCCTTCACCAAGCAGACCGGCGGCGAATTCCAGATCGGCGTCATGCGCACCGACGGTTCGGGTGAGCGCATCCTGTCCACCGGCTTTCAGCAGGAAGGGCCGACCTGGGCACCCAACGGCCGGGTGCTGATGTTCTTCCGTGATTCCAATGGCGGACCAAAACTTGTTTCGGTCGATCTCACCGGCCGCAACGAACAGCCGATCCCGACAGCGAACTTCGCCTCGGATCCGGCCTGGTCGCCGCTGCTGGAATAGGCAGGAAGAGGAATTGAGGAAATGAGGAATTGAAGAACTGACGAGTTGAAGAACTGAAGAGTTGAAGAACTGAAGAATGGAGAAGGCAGGTCTACATCGAGCACGCGAGGGATTTAGAAGTCTATAAGCGTGCCTATGCGGTTTCCCTTGGGGTACACAGAGCCACGCTTGCCTTTCCGAAAATGGAGCAATACGCGCTCGCCGATCAACTACGTCGTTCCAGCAAGGCGATCTGCGCCAATTTGGCCGAAGGCTTTGCCAAACAGACCCACTCCAAGCCCGAATTCGCACGGTTCACTTCGATGGCCATAGGATCGTGCAGTGAAGTGGAGACCTGGATTTCGTATGCGTTCGACCTCGAGTACATCACACAGGCAACGCGACGATTGGTTGCAATCCTATGCCCGCATCTATGGAATGCTGGTCAATCTCAGAGAGAAGCTGAGGTGATCTCTTCCTCAATTCCTCAATTCCTCAACTCCTCAATTCCCTCTTTTTCATGTTTTGGCCGCATTTCCGCCTACGGTCCGCGCTCATTGTCGCCCTTGAGTAGCCCTCGGCAGAACGGTTGTGGACGGCAGCCGAAACCAAATTTTAACCGTGTTTCTTGAGCGCCGGTTAACCCAAACGTGGTTACTGGACGATCAATGAAATCACTCGAATTGCGAAGGAGAGGCGGCATGGGCCGTATCGCAGCACTTACCACAAACCCGGTCATGATCGCGCTCGTCGCGATGCTCGCGATCACCGGTTGCGCCTCGAAGACGCCGAACAGCGCCGCCGATCTCGGCCTCAACGGCGCCGGCGCGGCAACGCCCGGGTCGGCCCAGGACTTTACCGTCAATATCGGCGACCGCATCTTCTTCGACACCGATTCGTCCTCGATCCGCGCCGACGCGCAGACGACGCTGTCGCGCCAGGCGCAGTGGCTGAACCAGTACAAGCAGTATGCCATCGTCATCGAAGGCCATGCCGACGAGCGCGGCACGCGCGAATACAATCTGGCGCTCGGCGCCCGCCGTGCTGCCGCCACCCGCGACTTCCTGGTCGCCAAGGGTGTTTCGGCGCAGCGCCTGAAGACCATTTCCTACGGCAAGGAGCGTCCGGTCGCGGTTTGCGACGACATCTCCTGCTGGTCGCAGAACCGCCGCGCCGTGACCACCCTGAGCGGCGCCGGCTCCTGATCGGCAAAAATGCAACACTTAGTGCGAAAGGCGGCCGCAGGGCCGCCTTTTTCATATCTGCTCGCTCCAAACAAAATTTGGCCGAAGTCTCACGTCCTGTTAAGAGCCGAGAGCGTCTGGCCAGTCCCCAGTTGGCTGGTCTACTTCGAGTGAGAGGCGCGCAACAATGGTTTCACGGCGAGAGGCACATGCATTTCAGATCGGTCTTGAGCGGCACGCTTGCGCTGCTGCTCGTATCAAGTATCGCGGCACTTGCTGACGGTATCGGGGCAAACGCCACCGAGCAGTCATCGGAAAGCGGTTTTTCCTTCCATCTGCCGACGATCAAACTGCCCGCCATTTTCGGCGAAAGGAAAAAGCCGGATCAGGTTCAATTCGCGCAACAGGATGGCACCGGCACGCCGGCGCTGGAGGAACAGCTCCGGCAGATGAACGGCAAGATCGAGGAACTCAATTTCCAGGTTCTGCAGATGCAGGAGCAGATCCGCAAGCAGCAGGAAGACAACGAATTCCGTTTCCAGCAGTTGGAAGGCGGTCCGCAAGGCGCGCAGCAGCCGGCCGGACAGAAGAAGTCCGAGGCCGCGCCCAGCAGCGACGGTAACGTGGCGGAGGTCCCGGCAACGCAGGCTCCGGCCGACGCGGGCAAGGCAGCAGACGGCGGCAAAAGCGTCGAAGACGTCATCATCGAATCGCCCAACGGCGATCCCGGCAAGCTGATCCCCGGCGCGCCGCCCAAGACGTTCGGCACCATCACCGTCGACAAAAACGGCAATGTCGTCGAAGCCGATGGCAATGCGCAGGCGAACGCGCCGTCGCAGAATACGGCCCCAGCCAACGGCGCCAGCGCGGCCGGCAACAAGGCCGGTAAATCCGACGACACGGTGGTCGCGGCACTCCCATCGACCAACGACCCGGAGGAGCTTTACCGCAACTCTTACCAGTTCATCCTGTCGGGCGACTACAGCACCGCCGAACAGGGTTTCCGCGATCACATCGCCCGTTTTCCCCGGGACGCCAAAGCGGCGGATGCGCATTACTGGCTCGGTGAATCGCTGCTCGGCCAGCAGAAATACCGCGATGCGGCCGAGATTTTCCTCGCTGCCAGCAAGGACTATCCCAAGGCCAAGAAGGCGCCCGACATGCTGCTGAAGCTCGGCGTTTCACTGGTCGGGCTGAAACAGCGCGACGTGGCCTGTGCCACTTTCAGCGAGATCGGCAAGCGCTACCCTGATATTTCCGGCGCGCTCAAGGAGCGGGTCAAGCAGGAAAGGGCACTCGCGGCGTGCTAGTTTTTCCGTTGCGTGTCGCTGCCGCAAAACCGGGCCCACGCTTGGGCGACATGCATGACGCTCGACACCGGGCCTGACCTTTCGGATTTTTCGCGGATCGACTTTTCCAACGGCGCTGTTGCGGCCGTGTCCGGCGGCAGCGACTCGACCGCCCTTCTCCTCCTCCTCAAAGCCCATCTCGACCGTAACGCCCCGGCAACGAAATTGCTGGCGGTAACGATCGATCATCGATTGCGGCCGCAAGCGGCAGCGGAAGCGCAAGCCGTGGCCAGGCTGTGCGCGGCGCGCGGTATTGCCCATCGCGTTCTCGCCTGGTCGGGGCGCAAACCATCGACCGGCCTCCCCGCCGCCGCGCGCGAAGCCCGATACCGGCTGCTCGCCGAGGCCGCCGAAGCGGCAGGCATCGGCCTGATCCTGACTGGCCACACCGCCGACGACCAGGCCGAGACCGTGCTGATGCGGCAAACGCGGGACGAGTGGGCGCGTGACGAGCGGCCAACTGACGAGCGGCCAAGTGACGAGCGGCCAAGTGATGGCGGGCAAAGCGACGACGGGCGGCGCGAGGAAGGGCGGGGTCTTGCCGGGATGGCGCCGGCAGCCCTCTACGACTGGCGGCACTGGATCGTGCGGCCACTGCTCGGCGTAAGGCGTGAGGCACTGCGCGAATTCCTGCGGCGTGAACAGGTTGCCTGGATCGAAGATCCGACCAATGCCGACACCGCTTTCGAGCGGCCGCGCGTCCGCGCAGCACTTGCCGAAGGCGATGGTGCGCCTCGTGTGGCTGAAGCGATAGCGCTGGCCAGAAAGGTGGCGGCCGAGCGTGAGCAACTGGGACGCCGCGCGGCCATGCTGATCCGCAGCTTGGCCTCCAGGCCAGCCGCCGGCCTCGTCCGCCTCGACCGGGATTTTGCGACTGAAAGCGACAGCGGGGCGGCTATTTATGCGCTGCGCATTCTGCTGGCGGCGACCGGCGGCACAGCTTTCCTTCCCGACCAGGCCCGCAGCGAAGCCCTTTTCGGCCGGCTCCGCACCGGGCCGCTTTGTGCCACATTGTCGCGGACCGTGATCGATGCCCGGCGTACCGGTATCTTTTTGCATCGCGAATTGCGCGATCTGCCGCCCGCTGTCGAGGTTTCCGACAATGCCCTTTGGGACGGCCGCAGACGGATCACATTGGGCGACAGTTCAAGTGCATTGTTGATCGCGCCGCTGTTGGTAGCACCGCTCGGGGCGGCTCTTGCCGCAAAGCGGGCAATTGCCGGGCATGGCACGCCGGCAAGCCTTGTACGCGCAGCCCTGGCCGCCGAGCCGGCGCTATGGCGGGATGGCGAATGCCTTGGTCTGCCTGGGGAAGGCCCGGGTTTGCCCGGGGAGGGCCCGATGCCGGCGGCTGTCGCCGCATATCCGGCAGTCGCGCCCTTCGCCCGTTTCCTGCCGTCCTTCGATCTGGCGCCGGCCGATGCCGTCGCCGCCTTGCTTGGCGCGGCGCCGGTTCCAGCCTCGCCATTCGGCGGCCACAGTGCCGGCCTACCACGGGCGAAAGCTTAACCGAGACCTGCTGTTATGCTTGGCAAGGGGAGACGCTCTCCCTATGTTAGGGCCAAGTTTCCTCTCACGACGCGTGTCCGCCCAGCGGCGCCAACGGGACAATTGATGAATCCGAATTATCGCAACCTCGCGCTCTGGGCGATCATAGCGGTCCTGCTCATCGCTCTCTTCAATCTTTTCCAGACGCCGCAGACGCGTGGGGCCTCGAGCGATGTCCCCTATTCGCAGTTCCTGCAGGAAGTCGCCGCGGGAAGGATCAAGTCGGTGACCATCGCCGGCGCCCGTATCTCCGGCAATTACACGGACAGCTCCAACGGCTTCCAGACCTATTCGCCTGGGGACCCGTCACTGGTTTCGCGTCTGCAGGACAAGAACGTCACCATCAATGCGCGTCCTGAATCCGACGGCTCCAATTCGCTGTTCGGCACCCTGATCTCCTGGCTGCCGATGATCCTCATCCTCGGCGTCTGGATATTCTTCATGCGCCAGATGCAGTCCGGTTCCGGCCGTGCCATGGGCTTCGGCAAGTCGAAGGCCAAGCTTTTGACCGAAGCGCATGGCCGCGTCACCTTCCAGGACGTCGCCGGCGTCGACGAAGCCAAGCAGGATCTGGAAGAGATCGTCGAGTTCCTGCGCGACCCGCAGAAATTCCAGCGGCTCGGCGGCAAGATCCCGCGCGGCGTGCTGCTCGTCGGTCCTCCCGGAACCGGCAAGACGCTGCTCGCCCGCTCGGTCGCCGGTGAAGCCAACGTGCCGTTCTTCACCATTTCGGGCTCGGACTTTGTCGAGATGTTCGTCGGCGTCGGCGCAAGCCGCGTCCGGGACATGTTCGACCAGGCCAAGAAGAATGCGCCTTGCATCATCTTCATCGACGAAATCGACGCCGTCGGCCGCCATCGCGGTGCGGGCCTCGGCGGCGGCAATGACGAACGCGAGCAGACGCTGAACCAGCTGCTGGTCGAGATGGATGGCTTCGAATCCAACGAAAGCATCATCCTGATCGCCGCCACCAACCGGCCCGACGTACTCGATCCGGCGCTGCTCAGGCCGGGCCGCTTCGATCGCCAGGTGGTGGTGCCGAACCCCGACATCGTCGGCCGCGAAAAGATCCTGAAGGTGCATGTGCGCAACGTGCCGCTGGCGCCCAATGTCGACCTCAAGGTGATCGCGCGCGGCACGCCGGGCTTTTCCGGCGCCGACCTGATGAACCTGGTCAACGAGTCCGCCCTGATGGCGGCACGGCGCAACAAGCGCCTCGTCACCATGGCCGAATTCGAGGACGCCAAGGACAAGATCATGATGGGCGCCGAGCGCCGCTCGTCGGCGATGACGCAGGCCGAGAAGGAGCTGACCGCCTATCACGAGGCCGGCCACGCCATTCTGGCGCTCAACGTGCCGTCCGCCGATCCGCTGCACAAGGCGACCATCATTCCGCGCGGCCGGGCACTCGGCATGGTCATGCAGCTGCCGGAAGGCGACCGCTATTCGATGAGCTACAAATACATGATCTCGCGGCTCGCCATCATGATGGGCGGCCGTGTCGCCGAGGAGTTCAAGTTCGGCAAGGAGAACATCACATCGGGCGCCTCCTCCGATATCGAGCAGGCGACCAAGCTGGCGCGCGCCATGGTGACGCGCTGGGGCTTCTCCGACAAGCTCGGCCATGTCGCCTATGGCGACAACCAGGAGGAGGTGTTCCTCGGCCATTCGGTGGCGCGCACGCAGAACATCTCGGAAGAGACGGCGCAGATCATCGACGCCGAAGTGCGCCGGCTGATCGACGAGGCCTATTCGACGGCAAGGTCAATCCTGACCAAGAAGAAGAAGGAATGGATCGCGCTGGCGCAAGGCCTGCTCGAATACGAGACGCTGTCGGGCGAGGAGATCAAGCAGCTGATCGCCGGCAATAAGCCCGCACGCGACCTCGGCGACGACACGCCGCCGAGCCGTGGCTCGGCCGTACCAAAGTCCGGCCGCCGCAAGAAGGGCCCCGAGCCCGAAGGCGGCATGGAACCCCAGCCGTCAAGCTAGGGACAGGACAGATCGACTTCGAAACGCCGCGGGCTCTAACCGCGGCGTTTCCTTTTGATGTTCGCGAAGGCGCTGAAGCTGCCGATCTCCCCACTTGTGCAGGGCTATCGCAGGTGGAAAGCCGAGGCTTTCGCCCTACGATGATCCCTAACCTCATAAAGGGAAGGGAAACTCGGCGCCGACCTGGGCAAATTGCCTGCCTTTCCGGCGCCAAGGGCTCAACGGCGCCGACGACCCGCCCTCCGAGGCGGGTTCTTTGCTTCCGGCGGCGGACAGAGGGAGCGAAGGAACGCGATCTGACAGTTGGTCCGACGTCGGAAGGCCCTCTCACTTGTTCGGCAATAACAAAAAGCCCGCGAACCTTGCGGCTCGCGGGCTCCCATCGTTGGATGATGGCGCCGGTCAGCTCTTCAGCTTGGCGTTGCAGAGGCTGTAGAAGCCGCCGCCCTTCTGGATCCACCTGAGGCCGCCCAGCGTGTTGGCGTCCTTGTTGGCGTAATAGAGGTCGAGGCAGGTGTGCATGCGGCCCTTGGCCGGGGTCTCGGTTGCATACTCCTTGGAGATCGCCGTCGGGAATTTCACGCCCTGGGGGGCGGTGATGGTCGGCGGCTGCGGATCGCCGGTATACTTGGCATCAGGAGCCGGCAGGGTGTCGTCGTCGGCTGCGCCGGCGCCGCATTGGCTCTTGCGGAAGTCGTTCCACTTCATGCCGTTCAGCGTGTTGCCGGCCTTGGCAGCCTGATATTTGGCGCTGCAATCCGCCATGCTGAGGCCTTTGCCGGAATCGGTCGCCGCGGCTGTCGCCGCCTCGGCAGGTGCCGCGGCAGGCTGTGCCGCTGCAGTTGCGCCGGCGGCGCATTCACTCTTGCGGAAGTCGTTCCATTTCATGCCGTTGAGGGTGCCGGCAGCCTTGGCGGCCTGGTATTTGGTGCTGCATTCCTTGGCCGTCAGGCCCGGCGCAGCGTCGTCGGCGGCTGCCGCAGCCTTGGTCGTGGCGGCGGGTTGTGCGGCTGCCGTCGCGTCGGCGGCGCACTGTGTCTTGCGGAAATCGTTCCACTTCATGCCGTTCAGCGTGCCGGCGGCTTTTGCCGCCTGGTACTTGGTGCTGCACTCCTTCGCCGTCAGGCCCGGTGCCGCATCGTCGCCGGCGGCTGCCTTGGTGGTGTCGGTGGCCGTGGCCGGGGCGGTGTCGGTCGTAGCGGCGGTGGCATCGGTGCCGCATTGCGCCTTGCGGAACTGGTTCCAGTTCTGCCCGCCAAGCGTTCCCGCATCCTTCGCCGCGTTATACTTGGTGCTGCACTCGGCCATGGTCAGCGCATTGGCAGGCGCCGCCAGGAACAAGGTCGCGACGGCAAGACCCGTCAAAGTGGCAAGTCGGTGGATGAGCATGCGTTTTCTCCCTGTGGCAGTTCATGATATGTCCCAGTGCAGCAATAGCGCTCAACGGCTGGTTGCGCCAGATGCTAAGTAGCGTAGAGACAAATTAGAGGTGCATTCTTTTCTTTAAGGTGATGAATTCGTTGCCGGGACCGTCTCCCAGCCAAATTCGTCCGGGTGCATTGCACGGAGAGCGCGCATATGGCTGGTTCCCAGCGAGACCACTGCGTCACATGAGGGACAGTCAAATCGGCGGGTGCGGAGGACCTGAGCCTACCGCTGTCTGGAGCCGCACGATGCGGACTCGGGTTCAAGGCCACACTGCCACAGACCAAAGGATCCAGATGAGTTTGAGTTGACGTTTCTGATGCTGCTGCCGCAACAAGGGCTCGGAACTTGAAAATCAACACACTAGCGTGACGCAAAACACACAAAACAACAATTTTCTAAGGATTGGTCGTCCATAATCATACAATGTGATGACGGGGCTTGGGCCATTTTATGGCATGAGATGCTCGGAAAGAACCATCGGGAAGCTGGCGAACATGGCAGGACATTATTTCGGTACGGACGGCATTCGTGGGCGAGCCAATAAGTTTCCAATGACGGCGGAGGTCGCCATGCGGGTCGGCATGGCCGCCGGCCTCTCCTTCCAGCGCGGCAGCCACCGCCACCGCGTCGTGCTCGGCAAGGATACCAGGCTTTCCGGCTACATGATCGAGAACGCGATGGTATCGGGCCTGTGCGCCGCCGGCATGGATGTCTTCCTGCTCGGCCCTATCCCGACGCCCGCTGTTGCCATGCTGGTGCGCTCGCTGCGCGCCGATATCGGGGTGATGATTTCTGCCTCGCACAACCCCTATTACGACAACGGCATCAAGCTGTTCGGCCCCGATGGCTACAAGCTGTCCGATGAGATCGAGGAGCGTATCGAGGGGATGCTCGACAAGGATATCGAATTGGCGCTCGCCGATTCCGATGGGCTCGGCCGCGCCAAACGCGTCGACGGCGTGCATGACCGCTATATCGAATTCGCCAAGCGCACGTTGCCGCGCTCAATGTCGCTGTCGGGCCTGCGCATCGTCGTCGATTGCGCCAACGGCGCCGCCTACAAGGTGGCGCCCGACGCGCTGTGGGAACTCGGCGCCGAGGTCGTCGCCATCAATGTCGAGCCGAACGGCTTCAACATTAACAAGGAATGCGGCTCGACTCATCCGGCCGGCTTGCAAAAGAAGGTGCACGAAGTGCGCGCCGATATCGGCATTGCGCTCGACGGCGATGCCGACCGCGTCGTTATCGTCGACGAGAACGGCGCGATCGTCGATGGCGACCAGATCATGGCGCTGATTGCCGAGTCTTGGCACCAGAGCGGGCGGCTGGCCGGCGGCGGTGTCGTCTCGACGGTAATGTCCAATCTCGGCCTCGAACGCTTCCTCGGCGACATGAACCTGCAGTTGCATCGCACCAAGGTCGGCGACCGCTATGTCGTCGAGCACATGCGTGCCCATGGGCTCAATGTCGGCGGCGAACAGTCGGGTCACATCGTGCTGTCCGACTTTTCGACTACCGGCGACGGCCTTGTCTCGGCGCTGCAGGTGCTCGCCTGCATCAAGCGGCAGAACCGACCGGTGAGCGAACTGTCGAAGAAGTTCGAGCCGGTGCCGCAGCTGTTGAAGAATGTGCATATTTCCGGCGGCAAGCCGCTCGAGGAGGCGCCGGTCAAGGCAGCGATCGAAGATGCGCGCAATCGCCTCGGCAAGGCCGGGCGCCTGGTCATCCGGCCATCCGGCACGGAGCCGCTCATCCGCGTCATGGCGGAAGGCGACGACCCACAACTTGTCGAGTCCGTCGTCAACGACATCGTCGAGGTCATTTCGGAAACGCGCAGCGCCGCCTGATCTCCCTCCAACATCGGTTCAAAGCCCGCCTTGCCGGCGGGCTTTTTATTGAGTCGCCAATTCCGCCTGCAGCAACGGCCGATTGCTCGACTTTTAGAGATTCGTGGTTAATCAATACGGTTAAACGCCTTTTAACCTTTCCGATTCATTATCCACAACTGAGGTCAATCATATTTCGGGCGCGTTCGCCGTTCGAGTGTTCTCAGGGGTGATAAGCATGTTCAACACAGCAAGAATGGCCCTCCTGGCCGCGCTGTTTGCCGGCGCCGGGCCGGCGTTCGCCGCCGATTTCGTCGAGCCGCCCGTACTCGAAGAGGCGCCACCACCGGTTGCCTACGAGCAGCCGGCCGAATTCGGCGGCTGGTATATTCGTGGCGACATCGACTATCACTGGTCGAAGTTTCGTGGTGGCGACTACATCACCTACGGTGTAGCGCCCCAGAATCCCGGCAAGTTCGATACAGGCAAGCTGGACGGCGCCTTCTCGGCCGGCGGCGGTGTTGGTTACCAGATCGACGAGCATTTCCGCACCGATCTCACCTTGGACTGGATGAGCAAGTCCAAATTCCGCGGCTCGACCAACGGCTTCTGCGGCCCGCAGCAAACGCCTTGCACGTCCGTCGATACCTCGTCCTATTCGGCGCTGCTGCTCTTGGCCAACGCCTATGTCGACATCGGCACCTGGCATGGGATCACGCCTTATGTCGGCGCCGGCATCGGCGGTGCCTGGGTCAAGTGGGATGAACTGCACAACGTGGACAGCGACGGTTCATTTGATCACAGCGGTGGCAAGGGCTGGCGTTTTGCCTATGCTGCCATGGCGGGCGCATCCTACTGCCTGACCGACCGCGTCAAACTCGATGTCGGCTACCGCTTCAGCCACATCAATGGCGGTAAGATGTTCGACTATGCCTCCCTCCCCAATGTCGGCCCAGGCTATGACAAAGGTATCAACGTGCACGAAGTGCGTGGCGGCCTGCGCTACCAGTTCGGCAGGTCGGACTGCGCGCCGCCCCCGGAGCCCTATGTTCCGGAACCGGAGCCTGTTTACACCAAGTAGTCGCCTCGAATTCCAGGAATTCGTCGACCGCCCGGCTGATGCCGGGCGGTTTCGTTTTGGCTGCCTACAGATGCTGCGGCGCTCTGGAACACCGTCCAGCTTGAGAAGCGAAAGCGGATCAAATCAATTGCTAACGCCTTGTTATCCTTAACCCGCATTTAACCACTATGGTTAACAATGCTCTCTGAAACGGCGCGCGATTGCGAATGCGCCAAGTTCGGGAGCCGAGGACCATGACATCCAAATCGCCTGTAGCACTGGCGCTTGCAGCAGTCGTCCTGATGCCGCTGACGCCGGCGCTTGGTGCCGATTACGAACCGCCGGTCTATGTCGACCAGGCGCCCGACTATGTACCGGTCGAGGTTGGCTCGGGATGGTATCTGCGCGGCGATGTCTCCTATCTGGTGCAGAAGAGCTTCAGGGATGAGGATTTCGCCTTCACGCCCGCGAGCTTCGACGAAAAGGAAGATCCCATCTTCGCCAGCATTGGCTTCGGCTACCATTTCAACGACTATCTGCGCGCCGATCTCAATGCCGGCTATCTGCCCGGCAACAAGATCGAGGTCGGCTATAACAACGGAACGACCGTGGCATCGGCGACCCTGAAGAACTATGCCTTCTCAGGCATACTCAATGGCTATGTCGACCTTGGCACCTATGTCGGAATCACGCCTTATCTCGGCGCTGGTGTCGGTATCCTCCAGAGCAAGCGCCGCCTGTCGGCGAGCTACTTCACCGCCAACGCCGACCCCACCGACGATTTCGTCCTGCGTGACAACAAGACCCAATACTCCTTCGCCTACACGCTGAATGCCGGCCTTGCCTACCAAGTGTCCAAGAATGTCTCAGTCGATGTGGGCTATCAGTATTTCTCCGCACCCGACGCCGAATATGTGACGGCCGAAAGCCTGACTTCTTATCCGATCCGCAAGGGGATCAATAATCACCAGGTCAAAGTCGGACTGCGATACGACCTCTGGTAGGCTCGATCGAAGCTGAGGCGTGAACAATGGCCTTTGGCCCGCCGTTTGCGTTGTGGCACTTTTTTGCCAAAGGCAGCCGGTATCCCGACAGCGACAAAAACTTTCCCCTTGACGCCGAAAGCCTGAACGCATATCGCCGTCCGTGGGCCACCCCTCCCCAACGAGGGGCCACTATCTGGAAGGATAGACCACGATGCCGACGCATACTAAGCCCGGACTCCGTCCGGCAAATCCCAATTTTTCCTCAGGTCCCTGTGCAAAACGCCCCGGCTGGTCGGTCGAGGCGCTCAAAAATGCCGCGCTCGGACGCTCGCACCGTGCCAAGATCGGCAAGACCAAGCTCGAACAAGCGATCGAGCTGACCCGGGAAATCCTCCAGGTTCCGGCGGATTACCGCATCGGCATCGTGCCGGCCTCGGATACCGGCGCGGTCGAAATGGCGCTGTGGTCGCTGCTCGGCGAACGCGGCGTCGACATGGTCGCCTGGGAGAGCTTCGGTTCCGGCTGGGTCACCGATGTGGTCAAGCAGCTGAGGCTCGCCGATGTTCGCAGGTTAGAGGCGGACTACGGCGTGCTGCCGGACCTGACCAAAATCGATTTCGACCGCGACGTGGTCTTCACCTGGAACGGCACGACGTCGGGCGTGCGCGTGCCGAACGGCGATTTCATCCCGGCCACCCGCAAGGGCCTGACCATCTGCGACGCCACTTCGGCGGCCTTTGCGCAAAAGCTCGATTTTCAGAAACTCGACGTCGTCACCTTCTCCTGGCAGAAGGTCCTGGGCGGTGAAGGCGCGCACGGTATGCTGATCCTCAGCCCGCGCGCCGTCGAACGGCTGGAAAGCTACAAGCCGGCCTGGCCACTGCCGAAGATCTTCCGTCTCACCTCGGGCGGCAAGCTGATCGAAGGCATCTTCAAGGGCGAGACCATCAACACGCCGTCTATGCTGTGCGTCGAGGACTATCTCGACGCGCTGCGTTGGGCGCAGTCGATCGGTGGCCTCGACGCGCTGGTCACCAGAGCGGATGCCAACGCCGCTGTTCTCGATCGCTTTGTCCGGAAATCTTCCTGGCTCGGCCATCTTGCCGTCGACCCGGCGACGCGTTCGAACACATCGGTCTGCCTTTCATTCACCGATCCGGATGTCGCTGCACTCAACGCCGATGGACAGGCTGCGTTCGCCAAGGCAATCGTCTCGGCGCTCGACAAGGAAGGCGTCGCCTACGACATCGGCGCCTACCGCGATGCACCGCCCGGCCTGCGCATCTGGTGCGGCGCGACAGTCGAGACCTCCGATCTCGAAGCGCTGCTGCCCTGGCTCGACTGGGCCTTTGCCGCGCAAAAGGCGTCGCTGAAGGCAGCCGCCTGAGTTTTCCTGTGGCGGCTCTCGGGCCGCCATCCCCAAGCGGATCAAATCATAATTGAAGGAGGCCGCCATGGCGCCCCGCGTTCTCGTCTCAGACAAACTTTCCACCACCGCCGTGCAGATCTTCAGGGATCGCGGCATCGAGGTCGACTATTTGCCGGATCTCGGCAAGGACAAGGAAAAACTGCTCGAAGTGATCGGCCAGTATGATGGGCTGGCCATCCGCTCGGCGACAAAGGTCACGGAGAAGCTGATCAACGCCGCGACCAGGCTGAAGGTCGTGGGCCGCGCCGGCATCGGCGTCGACAATGTCGACATCCCGGCGGCGAGCCGCAAGGGCATCATCGTGATGAACACGCCTTTCGGCAATTCGATCACCACCGCCGAGCATGCCGTCGCCATGATCTTCGCGCTGGCCCGCCAGATACCGGAGGCCAACGCCTCGACCCATGCCGGCAAATGGGAAAAGAACCGCTTCATGGGCGTCGAGATCACCGGCAAGACGCTCGGCATCATCGGTTGCGGCAATATCGGCTCGATCGTCGCTACGCGCGGCGTCGGCCTGAAGATGCACGTCGTCGCCTTCGACCCGTTCCTGTCGGACAGCCGCGCCGAGGAACTCGGTGTCGAAAAGGTCGAGCTCGACGAGCTGTTCGCCCGTGCCGACTTCATCACGCTGCACACACCGCTTACCGACAAGACACGCAACATCATCGACGCCGCGGCGATCGCAAAGATGAAGACCGGCGTGCGTATCATCAACTGCGCCCGTGGCGGGCTGATCGTCGAGGCCGACCTGATCGCGGCCTTGAAGAGCGGCAAGGTGGCCGGCGCCGGCATCGACGTGTTCGAGGTCGAACCGGCGGAGAACAACGCGCTGTTCGGCATGGAGAATGTGGTGGCGACGCCGCATCTCGGTGCCTCGACGATGGAGGCGCAGGAGAACGTCGCGCTGCAGGTCGCCGAGCAGATGTCGGACTATCTGATCAAAGGCGCTGTCTCCAATGCCATCAACATGCCGTCGATCACCGCCGAGGAAGCGCCGCGGCTGAAACCTTTCGTCAAGCTCGCCGAAGTGCTCGGCGCCTTTGTCGGACAGGTCACCGAGGATCCGATCAAGGAGGTCGAGATCCTGTTCGACGGCTCGACCGCGACGATGAATACGCGGGCGCTGATCAGCGCTACTCTTGCCGGGCTGATCCGGCCGCAGGTCGCCGACGTCAACATGGTGTCGGCGCCGATCATGGTGAAGGAGCGCGGCATCATCGTCGCCGAGGTCAAGCGCGACAAGTCGGGCGTGTTCGACGGCTATATCAAGCTAACGGTCAAGACCGAGCACAGGACGCGCTCGATCGCCGGCACCTGTTTTTCGGACGGCAAGCCGCGCTTCATCCAGATCAAGGGCATCAATCTCGACGCCGAGGTCGGTCAGCACATGCTCTACACGACCAATGCCGACGCGCCCGGCATCATCGGCCTGCTCGGCACGGTGTGCGGCGAGAACGGCGTCAACATCGCCAATTTCCAGCTCGGCCGCAACCGGCCGGGCGGCGATGCCATTGCGTTGCTCTATCTCGATGCGCCGTTCCCGGAAGACGTGTTGGCGCAGGTGCGCTCGCACAAGTCGATCGACTCGGCCAAGCGGCTGCATTTCGACGTCGGCGCGGCCTGAAATTCGATCGCCCCGTGTGCAGCAGCACGCGGGGCGCTTCCATGGTCGTTGACGGACCGCAGTGAACCGTCGCGGCAAGCGACTTCATTCAGCAGCGGATACCGCCATCTTCCGTCCGCTGTATTCGGCGAGGCTGATGCCGCCCAGCACCAGTGCGAGAGCCAGCGCCTGATAAAGCTGGAATGTCTCACCGACAATCAGCACCGACAGCAGCGTACCGAAGATCGGCACCAGATTGATGAACAGGCCGGCCCGGTTGGCGCCGATCAGCTCGTTGCCCCTGATATAGAAGATCTGCGAGATGACCGAAGCACCGATGGCAGTATAGAACGCGACAGCCCAGCCGCGGGCGTCGGGGACGATGACCCTGCCGGCGGCAATCTCCCACAGGAAGAAAGGCAGCGATGTGATGAGTGCGGCAACCGACAGCGCCAGCATCAGGCTCTGCCAGCGGATGACCGGCTTCAGCCGCAACCCCACCGAATAGAAGGAGTAGCAAAGCACGGCGACCAGCATGATCGCGTCGCCGAAGTTGAGATCCAGCTTGAGAAGCTGGCGCAGGTCGCCATGGCTCGCTGTCACTGCGACGCCGATGATGGTCAGCACGACGCCAGCGATCTGCACCCGGTTCACCCGCAGGCGAAACAGCACGAAATTGGCGATGATGATCACGATCGGTATCGCCGCCTGCTCGATCGAGACGTTGATCGCCGTCGTGTAGTTGAGCGCCGTGTAGAAGATCGCATTGAAAAAGGCGAAGCCGCAAGCGCCGAGCCCGCCAAGCAGCAACCAGTGCCGACGCACCACTGGCCAGTCCTCGTGCAGCGTTCGCCAGCCGATCGGCAGCAGGATCAGAACGGCTAGAATCCAGCGCAGGAAGACCAGCGTCATCGGTGAAATGTGGTCGACCGCCAGCTTGCCGGCCACGGAGTTGCCGCCCCACAGCAAGGTGGTGAACAGCAGGAACAGGTAGGCGGCTCGATGCATCGTGACATTCCGGCCAGGCAGAGGGAATTTGACGTCGGTGTGGGACTATTGCGACCGCTAGCCCAAGTAAATGATGTCAAAGGCGAAAATTGTTGTGCCTCCGAGCGTTTTGGGCGGCAAAGAGTGGTCGCGCTCGCCGGGTCTTGACGCTATAGAGCGACGTGCGTGCAATTGGACGCTACAAGTACGCGTCGGAAGGCTCTAATCCTCGCGTCGTGCTTTTCCGAAAATCGATTTCGATTTTGGGGGCCGATGCGATAGAGGCCTGTCGTTTCGAACTGTTTTCAAGCTGCTCGTGCGGCGTCTCAAGGGAAAAGAAATATGGCCAATGTGGTGGTCGTCGGCTCGCAATGGGGCGATGAGGGCAAAGGCAAGATCGTAGACTGGCTGTCGGAGCGCGCCGACGTTGTCGTGCGCTTCCAAGGCGGCCACAATGCCGGCCACACGCTGGTCGTCGACGGCAAGGTCTACAAGCTGTCGCTGCTGCCGTCCGGCGTGGTGCGGCAAGGCAAGCTGTCCATCATCGGCAATGGCGTCGTCTTCGATCCGCACGCTTTCGTCGCGGAGGTTGCGAAATTGAAGGCGCAGGGCGTCGAGGTGACGCCAGACCGCCTGAAAATAGCCGAAAACACCGCGCTTATCCTGTCCTTGCACCGGGAGCTGGACGGATTCCGCGAGGACGCCGCGTCCAATTCCGGAACGAAGATCGGCACGACCCGCCGCGGTATCGGTCCCGCCTACGAAGACAAGGTGGGCCGGCGCGCGGTCAGGGTGATGGATTTGGCGGATTTGGAAACGCTACCCTTGAAGGTCGACAGGCTGCTGACGCACCACAATGCGCTGCGGCGCGGGCTTGGCCATGCCGAAGTCACGCATGAGGCGATCATGAGCGAGCTGATTTCCGTCGCTGACGAGATCCTGCCCTATATGGACCGCGTCTGGAAAATCCTCGACGACAAGCGCCGCGCCGGCGAGCGCATCCTGTTCGAGGGCGCGCAAGGCACGTTGCTCGACATCGATCATGGCACCTATCCGTTCGTCACCTCGTCAAATACCGTTGCCGGCCAGGCCGCTGCCGGGTCCGGTGTCGGCCCGGGCGCCATCGGCTATGTGCTCGGCATCACCAAGGCCTATACCACGCGTGTTGGCGAAGGCCCGTTTCCGACCGAGCAGAAGAACGAGATCGGCGAGTTCCTGGGCACGCGTGGCCATGAATTCGGCGTCGTCACCGGCCGCAAGCGCCGCTGCGGCTGGTTCGATGCCGTGCTGGTCCGCCAGGCCGTCGCCGTCAACGGCATCAAGGGCATTGCGCTGACCAAGCTCGATGTGCTCGATGGGCTGGACGAGATCAAGGTCTGTACCGGCTACCGACTCGACGGCGAGGCGATAGATTACCTGCCGGCCAGCCAGGGTGCGCAGGCCCGCGTCGAACCGGTCTACGAAACGTTGGAGGGGTGGAAAGGTACCACCGCCGGCGCGCGCAGCTGGAACGATCTGCCGGCCCAGGCGGTGAAGTACGTCCGCCACATCGAAGAGCTGATCGGCGCGCCGGTCGCACTCCTTTCCACCAGCCCTGAACGGGACGACACGATACTTGTGACCGATCCGTTTCAAGACTAGTTTCTCAGCCTTTCCGGGCATTGCGGCTGATTTGCGGGGGCCGGCCCAGAAACAAACTGCAGGTCGACTGAAGCATGGTAGATTTTGTTGGTGCCCTGAAAAAGACGCTAGACAAGCTTGATAAGCCGTCGGCGGAAGTGCGCGCCAAAGTGTATGACATGGCGCGTTCGACGATCGCGAAGAAAATTGCCGAACGCGATCCGCCGTTTGCGCCGTCGGATGTCGCCAGGCAGAAGCGCGCACTCGAAGACGCCATCGCAAGCGTTGAGCGAGAATATGCTAAACCGGCACCGGCATCCGATCCGCTGGCGGAACTGGAGGACATCTTCTCCTCCATCGACCGCAACAAGAACCAGCCCAGCCATGTCCGGCAGCCGGCAAAGACCGAGCCAGCAACGACCGGGCCAGCAAAGACCGGGCCGGCCCAGACTGGGCCGGCATGGCAGTCCACGCCCGCCAAGGCGGTGCCGAACTGGCAAAAGCCGCAGCCCGTCGCTCTTCCTCAAGAGCGCGCTGGTCCGCCGCCGTCCGATATGGATCTTCCGACGGCCGATGACCAAGACAGCGTTTTTCGGGGCGACGACTTTTCCAACGACGGCGGCCCCGCGGAGGACAGGTTCCAGCGACTCCATCCTGCCGAGCGCAGGCGCAGCTATGGCGGCGTGATCGCCGCCGCCATTGCCCTGCTGGTCATTGCCGGTGGCGGTTATGGCATCTGGCTGAACAAGGATGCGTTCGGCAGCATGCTCGGCCTCGACGAGACCAAAGCCGTCGCCACCGAACCGCTGGTAAAACCAGCCCCGGCCAAGCCGGTGGCCGATGCGGCCGTACCGGCCGCCGCGCCTCCGACGGAGGCCGGCGAGGGCGCGAAGTTCACGCAGCGCCTTACGCCCGAGGGCCACGAAGTCGATCCCGGCCCCGCGGCCGGGCAGGCGGGCATCGGCGAAGGCGAATCCGTCGCCGCACTGACCACGCCGCCGTCGGCCGCTCAAGCGCCGGCCACCTCGGCACCCGCCGCACCGGCACCGGCCGCACCCGCCGACACGCAAGGCACGGCCAATGCTCCAGCAGTCGATGGGTCGGCTGCGCCAACGCCCGCAACGCCGCCCGATGCTGCAGCTACTCCGCCAGCCCCTGCAACGGCCGCCCCACCGCCCGCGACGGCAGCGGCACCGACGGCAGTTCCGCCGCAAGCCGCGTTGGCCGTCGGCCAGAAGGCGATCTTCTACGAGGAGCGCACCAGCACCGCTCAAGGCTCGGCCGAGCCCGGCAACATCGTCTGGTCGCTGGTGCAGGAATCGCCCGGCGGCGACCTGCCGCCAGAGCCGGCGATCCGTGCCGAGGCAACCATTCCAGGCAAGGATATCCAGTTGCGCATGACGATCCGTCGCAACACCGACCAGACGCTGCCGGCCAGTCACATCATCGAGATGATCTTCCTGACGCCTAATGGCTTCGAGGGCGGCGGTGTCGACAACATCTTGCGTGTCGCCATGAAGGGCTCCGAGCAGGATGCCGGCAGCCCGCTGATCGGCATCCCGGCCAAGATCGCCGACGGTTTCTTCCTGGTTGCGCTCAACGACACCAAGGCGGATGAAGACGCCAATCTGACCTTGCTCAGAGGTCAGGACTGGATTGACGTGCCGGTCGTCTACAAGACCGGGCGGCGGGCGCTGCTCACCATGGAAAAGGGAATTCCCGGCGAGAAGGTGTTCGACGAGGCGCTGAAGGCCTGGCAGACAAAGACGGCGGGGTGAGGCCGGCTCACCAGCCCAACGCCTCCTTGGCTCTTGGAACAGCATGTCGAGCGCGCTCACGATGTCTTCGTGATGCCTGGTCAGATTCAGTCGGCTCTCGCCCAATTCCGTCGCCGCAACCGTGGCGATCAAATGGGTGGCCATGACCAATTTCCGACCATTGATCTCGAAAACGGGATGGAGCCTTCGCATTGGTGATGGCGCCATCGCAACCGGCAGCAGCGGGACGACCACCCGGGTCTTGAAGTGGTCGAGCAGATCGGCCTGGACGTCGAGGAGATAGCCGCCTTCGATGCTACTCGCGAAGACGTCGTAGCGCGCCATCAGAATTGCCGATGTTCTGCCAGCGAATACCGTGTTTTTCGACATATTCGTTCCACGCATCTATCGTCGCGCGGTTCTCAAGCTTCCACAGCCGCGTCTTCTCGGCGGCCACTGCCTCTGCGATGCCGGCTTCAGCGGCGCGCGAGACATTCACATCGAGCCCCTTGGCTTCCTTCATGAGCTTTGAGTCGATCGACAGATTTGCCGGCTGACGAACCGCATTCACAGCTATCTTGCGCATGATCACCTCCGCAGCATGCGCATAATATATGCGCACTCCTGTCTAGCCGCAACGACAAGGTGCTTGAACTCGCGAATTACCCCTCCATCTCCTCGCGCAGCATCTCGAGTTCCAGCCATTCCTCCTCGAGCGCTGCCAGTGTGACGCGCTCCTTGTCGAGCGCGGCAATCGTCTTCTGGAACGAGGCCGGGTCGCGCTCGTAATAGGCCGGATCGGCGATATTGTTCTCCAGCCGCGAGATCGAGGCCGACACCGCCTCGATCTTCCTGGGTAAGGTTTCCAGCGCGAATTTCTGCTTGAACGACAGTTTCCTGGCCGGGCCCTTGGGAGCGACCGCGTCGCTCCTGCTTGCACCCGTCGCCTCGCTGGTCTCTGCCTTCGGCCGCGCCTTGCGGTCGTCCAGCCTGGTGCCGCCGCGCTGCGCCAGCATGTCGGAATAGCCGCCGGCATATTCGATCCAGCGGCCGTCACCATCCGGCGCGATGATGCTGGTCACGGTGCGGTCGAGGAAATCGCGATCGTGGCTGACCAGGATCACCGTGCCGGCAAAGCCGGCGACCAATTCCTGCAGCAACTCCAGTGTCTCCATGTCGAGGTCGTTGGTCGGCTCGTCGAGCACAAGCAGGTTTGCCGGCCGCGCCAAAACGCGGGCGAGAATCAGCCGTGCCCGCTCGCCGCCCGAAAGCTCGCGCACCGGCGTGCGCGCCTGTTCCGGCTTGAACAGGAAGTCTTTCATGTAAGAGACGACGTGGCGCTGTTCGCCATTGATGACGAGGTTCTCGCCGCGACCGTCGGTGAGATACTGCGCCAGTGTCTCCTGCGGGTCGACGGCCTCGCGCTTCTGGTCGAGTGTGGCGATCTCCAGATTGGTGCCGAGCCGCACCGTGCCTGCGTCCGGCTTCAATTCGCCGGTCAGCATCTTCAACAGCGTCGTCTTGCCAGCGCCGTTCGGCCCGACCAAGCCAACGCGATCGCCGCGCTGGATGCGGGTCGAAAATCCCTTGACCACGATCAGATCGCCAAAGCTCTTCTCGATGTTCCTGGCCTCTATCACCAGCTTGCCGGATTCGGCGGCGTCGCTGGCTGTCATCGTCGCCGCACCCTCGGCGCCGCGATGACCGCGAAAGCGCTGGCGCATGGTCTGCAACTCACCGAGCCGGCGCATGTTGCGCTTGCGCCGCGCTGTCACGCCATAGCGCAGCCAGTGCTCCTCGCGCACGATCTGGCGACCGAGCTTGTGCTGCTCGCGCTCTTCCTCCTCCAGCACCGTGTCGCGCCATTCCTCGAAACAGCCAAAGCCCTTGTCGAGACGGCGGGTCTGGCCGCGGTCGAGCCAGATTGTGGCGCGTGACACGCGCTCGAGAAAACGGCGGTCATGCGAGATGACGACCAGTGCCGAGGAGGTGCGGGCAAGCTCCTCCTCCAGCCATTCGATGACCGACAGGTCAAGATGGTTTGTCGGCTCATCGAGGAGGAGAATGTCGGGCTCCGGCGCCATGACGCGGGCGAGTGCCGCACGCCTCGCCTCGCCGCCGGAGAGGTCGTTCGGCCGTTCTTCGCCGGTCAGGCCGAGATGCTCCATCAGATAGGTGGCGCGATAGGGATCGTCGGCGGGCCCGAGCCCCGCCTCGACATAGGCGCGGACGGTCGCAAAACCTTCCATGTCGGGCATTTGCGGCAAGTAGCGCACGGTTGCCGAAGGCTGGCGGAAGACTTCACCGTCCTGCGGCTCGATCAGCCCGGCGGCGATCTTGAGCAGCGTCGACTTGCCCGAACCGTTGCGGCCGACCAGGGCGATCTTGTCGCCAGCTGAGGCCGTCAGGGCGGCACCGTCGAGCAGCGGCGTGCCGCCAAAGGTCAGCTTTATCCCGTCGAGATTGAGAAGCGGCGGTGCCATGTCAGCTTTCAGGTAAGGGAAAAGGATGCGCGAGCAGCAGCGCGCGGCCGCTGGCCAGCGCGATTTCCAACCGGCCCCTGACCTCGTTGGAAATGGTCAGCGACGAGCCGAACGCAACCTCGACATGGTCGAGCGGCCATTTGGCACCGGTGACGCTCAGGCCGGCGAGATCGGAGAAGCCGAGCACCGAAAACAGCGTGCCGTCGGCATAGTCGAAGCCAGTCTTTCCGGGCAGCAAGGGAATGCCTTCCTGTGCGCCGCTGGTCAAAAGCACGTCCGTCCCGCCTTCCGCCAGCCGGACGCTCAGCGCCAGATGCAGGAAGATGTGATCGGTGCGTTTGCCGCCGAAAGCACCTGCGAGCACAAGGCTGGTCGCGCCGCGTTCGAGCGCGGCGGCGATAGCGAGTTCACCGTCGGTCTTGTCCTTTTCGGCGGAAAACACCTGCCGTGGCACAGCGGCCAGATCCTCCGGCAACTCGGCAGGCACGGAATCGAAATCGCCGACCCAGAGTTCCGGCCTCAGGCCCAGCATACGGGCATGGCCGATGCCGGCATCCGCAGCGATGACGCGCGAGCCTTCGACCTGGCGGTCGAGCAGCGGCGTGCGGATGAGATCGCCGCCAAGCAGGATGGTGAATTTGCTCATATCTCGTGGCCCTTACCAGCCCTGCCCCAGAAACGGAAGAATGAAACGGAAGATGAAACGGCAGACGAAACGGAAGGCTGGGCTTTGGATGCCCGGCAAACTTCCGCTTGCGCGGCACTTCGGCCGGGCCTATGTGTCGAGACGCTCTAACGGGGTGCCGGACGCGATCTTCGCGGACCGGCTGAGAGGCAAGACTGCCAACCCGCTGAACCTGATCCGGTTTGTACCGGCGGAGGGATTAGACGTTTCGGACAGCCCGACGCCTCAATTCCTTTCAACGCGAACGAAGGAGGCGCCGATGCGCAGTTTTTTCCACTCTCTTGTCCCGATTGTCCTGCTTGCGGCATCCGCGCTCGCCCTGCCAGGGCAGGCATCGGCACAGGATAGACTGACCATCTATACCTATGAAAGCTTCACCGCCGATTGGGGTCCGGGACCGGCGGTGAAGAAGGCCTTCGAGGCCGAGTGCAGTTGCGTCATCGAATTCGTCTCGGTCGCTGACGGCGTGGCGCTGCTCAACCGTGTGAAGCTGGAAGGGGCCGCCACCAAGGCCGATATCGTGCTTGGCCTCGATACCAATTTGACGGCGGACGCCAAGGCAACCGGCCTGTTTTCGCCGCATGGCACCATATCGGATGTCAGCGTGCCGGGCGACTGGCGCGACGATATTTTCGTGCCGTTCGACTATGGCTATTTCGCCGTCGTCTACGATACCGAAAAACTGAAGAACCCGCCGAACAGCCTCAGGGAATTGGTCGAGGGCGATGCCGGAGAGAAGATCGTCATCCAGGACCCGCGCACCTCGACGCCGGGCCTTGGCCTGCTGTTGTGGGTCAAGTCGGTCTATGGCGACAAGGCGCCCGAAGCCTGGGCCAAGCTCAAGGCAAAGGTGCTGACGGTGACGCCAGGCTGGAGCGAGGCCTACGGTCTGTTCACCAAGGGCGAGGCGCCGATGGTGCTGTCGTATACCACGTCGCCGGCCTACCACATGGTCGCCGAAAACACCGAGCGCTACCAGGCGGCGTCCTTCGAGGAAGGCGAATACCTGCAGATCGAAGTTGCGGGGATCACCACCAAGGGCGCGAAGAACCCGCTGGCGGAAAAGTTCATCGCCTTCATGACCGGACCGAAATTCCAGGATGTCATTCCCGAAACCAACTGGATGTTCCCGGCCGGCAAGACCGACAAGCCGCTCAATCCGGCGTTCGACAAGCTTGTCAAACCGACCAAGACCTTGCTGTTCAGCCCGGAGGACGTCGCGGCCCACCGCAAGGCCTGGGTCGATGAGTGGCTGGCGGCGATGAGCAAGTAGCTTTGGCCGATTGATCGAAGATGATCGCTCTACGGCGCCCCCCTCTGTCCTGCCGGACATCTCCCCCACAAGGGGTGAGATTGGCAGTTTCAGCGCTCCGCTCATTCCAGCAACATCGGCGACTGGCGAAAGCCGCCGTGCCGTCCGATCTCCCCCCTTGTGGGGGAGATGTCCGGCAGGACAGAGGGGGGCGCGAAGGAACGCAATCCTCACTAAGAATCTCGAATCTGGTGGTCTAGCGTGCAACGCGCACCATCATCTGACTCCCGCATCACCGCCGGCATCGTCGCGCTCGCCGCCATCGCGTTGCTGATCGGCGGTGCATTCACCGGGCTCGTCGTCGAAGCCACACGTGACCCGTCCGGTGTCGCCTCCGCCTTCGATTCGTATCTCTTGCGTATCGTCCGTTTCACGCTCTGGCAGGCTCTGCTGTCGACCCTGCTCTCCGTCGCGCCAGCGCTGTTCGTCGCGCGTGCCCTGTCGCGGCATCCACAGTTTTTCGGGCGAGGCTTTATCCTGCAGCTTTTCGCCGTGCCACTGGCGCTGCCGGCCATTGTTGCCGCACTCGGTGTCTTGGCGCTCTATGGCCGCGCCGGCTATTTTGCCGGCACGCTGGGCGCGCTAGGCGGCCAGAGCTGGCCCGGCATCTATGGCCTGTCGGGCATACTCGTCGCCCATGTCTTCTTCAACCTGCCGCTGGCGACGCGGCTGTTCCTGGAGGCGTTGCAGACCGTGCCGGCCGACCAATGGCGGCTGGCGGGCCAGCTTGGCATGGGTGCTGTGCCGGCCTTCCGGCTGATCGAATCGCCGCCGCTGCGTGCGGCCTTGCCGGGCGTTGCCGGGCTCGTTTTCATGCTGTGCATCACCTCCTTCACCATCGTGCTTACGCTCGGCGGCGGACCCAGCGCGACGACGCTGGAGGTTGCCATCTACCAGGCGCTGCGTTTCGACTTCGACCCGGCGCGGGCTGTGACGCTGACCCTGCTGCAGATTGCCCTGACCTTCGTGGTCGTGCTGGCCTTGACGCGGCTTGGCGCCAATATGACCGGCGACGCCAATCTGCCGGTGGCGCCGCGCCGGTATTTTTCAGCCGGTGCGGCCGAGACCGTGCTGAACGCGCTGGTGATCGGGCTGGCACTGTTCTTTGTCGCCGGGCCGATGGCGGCCACGCTGGCGGCCGGGCTTGGCGCCGATCTCGGCCGCCTTGCCGGCGAGAGCGCGGTGCGGCAAGCGACGGCGACCAGTGCCGCGCTGTCCGTCTTATCGGCGCTGCTCTCCCTGGCGCTGTCGCTGTCGCTGGTCATGGCGCGCCGGGCGCTGGCGCTCACCCGGCGGACAGGCGGGCGGACGGTGCTCGAACATCTGGCCGACACCGGTGCGGGGTTCGTCCTGGTGGTGCCGCCCATCGTCATCGGCGCCGGCTGGTTCCTCTTCCTGCGCACCGTCAGCGATGTCTTTGCGATCGCCCCTGTCATGGTCGTTGCGGTCAATGCGGTGATGGCGATGCCGTTCGCCATCCGCGCCATCCGCCCTGCCTATGACGCGGCGAGCGAACGCCACGAACGGCTTTGCGCACAGCTTGGCATCTCGGGCTGGAACCGGTTGCGGCTGGTCGACTGGCCGTCGCTGCGGCGGCCGCTCGCCACCGGCTTCGCTTTCGCCATGGCGCTGTCGCTCGGCGATCTTGGCGTCATTGCGCTGTTCGGCAGCGATTCCGTGCAAACCTTGCCCTACCTGCTGCTGGCCCGCATGGGCAGTTACCGCACCGAGGATGCGGCCGGGCTGGCGCTGCTGCTCGGCCTTGTCTGCCTGGCGCTGGTGCTGACCGCGGACTGGATGGGAAGGAGGGAGAAAACATGATGCCGATCAGCCCGGAACGGTCCATTTCGGTGGAAAAAGGCGCGGCCGTGCGGCTCGATAATGTCTCGTTCAGCTATGGTGAAACGCCGCTTATATTCGATGTCGATTTCCCGGCGTCGGAAATCACCGCCATCATGGGGCCGAGCGGTTCGGGAAAGTCGACACTGCTTAATCTGGTGGCCGGTTTCGAGGCGCCACGGTCAGGCCGCGTGCTCATCGGCGGCGCCGACGTCAGCACCGCGCCGCCATCAGCGCGGCCGGTATCGATGGTGTTCCAGGAAAACAACCTGTTTGCCCATCTGTCCCTCGAGCAGAATGTCGGGCTCGGCCGCTCGCCTTCGCTCAGGCTGAGCGAGGCTGACCGCGCCGCAATCGCCGCAGCGCTGAAGCGCGTCGGCCTGGCCGGCAAGGAAAGCCGACTGCCGCGCGAACTCTCCGGCGGCGAGCGGCAGCGCGTCGCGCTCGCCCGGGTTTTAGTGCGCGACCGGCCGGTACTCTTGCTCGACGAGCCGTTCGCTTCGCTCGGACCGGCACTGCGCGACGACATGCTCGACCTGGTGGCCGACGTCCATTCGGAGCAGCGCATGACGGTGCTATTCGTCACGCACCAGCCGGACGATGCGCGCCGTATCGGCCAAAACATGGTTTTCCTGGACGGTGGCACGGTTGCCGCGACCGGCGCCGCCGCCGATTTTTTCGTTGGGGCTGGACCGGAGGCATTCCGACGCTATATCGGCTCGGGTCCGTTTGCAGCTGGATCACGAGATGTTGCCCGGAAGCGGACATAATTTATGGTCAAACCGAAGGAAGGCGAAGCGGCGCTTGCTTGCCATGGTCGAGGTAGTGTGGCTAGGTCCGCCAGGAGCTGGTCCGGCTTAGACCGTGATTTGCCCTTGCTGCCTCGTATCTGTCGGACGCACGAAGGACGCCGTAGCACTTGATTTTGCGCGTGATGCTTTCCGGAAATCGCGCCCGATTTTCGCGGTCACGTCCCGGGACTTGAAAGGAAGCCGATCTGCCGACCGGCATCGACAATCGGAGGGTGAAACCGCTGGCGCGCTTTCTGGCGCTGGCCGGTCTTGCCGTGGCGCTGGCAAGCTGCCAGATGTTCACGCCTCCCGACGTGCAGGAATCGGGCTTCCAGCCCTCCGACAAGCCGATTACGGTCGACAATGTCGCCGCTAACAGCAGGCTCGCCGAACTGGCGAAGGCGCAGCACCCGCGCATCCTCGCCACCTATGGCGGCGAGTATTCCGACCCCAAGCTCGAGCGCATGGTGGCCAAGGTCGTCGGCAGGCTGACCGTGGTGTCGGCCAACCCAACCCAGACCTACCGCATCACCATCCTCAACTCGCCCAACGTCAATGCCTTCGCGCTGCCGGGCGGCTATCTCTACATCACCCGCGGCCTGCTGGCGTTGGCCAACGATTCAGCCGAGCTTGCCGCCGTCATCGCGCATGAGATGGGCCACGTTACGGCCAATCACGGCCTGCAGCGCCAGCAGCTGGAAGCCGAAGAGGGGTTGGCGACCAAGGTCGTTTCGGACGTGCTCGGCGACAACCCGACGGCCAAGGCGGCGCTGATCCGCGGCAAGCTGAGGCTGGCCCAGTTCTCGCGCAATCAGGAGCTGGAGGCCGATGCCATCGGCATCAAGTCGATCGGCGAAGCCGGTTTCGACCCCTACGCCGCCGGCCGCTTCCTGCAGTCGATGTCGGCCTATACCGATTTCCGCTCGATCAGCGGCGCCACCGACGCCAGCCTCGACTTCCTGGCGACGCACCCAAATACGCCGCAGCGTATCGATCTCGCGCAGCGCCACGCCCGCCAGTTCGGCGCGCCCGGTGTCGGGTCGCGCGACCGCGATTCATTCCTTGCCGGCATAGACGGGCTGCTCTACGGCGACACGCCGGAGGAAGGCTATGTGCGCGGCGAAACCTTCCTGCATCCTGGCCTCGGCGTGTCGTTCTCAGTGCCCAACGGCTTCATCATCGACAATTCGGCGGCGGCGGTGACGGCCACAGGCCCGGGCGACATGGCAATCCGCTTCGACGGCGTTTCGATCGACAAGGACCGCTCGCTGACCGACTACATCCGCAGCGGCTGGGTTGCCGGCCTCGACGACAGCAGCGTGCGTCAGGAAACGATCAACGGCAACGAAGCGGCGACCGCGCATGCCGGCGCCGATGGCTGGCAATTCGATATTGCGGTGATCCGCGCCGGCGGCCAGGTCTACCGCTTGCTGACTGCTGCACCGTCGGCCAGCACCTCGCTGAGCATGGTGGCGCGCTCGGTCAGCGGCTCGTTCCGTATTCTGAGTGCAGCCGAGAAGGCTGCGCTGAAGCCGCTGCGTATCCGCATCGTCACGGTGCAGCCCGGCCAGACAATGGGCTCGCTGGCCGCGCAGATGGTCGGCGTCGACCGCAAGCTGGATTTGTTCAGGGTACTCAACGCGCTGTCGCCGGGTGCCGCGGTTTCGGCCGGCGACAAGGTCAAGATCGTCACCGACAAATAGCAGCCGACGCGATTCAGGCTGCGAGAAATTCCGGATTCTGCTTTACCAGCGCCGCCTTGAGCTTTTCCATGGCGCGCGCCTCGATCTGGCGGACACGTTCCTTGGAGATGCCGAGCGTCTCGCCGAGCGCTTCGAGCGTCGCGCCCTCGTCGCTCAGCCGGCGCTCCTCGATAATCCTGAGCTCGCGCGCATTGAGAGCGCCGAGCGCCGTCTTCAGCCAAACCGAGCGGCGTTCGACGTCGATCGTGTCGCCGACGACCTCATCGGGCAGCGGGTCATCCGAAACCAGGAACTCCATCCGCTCGGTTGCGCCCGCGTCGTCGGCAAGCGGCGTGTTGAGCGAGCTGTCCGGCGCCGAAAGGCGGGAATCCATCATCGCCACATCGGCCTCCGATACCCCGAGAGCCGCCGACACTTCGCGGTAGAGCGTGGCATTCGACGTCTGCTCGGCGCCGTTTGCCAGGCGGGCGCGCAGACGCCGCAAATTGAAGAACAGCGCCTTTTGCGCGGAGCTGGTGCCGCCGCGCACGATCGACCAGTTGCGCAGGATATAGTCCTGCATCGAGGCGCGGATCCACCATGTCGCATAGGTCGAGAACCGCACCTCGCGCTCGGGCTCGAAACGGGCCGCGGCCTCCAGCAGCCCGACATGGCCTTCCTGGATCAGGTCGCCCAGCGGAAGGCCGTAGTGGCGAAACCGCGACGCCATGGAAATGACCAGCCGCATATGCGCGACGGTAATGCGGTGCAGCGCGTGCTGGTCATTGTTTTCCTTCCAGCGCAGCGCCAGGAGATGCTCTTCGTCACGTTCCAGATAAGGGGCTTTCATCGCCGCGCGAACCATGGTCCGTCCTGCACTGTCTTCCATCATGCCGCGCTCCTGCTTCAGGCGTTGCGGTGCGATCGAATCGTGAGTTGGCGCCGATGGTTGAAATGGCGGCGCCGCGCCCTACAACAGCGAAGAACGTGCCATGCGGGGGAATGTTCCCCCGGACTGTCATGTCGATTGCGCTGTTCCAGGCGATTCGCCACCGGCCTTGACTCAGCCGGATGGCGCCGGGAACTGCTGGTTGAGAATTGGATTTCAAGGGCGCGAGATTTTTGAAATTTAGTTTCTTATTCCGGCATCGCGCCTCTGTCATTTTCCGGCACTCGCAATGACGCCGGACATCGGCCAAGGACGGGATCACAGAAAAATGAAATGGCTCAAATCGCTTATTATCGCCGGAACGCTGCAGGTTCTGGCCATCGCCGCCGGTCATGCCGGCGCCAATCTCGACCAGATCAAGCAGTCCGGCGTCTTCAAGGTCGGCACGGAAGGAACCTATGCGCCCTTCACCTATCATGATGCTTCCGGCGCGCTCGTCGGCTTCGACGTCGAGATCGCGCGGGCCATCGCCGAGCGCCTCGGCGTCAAAGCCCAGTTCCTCGAAGGCAAATGGGACGGGCTGATCGCCGGTCTCGACGCCAACCGCTACGATGCCGTCATCAACGAGGTCGGCATCACCGAGGCGCGCAAGGCCAAATATGACTTTTCGGATCCCTACATCGCCTCCAAGGCGGTGCTGATCGTGCGTGGCGACAACACCGATATCAAGAGCTTCGCCGATCTCAAGGGCAAGAAGGCGGCGCAGTCGCTGACTTCGAACTTCGGCAAGCTGGCTGAAACCAACGGCGCCGAACTCGTCGGCACCGACGGCTTCGACCAGTCGATCCAGCTTCTTCTTACCGGCCGCGCCGACGCCACCATCAATGACAGTCTGTCCTTCCTCGACTTCAAGAAGCACAAGCCCGACGCCAATGTGAAGATTGCCGCGCAGGAGGAAAACGCCGACTATTCCGGCGTCATCGTGCGCAAGGCCGATCCGGAACTGGTGGCCGCCATCAATAAGGCGCTGGCCGACATCAAGGCCGACGGCACCTACAAGAAAATCGCCGACACCTATTTCGGCCAGGACGTTTCGAAGTAAAACGGCTTTCTCGTGTGGGCCGAACGCCGGCCCGCGTCGTTCATATCGCGGCGAGCTGTCTTTTGACGGCCCGCCGCTTTCGCGTGATGTGAGCGACGGCAATCTGGCAAGGAGGAGCCTTCGTGCCGCACTGGCTGCAATTGATGCTGGAATCCCTGCCTACGCTGCTGTGGGCCGCACTGATCTTCACCGTGCCGTTGACGCTGCTGTCGTTTGCATTCGGTCTTGTCCTAGGCCTGGTTGTGGCGCTTGTCCGGCTGTTCGGTCCCAAACCGCTGGTCGCCGTGGTCCGCTTCTACGTCTGGATATTCCGCGGCACGCCGCTTCTCGTGCAACTGTTCCTGATCTTCTACGGCCTGCCATCGGTCGGCATCCTGCTCGACGCCTTTCCGGCAGCACTGATCGGCTTCACCTTGAACATCGGCGCATATTCGTCGGAAATCATCCGCGCAGTCATCGGTTCGGTGCCCAAGGGCCAGTGGGAAGCGGCCTATTCGATCGGCATGACCTGGGCCCAGGCAATGCGGCGCACCATTCTTCCGCAGGCGGGGCGCGTCGCCGTGCCGCCGCTGTCCAACACCTTCATCTCGCTGGTCAAGGACACTTCGCTCGCCGCCGCCATCACCGTGCCGGAGATGTTCCAGGCGGCGCAGCGCATCGTCGCCACCACCTATGAGCCGCTGATCCTCTATGTCGAGGCAGCGGCTCTCTATCTGGTCATGAGCTCCGTGCTGTCGGCCTTGCAGGCGCGGCTGGAAACGCGGCTCAACCGTTATGGCGGCTTCCTGGAGGCGCGCGCATGATCGGCCTCACCAACATCGAAAAGCGTTTCGGCGACAATTTGGTGCTGAAGGGCGTGACCGTCACCATCGAGGAAGGCAGCGTCACGGCGCTTGTCGGGCCGTCGGGCGGAGGGAAGAGCACGCTTTTGCGCTGCATCAACCTGCTCGAGCTGCCGACTTCAGGCACGGTGCGGATCGGCGACGATGCACTCGAATTCCACCCCGGCGGCAGGGTCTCGACCAGGGATATCCAGCGACTGCGGCTGCAGACCGGCATGGTGTTCCAGAATTTCCAGTTGTTTCCGCATCGCACTGCGATCGAGAACATCATGGAGGGGCTGGTGACGGTGCTGAAATGGCCCAAGGAAAGAGCGCGCGGACGGGCGCTCGCCCTGCTCGAAAAGGTCGGCATGGCGCATAAGGCCGACGCCTGGCCGGCGACGCTGTCAGGCGGCCAGCAGCAGCGCGTAGCGATCGCCCGGGCGCTGGCGCCTTCGCCGAAAGTCCTGCTCTGCGACGAGCCGACCTCTGCACTTGATCCGGAACTGGCGCAGGAGGTGGTCGACGTGCTCGGCAAGCTCGCCAGCGAGGGCACGACCATGGTGATGGCGACGCATGATCTGCGGCTCGCCTCGAAGATCGCGCGGGAAGTGGTGTTCCTCGATGCCGGCAACATCGTCGAACAAGGGCCGGCCGCGGTGCTGTTCAGCAACCCGGAGCGCCAGCGGACCAAGCGGTTCATCGCCACGCTGAAGCAGGAGGCGGAAAGGGAAGGCGGCGGCAAGAGCTAGAATGGCCATTACCGGTCAGCCAAAACAAAAAACCCGGCGCGAGGCCGGGTTTTTCTGATTCGAAGGCGAAAAGGCTCAGGCAGCTTCTTCCTGCTCGGCTTCCTCGTTGTCGGCCTTGGCGCCGCGCTTGGGGCCCTTGTTGAGGTTCACCTCGATGAGGCGGACCGCTTCGGTCTCCGACATGCGGTTGACGGCCGCGATCTCGCGGGCCATGCGGTCGAGGGCCGCCTCGTAGAGCTGGCGCTCGGAATAGGACTGCTCCGGCTGGTTGTCGGCGCGATAGAGGTCACGCACCACTTCCGAGATCGAGATCAGATCGCCGGAGTTGATCTTGGCATCATATTCCTGGGCGCGACGCGACCACATGGTGCGCTTGACGCGGGCGCGGCCCTGCACGACCTTCAGCGCGCGCTCGACATAATCCTCTTCCGACAGCTTGCGCATGCCGATCGAGGTCGCCTTGGCGACCGGCACCTTGAGGCGCATCTTGTCCTTCTGGAAGTCGATGACGAACAGCTCCAGCTTGTGGCCCGCGACTTCCTGCTCATCGATCGAGACGATCTGGCCGACACCATGCGCCGGATAGACGATGTACTCCCCGGTCTTGAAACCGTGGCGCGCTGCGGTGGACTTCTTCTGCGGGGTGATCGTTGCCATTACGCCCTGAACTCCTTGTTGTGGTACCGGCATCGTGCCGGCCCGAACTCGTGCGACCGGGGTGACCGGTCCTTAGCCACACAACGATGAACTCACCGGAAAGGCCAGGACCGGCAAATCGCAACATTGCGAGCGCCTGCCCCAGATCGCTCTGGTCCGGATTGAGAAATTCACCTTTCAGTGATTTGGGGCGTTTGCGCCATAAATCGACGTTGTGTCACCGGCATGTTTGGCTGATATAACACAAAAAGTCGGAAGAATCAAGGTTTTGCTGCACGCGCGAAGGCCACGCGCCGTCGCCGCCTGTCAAGGCAGTTAATGTATCACGTCTGTTAAGCGGCGTCAGGCCGCCGCAGCTGGCCGGCTCGTCAGTCGCCTTCGCCGGGCTCGGGGGAGAAATATTTCTCGAACTTGCCAGTTTCGCCATCGAAAGTTTTAGCGTCGGCCGGCGGCTCCTTCTTGGCGGTGATGTTGGGCCATTTCTCGGCATATTCGGTGTTGATCTGCAGCCATTTGTCGAGGCCCGGTTCGGTATCGGGCTTGATCGCGTCGGCCGGGCATTCCGGTTCGCAGACGCCGCAATCGATGCACTCGTCCGGGTGGATGACGAGCATGTTCTCACCTTCGTAGAAGCAGTCGACCGGACAGACCTCGATGCAGTCCATGTATTTGCATTTTATGCAATTGTCGGTCACGACATAGGTCATTGGTCGGCTCCGGGACGTCCCATTTTGTTGGGCTTTTTTGGTGAGGTAACGCCTTTGTCCGCTGGTGGCAAGGGCGGCCCCTGCCAGCGGTGCCGCGGTTTCCGGAATGAAATTCCGGAAGGCCGGCAAAGCGGGCGTTCGACCTTGCTCAATCGTCGCCGAGCAGGTGGTCGGTCTGGCGGCGTTCCTTCTTCGTCGGGCGACCGCTGCCGGCCTCGCGCAACGGCGGCACCGCATCCGGAAGCCCCTCGCCCTTGGGCGCGGCGGGCGGCGACATGTCCTCGTAGAGCAGGCGGGCCTCTTCTGCCGGGCCACGCCGTACGCCGGTGCCAAGGACTTTCCAGACGAAGATCCGCCGCTCCAGCGTGATGGTCAAAACGTCGCCCGGCCGGACCGTATCGGAGGCCTGCGCTGCTTTGTCGCGATTGATGCGGACGCGTCCGGCGACGACCAGCCTGGCTGCCAGCGTGCGCGATTTTACCGCGCGCGAGAAGAACAGCCACTTGTCGATGCGCTGGCGGGCATCAGTGACCATTGGACGAGCAGCTTACTTCTTCAGCTGGTCGCGCAAGGCGGCGAGCTTGGCGAAGGGCGAGTCCGGGTCGAAGCGGACCGGGCGTTCCTCACGCGGTTTCGGCTGGAAGGCAGGCTTTGCGCCTTGGGCGCTGCCTTTGCCGTCCTGCCGGCCAGCCTTCCAGTCGGGCCGGTTTTCGCGCCGGTCGGGGCGGTCGCCTTGCGGCTTGCCGGCGCGCTGCTCTCCAGCCTCGCCTTGCGGTTTAGGCTTGAACTTGCTGCGATCGAAGCGCGGTTTGCCGGCGCCGTCACGCGGGTCGTGGCGCCCCTGACGGGCGGCCCGGTCGCCTGGTGTCGGTTGCCCGCCCGCATCTACCGGCGCATCGCTGCGACTGTCCGGCGCAGCTTGACCATTGCGCGCGCGAGCGCCCCGTTGATTGTCCCGGGGGCGGTTGTCATGCTGGCGATGACGCGGGCGCTGGTCGAAACGACCCTGCCGCCACAACAGGATAGGTTTTGGCTCCTCCGCCTCCGGGGCAGCGTCGTCGGCGACTGCTTCCGCCGTCGCTGCAGGTTCGGCCGGCGATGCTTCCGTCGTTTCGAAGATCGGCGGCTCTGCCGGTGCCATAGCCTCAGTTTCCGCCCCAAGTTCCGCCGCCCTTGGCTCGGCCGCTGGTTCTGCAACCGCTTCGGCGGTGGGCAGGATCTCTTGCGTGACTTCTGCCGCAGCTTCAGGGGCTGGAGCTTCCGCGACAGGCTCTGCCGTCGCTTCGGTTACAGCTTCGGCCGCCGCCTCCGCAACGGGAGCCGCATTCGACACGGGTTCCGAAGCCTCCGCCGGCAGCTCTGCCGCGGCAGATGCTTCCGCCATCCTCGCCTGCTCGACTCGTGTTGCGTCTTCAGCCGCCTGCTTTGCAGCGGCCGCTTCGCGCGCGGCATTGTCCTGTGCTTCGAGCCGCGCCTTGACCTCGGCCGCCGGTTTGGCATCGGCGCGATAGCCGAGCCCCTTCAGGATTTCTTCCATGTCGTCGGCGGTCGCGCCGAGGATCGACATCATCGGCGGCGTCACCATGAAGGACTGGCCGTCATAGGCGCCATCGGGGCGAGGCCCGAGGCCCGGCTTCCAGTTGGTCGCCGGTCGGATCAGGTCGGCCAGCCGCTCGAGAATATCGACGCGTACAGCACGCCGGCCGAGATTGCGGTAGCCGGCAAGCTTGTAGAAGGTCTTGTCGAAGGTCGGATCGATGACCACCGAGGTGCGGCCGGAGGCCAGTGCGTGAACGACATCGCCGAAGCCGGGCTTGTCCTTGCCGTCGTTTCTCAGCGCCCACAGGAGCGTGATCAACCCGGCCGGCGCCGGCTTGATCAGTGCCGGCACAAAGACATGGTAGGCGCCGAAGCGCACGCCGAGGCGGCGAAGGGCCGCGCGGCCTTCCTGGTCGAGCGACTTCATCTCGTCGGCGATGTCGCGACGGTTGATGAGGCCGAAATGCTCGACAAGCTGGAAAGCGATGCCGCGGCCGATGCCGGTGATCTGCTCGGCACTCTTGAGGTCGACCAGCGGCTTCAGCAGGGATTCGATCTGGAAATTGACGAAGCGCTCGGCGCGCGCCGCAACCTTGTCGCGGGCCGGACCGGTGAGCTGCTCGTCGGCCAGCAGGACAAGACGCGGCTTCAAAGCGTCTTCGCCGGCGACCAGCGTGCCGATCGGCGCGCCGATCCAGCGCAGCGTGCCATCCGAACCCAGGGCGATGTCGCCATTGGCAGAGGCGCCGAAGCGCTCGGCCCGCGCCTCGAACTCGGCGGCAAGCGCCTTCTGCGCCGCCGCCCGCACCGCCTTGGCGTCCTCGCCGCCGGCGCTCTGGTCGGCGGTAAAGCGGAAACCTTGCAGCTCGCCGACATGATGGCCTTCGACGAGTACGGTTCCGGTTGGGCTGATTTCGGCTTCAGGCATCGTGTTTTCTCTAAGGCGCCGCATGAGGACGGAAGTCCTGCGGTCTACAAAACGTTTCGTCAACCGCTCATGCAGCGCATCCGACAATCTGTCTTCGATTTCGCGCGTCTTTTCCTGCCAGTGTGCCCGATCGGCCAGCCAGCCGGGCCGGTTGGAAACGAAGGTCCATGTGCGGATCTGGGCAATCCTGTGCGACAGCGTGTCGATGTCGCCTTCGGTGGTGTCGGCACGGCGCACCTGCTCGGCCATGTAGTTCTCGTCGACATGGCCATGCCTGGCAAGGTCCATGTAGATGGAGGCGATCAAGTCGGCGTGCTGGGCCGGCGCGATCTTCCTGTAGTCGGGCAGCGCGCAGGCTTCCCACAGCAGCGCCACGCGTCTCGCATCGGTGGTGAGTGCCCGGACGTCCTCGTCGCGCGACAGATGCTCGAGCGCCTGCGCGTCCACGGCCGGCAGCGCGCGCGTCAGGCCTTCGACCGGGGCGTTGGTCTCGATCGAGCGCTTCAGCGCATCGAGGTTGGCGAAATCGAAATGCGCGGTGCGCCACTGCAGCACTTTCACCGGGTCGAAATCATGCGCCTCGATCTTCTTGATCAGTTCCTCATCCAGCGGATCGACCTGGCCGGTGACGCCGAAGGTGCCGTCGCGCAGATGCCGGCCGGCGCGGCCGGCAATCTGGCCGAGCTCGGCCGCTGTCAGGTTGCGGTACTGGTAGCCGTCGAATTTACGGTTCTGGGCGAAGGCGACGTGGTCGAGGTCGAGGTTGAGGCCCATGCCGATGGCGTCGGTTGCGACGAGGTAGTCGACGTCACCCGACTGGAACAGCGCCACCTGGGCGTTGCGGGTGCGCGGGCTGAGTGCGCCGAGCACGACGGCGGCACCGCCTTGCTGGCGGCGGATCAGCTCGGCAATGGCATAGACCTCGTCGGCCGAGAAGGCGACGATCGCGGTGCGCCGCGGCAGGCGGGTCAGCTTCTTCGAGCCGGCATAAGCAAGATGCGACAGCCGTGGCCGGGTCACCACCGACACGCCCCGCAGCAGGCGCTGCAGGATGCCGTGCATGGTGGCCGCGCCAAGCAGCAGCGTCTCCTGGCGGCCGCGCAGATGCAGGATGCGATCGGTAAAGATGTGGCCGCGTTCGAGATCGCCGGCGAGCTGGACCTCGTCGATGGCAACGAAGGCGGCGTCGGTCTCGCGCGGCATCGCTTCCACCGTGCAGACCGAGTATTTCGCGCCAGCCGGCTGGATCTTTTCCTCGCCGGTGATGAGCGCAACCTTATGGGCGCCGACCTTCTCGCAGACGCGCGCATAGACCTCGCGGGCAAGCAGCCTGAGCGGCAGGCCGATGACGCCGCTTTCATGCGCCACCATGCGTTCGATGGCGAGATGGGTCTTGCCGGTGTTGGTCGGGCCGAGCACGGCCGTCACGTCCCGGCCGGTCAGGATCAGCGGTTCAGTGTGTTTCGGATGGATGTTCATCGGCCTGGAAATAAAGGCTCTCCGCCTCGCATTGTCGGGAGCGCGCCCATATTGGCCGCGTATGACAGGCGACACATAGGGATTTCGGGCGCGAAGCGAAAGCGGAATGTGCCGAGGGCCGGCCGATTGGTCGCTTCAAAGCCAGAAAATCTGTTCCCGATTAACAGTTGGAACGAGTCTGGAACGAATCAGCGACGAATCACTGACTCTCGCCGATTCAGGTTTTGTTCACGGCTACATCTGGGTTTTCTGCCGGCATACCTCACCACATGCTGAATCACGGGAACTGGCCCGATTCATGCAAGCGGCATCCAGGCGAGCACCATGGTTAACCTTTGCCGGTGAATGGTCGTGGGTGGCCAATCTGCTTCGCACAACATTATGAAATTATTGATGTTTCCTAACGCGCCTTAATCATTTCGAGGGAGTTTTCAGCTCTCGTCGTTAACGTTCCGCTCAAAGCCGGAACGAATCGGCGACGAATCAGAGATAGCCGAAGTTTCTTGGTTTGTTCACCGCAACATGTTGTGTTGTGAACAGCTTCTCCACCGAGAATCCACAGGCAGCCGGGCGGTTTTTGCACAGGCTGCGCAGCGGCCATTAACCTTTGCGTGCTGGTTCGGCACACACCGGCGTCATGGCCATCGGTCGGCGCACTTGCCGCATGAGGCTCAGACTCGGCCCCACGCTGAACGGCTTGTTCAAGGCACATCCTCTCCGACGGCATAGCGCTGCAATGTAGGGCCGACGGTCTGGATGATTTCGTCGTGAGACAGGGCGACGACCGGTGGTAGGCGCAGCAGGTAACGGCACATCGCCAAACCCAGCAGCTGGCTGGAAATGAGCCCGGCCCGCCGGCCCGCATCGGCGGGATCAGCGACCGCCGCAACCAGTGGCCTCACCTGGTTGGCAAATACATCGCGCAACTTTTCGGCGGCGAATTCGTTCGACGTCGCCGACCGCAGCAGAATTGCCATGCCGGTACCGTTGGCCGGATCTTCCCAGATTTCGAGAAATCGCCTGATCAGTGTCTTGCCGATGGCGGTTCGATCGATCACCCGCAGTGCCGGCAATTTCAGGTCGACGACCGCCGCTCTGGCGAATAGCTCGTCCTTGCTGCGGAAATAGCGGATCACCATGGCCGGATCGATCGAGGCATGGGCGGCGACGTCGCGGATGGAGGCGCCGTCATAGCCGTGCTTGGCGAACAGCAGCCTCGCGGCTTCGAGGATCTGGGCGCGGGTGCGGTCCGACTTGCTGGTTTTCTTCTGCTGATTCTCGCTCATGAAATCCATATGCCAACGGCTGTTGACAAATGCAATGGCTTCGGCTAGAAAGTCAACATGTGTTGATAAATGGAGAGCGAAAATGTTGCCTGATGCAACGGAAGTCCTGATTATCGGCGCCGGCCCGACCGGCTTGGCGCTGTCCATCGTGCTGCACCAGGCCGGGGTCGACCATATTCTGATCGACAGGCTTGGGGAGGGCCTTCAGACCTCGCGGGCCGGCGTCATCCACGCTCAGACGCTGGAAGCGCTGGAGCCGCTGGGCGTCACGCAGCGGCTGAGCGAACTTGCCCTGAAGCTGCATAATTTCGCCATCCGCGACCGCAACCGGACACTGCTCAAGCTCGATTTCGGAAAGCTTCCGTCGAGGCATCCCTATCTGATGATGCTGCCTCAGAATCTCACCGAGCAGGTGTTTGCTGAGCGGATTACGGCCTTGGGCGGCGTGATCCACCGCATGGTCGAGGCCAAAGCGGTGGTTCAGGACACTGACGGTGCGCGCGTGACGGTGGTCGAAAACGGCCGCGAGAAGATCATATCGACACATTACGTCGTTGGCGGCGACGGCATGCACAGCCTGGTGCGCAACTCGGCCAGCATCGAGTTCGACGGCGCGGCCTATGAGGCGTCGTTCGTTCTCGCCGACGTTCTTCTCGACTGGCCGGTTGGGCCAACCGAAGTGTCGCTGTTCTTTGCGCCAGCCGGACTGGTGGTGGTGGCGCCGCTCCCAGACGGATCGTACCGCGTCGTCGCGACAATGGACGATGCACCGGAAAAACCCGCAGTCGCAGACATACAGGTGCTGCTCGACAGCCGTGGACCGAGCAAAGAAAGAACCCGCGTGCTCGACCTGTCGTGGAGCTCGCGGTTTCGCGTGCATCACCGCCTGGTCCGGTCATACCGCAAGGGCCGGTTGTTCCTGATGGGCGATGCCGCGCACGTGCACAGTCCGGCGGGAGGGCAAGGCATGAATACCGGCATCGTCGACGCGGTCGTGCTTGGCCAATTGCTTGGCGACGTGGTGAACGGCGTGCGCCCCGAAGCGGAGCTCGAACTCTATGAAACGCTGCGACGCCCGGCAGCCCAAGAGGTGCTTGACCTGGCTGGCATGATGACCGTCATGGCGCTTACCCGCAGTCCGGTGAAGCGGTTCGTTCGCAACCTCGTACTATCGGTGCTGAACCTCACACCACTCCTGAAGCGCCGCATCGCATTGAAGCTGTCGGGCCTCAGTCGGGCGCCGCTTGCCCGTCTGCCGGCACCCGCGTGGGAGGCAGGTTCAATTACCCGAACCCAGCCTGAAGCCAGCCCAGCGCTGAAGCTTGCCGCGTGACAGCCCGGTTATCTGCCCGTACCTGCTGTCGGGCCGGTACGGGGGCATCCGCGACATCCCAAGCCTCAGCTGATGTACTGGCCGCCATTGGCTGATATGGTCGAGCCGGTGATGAAACCGGCGTCGTCGGATGCGAGGAAGACGACGCAGCGCGCGATCTCCTCCGGCTCGCCGAGACGGCCGACCGGGATCTGCGGGATGACACGCTCGTTGAGCACCTTCTCGTCCATCGCCTTGACCATCTCGGTGGCGATATAGCCGGGACAGATGACGTTGACGGTGATGCCGGCGCGCGCGCCTTCCTGGGCCAGTGCCTTGGTGAAGCCGATGTCGCCGGCCTTCGAAGCCGAATAATTGACCTGGCCGACCTGGCCTTTCTGGCCGTTGATCGAGGAGATGGTGATGATGCGGCCGAACTTGCGGTCGCGCATTCCACCCCACAACGGATGCGTCATGTTGAAGACGCCGGAAAGATTGGTGTCGAGGACCTCTTTCCATTGCTCGCGCGTCATCTTATGGAACATCGCGTCGCGGGTGATGCCGGCATTGTTGACCAGCACCGAGACGGGACCGAGATCGGCCTCTATCTGTTTGATGCCGGCAGTGCAGGCTTCATAGTCGGCGACCGACCATTTATAGACCGGGATGCCGGTCGCTGCCTTGAACTTTGCCGCCGCATCCTCATTGCCCGCGTAGTTCGCGGCCACCGAATAGCCGGCGCTTTTCAAGGCGACCGATATCGCCGCGCCGATGCCGCGCGACCCGCCTGTGACGATTGCAACCTTTGTCATGTGTCCTCCCGGGAAATGCAGATGACTGCGCGTTGAAGCGGTGGGGTTTGCCCTCTATTCCCTACTCGCTTTGCGCCAGTATCCTACTCGTATCGCCTATCTCATCACAATGCTTCCACGCACATGGCAACGCCCATACCGCCGCCGATGCACAGCGTGGCAAGACCTTTCTTGGCACTTCTGCGGCGCATCTCGTAGACCAGCGTGTTGAAAATGCGGGCGCCCGAGGCGCCGACCGGATGGCCGATGGCGATGGCGCCGCCATTGACGTTGACGATCGCCGGGTCCCAGCCCATGTCCTTGTTGACGGCGCAGGCCTGCGCAGCGAAGGCCTCGTTGGCTTCGACCAGATCGAGGTCGCCGACCGACCAGCCGGCCTTGGCCAGCGCCTTGCGCGAGGAGGGGATCGGTCCCGTCCCCATGATTTGCGGGTCGACGCCGGCGGTCGCCCAGGAAACGATACGCACCAGAGGTGTGATGCCGCGCCTTGCGGCTTCCGCTTCGGTCATCAGCACCACGGCTGCGGCGCCGTCGTTGATGCCGGAGGCATTGGCTGCTGTCACCGTGCCTTCCTTGTCGAAGGCCGGCTTGAGTTTGGTCATGGCATCGATTGTCGCGCCGTGGCGGATGTATTCATCCTGGTCGACGACGGTGTCGCCCTTCCTGCCCTTGACTGTGAAGGCAACGATCTCGTCCTTGAATTTTCCGGCTTTCTGCGCGGCCTCGGCCTTGTTCTGGGAAGCCAGTGCGAACTGGTCCTGGTCGTCGCGGGTGATCTGGAACTGGCGAGCGACGTTCTCCGCGGTGTTGCCCATATGATAGCCGTAGAAGGCATCGGTCAGGCCGTCCTTGATCATGGTGTCGATCAGCTTGAAGTCGCCCATCTTGACGCCACCGCGCAGATGTTGCGCATGCGGAGCCATCGACATCGATTCCTGGCCGCCGGCAACGATGATCCTCGCGTCGCCCTGGGCGATCTGCTGCATGCCGAGCGCGATGGCGCGCAAGCCCGAGCCGCAGAGCTGGTTCAGGCCCCAGGAGGTAGCCTCCTGCGGCACGCCGGCGGCCATAGCCGCCTGCCGCGCCGGGTTCTGCCCTTGGGCCGCGGTCAGGATCTGGCCGAGAATGACCTCGTCCACCTCCTTGCCCTCGACGCCGGCACGGACAAGCGCTTCCCTGACGGCGACCGCACCCAATTCATGGGCTGGCGTGTTGGCGAAGGCGCCGTTGAAGGAGCCGACAGGCGTGCGCGCTGCACTGGCGACAACGATGGCGTTGGAAGCGGACATGTTCTTCTCCAGGCTTTCGGGGAACGATTTCGGGTGCCGTCGGGGACTTTTCTTGCCCTTTCCACAACTCGAGTCAAACCCGAAATGGGCATGGCGTCCCACTGCCGCAAGCATGCCGCCCGTCGCTGCAACGGCGGCCCGTCCGTGCTGCGCAGCATAAAATGTTCCCGCACTGCACAAACTGCTTGGATTCATGACGCTTTTGCGCATATCCTTTAAAAAGGCGCAATCGTTACCGGCGGCTTACTTAAGCTGCCCGGTGTCCGGGGAGGATGCAGATGGCCGCAAAAGACGAACCTATTGTTATCAAGAAATATGCCAATCGCCGTCTCTACAATACGGGCACCAGCACCTATGTGACGCTCGAGGATCTCGCTGAAATGGTCAAAAAAGGCGAGGACTTTACTGTCCAGGACGCCAAGACCGGTGACGACATCACGCATCCGGTGCTGACCCAGATCATCTTCGAGCTGGAGAACAAGGACGGGCAGAACATGCTGCCGATCCCGTTCCTGCGTCAGCTCATCGCCTATTACGGCGACCAGATGCAGATGATCGTGCCGAGCTTTCTCGAGCAGTCGATGCTGGCCTTCTCTAAGGAGCAGGAACGCTTTCGCGAACAGATGAAAGATGCGCTCGGCAAGTCCCCGATGGACATGATGAAGATCGCCACGCCGATCAAGGTGCTGGAGGAGCAGACGCGGCGCAACATGGAAATGTTCCAGAACGCCATGCGGCTGTTCACACCGTTCCCGCCTGCGGGCTCTGCGCCGGCAGCAGCGCCGGCCGAACCGGCCAGGAAGGAAACACCGGAAAAACCCGACGACCTTCAGGAACTGAAGGAGCAGATCGCCGCGATGCAGCGCAAGCTCGACACGATGTCCTGACTGCCGGCTGGCGAAGTGCCGGCCGAAACTTCCTTCAGCAGACCATGTGATAAAACATCTTCGTCTCGAAAGGCGGAGATGTCATCCATGCTATGCTTCGTGGCATGCTCTATTTCGTGGTCACCGTCACCAGAGCGGTAACAGGTTTGCCGTCTACTAGAATGGGCCGGTGATGATCATCGGCAAGAAGCACGCCGATTACGTGTCTGCCGGCGGCATTCGGGCAATGGCCGAAACGGGCCTTGATAAGGTCACCGCCAAAGTCGCTGTTCATGCTGTTGTACGGCTTGCCGGGGATGTTGCAGGTGTCTCCGTCGGGATCGATCTTCATATGCACGTGGCCGCATTGGCTGATTTCCCCACACTCACCCGCAGGGAGCAGCCTGAAGTTGCTCCTGACGACGACGCCTATCGCCTTCTCAGGGGCATTGCCCAGTTCGACAACTGAACCTGCGGCCGGCCAGGCGATTTCCAGGGTGGGCCGATCCTCGGCCTCGGCAGACACGAGCGACAATAAGGAGAGAGCGAGGGCAGTCGTTGCGGTGATGCGAAACATGGTAACCTCCGTTGCGATGTAAACATTGATTACATACGCAGCGCTCGAACGCAAGGGAAATAATCAGTGTTTACATTCCGCTCTCGTGCTATTTGGCTGAGATGACCAAGACTACTGATTCCGACGAAGCCGGACATGCCAAGCGATATCATCACGGCAATCTCGTCGAGGCCTTGATCACGGCAACCGTGGAGATCATCGAGGAACGGGGAGCCGAGCATGTCTCCGTACGCGAAGCCGCAAAACGTGCCGGCGTTTCACCCGGCGCACCATTCCGGCATTTTCGATCGAAAACAGCGTTGCTAACCGCGGTCGCCGAACAGGCCATGGATCGGCTGACAGAGGCTGTTGCCAAGGCGCAGGCGAAAATCGGCAGCGCAGATCCTATTGAGGCTTTCGAAGCAATCGGACAAGGCTATCTGGAATGGGCAATTACCAACCCCACGCATTTCCAGATCATCAGTTCCAGAACCCTAATTGATTTTGAAGCGTCGGACAGCCTTCGTCATCAGAATGAGGCTATTCGGCGGAGGATGATCGACTTGCTGACGCAAGCGCAACAACACGGTCGGCTTGCTCCCGACACCGACTTTGATCATCTTGTGCTTGCCGCGCGTGCACTCGTGTATGGGTTGGCACGCATGGCGCTCGATGGTCATTTCCGGGAATGGCATCCGTCCGAGCCGCCAGCCCTGGCCGCGCAGCGGGCTCTCCGACTTTTCATGAGCCGTATGACCATTCCATCTAAAGCTTAAATTCGCCAGCACCCAAAAAAAGGCCCGGGATTGCGCCGCCAGCTAATGGAACTCCGGCAGCGGTCCCTGGTAGCGGGCGCGGGGCCGGATCAGGCCGTTGCTTGTCACCTGCTCCACGGCATGCGCGGCCCAGCCGACGCTGCGGCCGAGCGCAAACAGACGGAACGGCGCATCGGACGGCAAGCGGAGGCTGCGCGTCAGCGCAGCCAAGGCGAAATCGACGTTCGGGCGCATGCCCGTTGCCGCAAAGGCCGCATCGCAAAGCCGCAGCAGGCCATCATCGACATCGATAACGGCCAGCAAAGGTTCGGCGCGCGGATCGCCTTCGGGATAAAGCGGATGGCCAAATCCGGGCAGTGGCATGTCGTGACCGAGCCAGCGTCCGACGGCCGCATCCGGCCCCAATCTCTGCGCATCCTCGCCCAGTAGCATGACGGCCTCCGCGGCGGCGCCATGGCGCGGACCGGAGAGCGTGGCGAGGCCGGCAAGCAGGCAGGCCGAAACAGGTGCGCCGGTGGACGCGGCGACCCGCGCGGCGAAGGTCGATGCGTTCAATTCGTGATCGGCCAACAGTACGAGCGAGCGGCGGATCAAGTCTGCACCGGCCGCATCGAGCGACCATCCCCGCGCCAGCCTTTCGTGCACGGCACCGGTTCCGGGAATCGCGCCGAGCGCCTGGGCCAGGGCGGCGATGGCGCCGGCCGCATCGTGGTTGAGCGAAGCTGATCGGCGGCCGAGCGAAGGCCGGCCGGTGGCCGCCAACGCGGCCAATTCCGCGAAGGCGGCCGGCCGGCCAGTTGCGCCGTTGCCATGGCGGCTCGCCGACACGAACGACACTGGTGCGTCAGACGCCCAAAGCAGGTTTGCCGTCTGCTCCAGCGTGGCAGCCTCGCAGAGTGCAACCGCATCCTGGCCGCGATAGACGAGGCGGCCGTGCAAAACGGTCGAGATCGTGGTGGCTATCGCCGGCTCACCCCAGGCAATTGCACTTTCGGCGATGGCCTGGGGATTTCGGCCGCGCGCCCGGCGGCTCGCCAGCGCCGCGATGTCGTCGGCGCGATACTGGCTACGGCGTGGATCCGCCCCATCCGGCCGCATGCCGATGCGCCCGCGGCTGACATAGGCATAGAGCGTCTGGGCGCGCACCTTGAGACGCTCCAGGGCTTCGTCCCGCGTCAGCCACTCTGTCATGTCAGTCCTGTCATGTTGATTCTGTTGATCAAGATTGATGATCGAGTCGCCAACCCTTATCTACCGCGCGGAAAGGGTCAAGGAGAAAACCAATGGCGAATGGGCTCGATGATGTGGTGGCGGCGGAAACGGTGCTCTCCGATGTTGACGGTCTTGGCGGCCGCCTGACCATCCGGGGCCATTCGTTGCCCGAACTGGCAGGCCGCTGGAAATACGCCGAGGTGGTCCATCTGCTGTTCGACGGCTTTTTCGACGATTTTCCCGACGACAAGGAACTGGCGAACGCGATCGGTCGGGCGCGCAGCGAAGTGTTCGAGCAGATCGAACCCTTGCTGCCGTTTCTCGCATCCCTCGATATCTACAGCGCGATGCGCGCCGGCATTGCGCTGCTGCCGGACGGCCGCAAATTGCCGGACGCGCTGCGGCTGGTTGCGGCACCTGCCGTGCTGACGCCGGCCTTGCTGCGCTTGCAGCGCGGCGAAAGCCCGATTGCGCCTGATAGCAAGGCCGATCATGCCGCCGACATGCTGCGGATGCTGACCGGCATTGCGGCCTCGCCGAAGTTGGCGAAGGCACTCGATGCCTATCTCGTGACGGTTTGCGACCATGGCCTCAACGCATCGACCTTCGCCGCGCGCGTGGTCGCTTCGACGCAGGCCGGGCTTACTTCGGCGGTGCTGGCCGGGCTCGGAGCGCTCAAGGGGCCGCTGCATGGCGGCGCCCCAGGTCCGGTGATCGAGATGCTGGATGCGATCGAGGCGCATGGCGACGCCGCCGGCTGGCTGCGTGACGAGATCGGGCGCGGCCGGCGCATCATGGGCTTCGGGCATCGCATCTACCGCGTGCGCGATCCGCGTGCCGACGTGCTGAAAGCGGTGGTGCGGCAACTCGGCGCCAAGGGCGAAGCCGGCCACCGGCTGGCGTTTGCCGAGAGCGTGGAGCAAGCGGCGCTCGAAGTGCTTCGCATCGCCAAGCCGTCGCGCTCGCTCCAGACCAATGTCGAGTTCTTCACAGCACTTCTGCTGGAGGCGGCGGGCTTTCCGAAAGAGGCGTTCACCAATGTCTTTGCTGCCGGGCGCGTCGCCGGCTGGATTGCCCATGCGCGCGAGCAGCAGACGAGCGGACGGCTGATCCGGCCGCAGTCGCGCTATATCGGGCCGGTCCCAGACCTCGTCGCTTGAGGATTTTTCCCTCGCATACTTGCGGAAGCCGGTCGCAATAGCCGGTGCTGGACACCTCTCTCGTCGAGATAAGAGAGGTCCTCATGACAAAAATTTCATGTCATTGCTCCACACATCCGCTGTTCTTGGATGGCAGAGAACCTATATGCTGCAGTGCAACATGGTTCCGCGGGAACCCACTTCAAAGGAATAGCCAGCCTTGACTACCAGAAAAACCGCCATAGTCACGGGTTCTACCTCGGGCATCGGCCTGGCCATTGCCCACGCGCTCGCGGCCGAAGGCTGCAACCTCGTCGTCAATTCCTTTTCCGATACCGCAGACGACCACGCCATCGCAGACGCGATCGCGAAGCACCACAAGGTGAAGACCGCCTATGTCAAAGCCGACATGTCCAAGCCGGCCGAGTGCCGGGCTTTGGTGGCGATGGCAGCCGAGGCATTCGGCTCGGTCGACATCCTGATCAACAATGCCGGCATCCAGCATGTGGCGCCGGTGGAAAGCTTCCCGATCGAAAAGTGGGATGCGATCATCGCCATCAACCTGTCATCGGCCTTCCATACCATCGCGGCCGCCATTCCGTTGATGAAACAGGCCGGTGGCGGCCGGATCGTCAACGTCGCCTCGGCCCACGGCTTGGTCGCGTCGCCGTTCAAGTCGGCCTATGTCTCGGCCAAGCATGGCATTATGGGCTTGACCAAGACTGTCGCCCTGGAGCTGGCGCGCGACAAGATCACCTGCAATGCCATTTGTCCGGGCTATGTGCTGACGCCGCTGGTCGAGGCGCAGATCCCCGACCAGATGAAGGCCAACAAGATGGACCGCGAGACGGTGGTCCGCGAGGTCATGCTCGAAAAGCAGCCGACCAAGGAGTTCGTTACCGTCGAGCAGGTTGCGGCGGCGGCAGTGTTCCTATGCTCGGATGCGGCGGCGCAGATCAACGGCACGCACATCTCTGTCGATGGCGGCTGGACCGCTCAGTGAGCCTTCCAGCGGTCAAGGGCCACGCCATGCCGAAAAACGGCAAGGCGGAAGAGCCAAAGAAGATCAACATCGCGCTGCAAGGCGGCGGTTCGCACGGGGCGTTTTCCTGGGGCGTGCTTGATAGGCTGCTCGAGGACGGGCGCCTCGACATAAAGGCGGTTTCGGGCACCAGCGCCGGCGCCATGAATGCCGTGGCGCTGGCCGACGGCTTTGTCCGCGGCGGCGTCGAGGGCGCGCGGCGTAAGCTCGACGATTTCTGGCGTGCGGTGGCGGCAAAGGGCCGCTTCAGCCCGGTGCAGCGCATGCCTTGGGACGTCGCCTGGGGCAATTGGTCGATCGAGAACACGCCCGGCTATTTCCTGTTCGATACGATGTCGCGGGTATTTTCGCCCTATGTCGCCAATCCGCTCGCCATCAATCCGCTGCGCGACGTAGTCGAACGTGAGATCGATTTCGACAATGTGCGCGCCTGCAAGTCGATTGAACTGTTCATTTCCGCTACCAATGTCGAGACCGGCCAGTTGCGGGTCTTCTCGGACGGCGAGATCGACCTCGACACGGTGATGGCGTCGGCCTGCTTGCCGCAATTGTTCCGTGCCGTCGAGATCAAGGGCGTGCCCTATTGGGATGGCGGTTATGGCGGCAACCCGGCACTGTTCCCGTTCTTCAAGACGGCGGCCACCGAGGACGTGCTTTTGGTTCAGATCAATCCGGTGGTCCGCGAGGGGACGCCGAAGAGCGCCAATGAAATCCAGAATCGCATCGACGAGATTACCTTCAATGCCGGGCTGTTGCGCGAATTCCGTTCGATCGCCTTCGTCAAGGAATTGATCGCCGCCGGCCGACTGCCGCACGGCGAATATCGCGACATACGCATGCACCGCATCGATGCCGACGAAGCGTTCAAGGATTTGTCGGCATCGTCCAAGGTCAATGCCGAATGGGCGTTCCTTGCCTATCTGCGCGACCTCGGCCGCACCGCGGCCAGTGACTGGCTGGAAGAAAATTACGACGCCGTCGGCAAGCGGCCGACGATCGATCTGTCCGGCGAGCTCGATGACGGCCTGAAGCCGGTACGCGGGCCCGCACCGGGCCGCCGGGTCAAGGAGTTTCTTGCGGCGCGGAAGCAGCCCGAGGCCGCCCGCCGTCCGGCCTAGAACGGTTCATCGTTTCGGAAACGCCGAACCGCTCTATCTTTTTGTTTTTGTTTTGACGCAATTCCGGACGGAAACCGTTTCACACTTTTGCTGGAATTGCTCTCGCTCCTCCGCAAAGCAGATGACATCGCAATCTGTCCAATCATCCTGACACTTGCTGCCATACCGCTGTTTTGGCGATCAACAGCCGATGCTGCAGCCGCATCTTTGCCGACAAAGCAACAATCCATCAACTTTTCTGACTATATTGCGCCGCAACTTTGAGGTAGAAGCGCGCTTCGCCGATCACGGCAATTTGAATACGGCCTCGCGCGCACCCATATCGGCGACGCGCCCCAAGTAGAAGATGCGGCTTGGCCGAACCCCGCGCACTGGAAAAATAACGATGCCGAAATTCAGGTTTCACAAGCTTGCTGCCATTGTTGTGCTCATCGGTTTCGCCGGCTGGATGGTGACAGGCGAGTTCTCGTCCGTCGGCAGCGCGTCCGCCGACAACAAGCCCAAGGCAGGAGAGGTCGAGCAGCCCAAGACAGCCGACGCAGGCAAGCCCCAAACTGGCGAACAGGGGGCTGCCAAGCCGGGGACTGCCGAGGCGGAACAGCCCAAGGCGCCGTTACGCACGGTCGCGGTCATAACCCCGCCGCGGCGCACCTATGCACGCGCTATCCGCATTTCCGGACTGACCGAAGCCGACAAGCGCGCCGTCCTGGCGACACGCGTCGCCGGCGTCATCGACAAGCTGCCGGTCAAGCAGGGTCAGCACGTCAAGACCGGCGACCTGATCCTGATGCTTGCCGCCGAGGAAAAAATCTCGGCGGTCGACAATGCCAAGCAGCTTGTCGTGCAGCGTGAGGCAGAGCTGGCTGCTGCCCTGCGGCTGATGAAAACCGGCAATCTGCCCAAGTTGCAGCTCGATACAGCCCGCTCCAACCTGACGCTGGCCAAGTCGCAACTGGACGCAGCGCAAGCCGAACTCGACCGCAACGAGGTGAAGGCGCCCTTCGACGGAGTTATCGACCGGGTGCCGGTGGAGCTTGGCAGTTCCGTGATGCAGGGCGGCGAGGTGGCTACTATTCTCAGCCTCGACCCGGTGATTGCGCGCGGCGAGGTCAGCGAACGCGATCTCGGCTATCTGAAGATCGGTGACAAGGCGAATGTGCGTCTGGTCAGCGGCCAGAACGTCGAGGGTATCGTGCGCTACATCAGCCGGGATGCATCATCGGCAACCCGTACCTTCCGGGTCGAAGTCGCCATCCCGAATGCAGATGGTTCGGTACCGGCCGGCATGACGGCCGAAATCGCGCTCAGCGCCCAGCCGACCGACGCCGTCATGCTGCCGCGCTCGGTGGTGACGCTCGGCGACAAGGGCGACCTCGGCATCCGCGCCGTCGACAAGGACGACAAGGTCGTGTTCTTCCCGATCGACCTGGTCGACGACACGCCGACCGGCCTGGTGCTCGGCGGCATTCCGGCCGACGCCCGCATCATCGTCGCCGGCCAGGAGCTGGTGAAGGAAGGCGAAGTGGTCAGGCCGGTCGAAGCGGACCAGGCGACCATCCAAAAGCTGTTGGGCGAAGCGACGACCGGGACGCAGTAATCATGGACATCGTCAAACTTGCAATCAGCAATGCCCGGCTGACCATTTCGGTCCTGGTCTTTCTCATCCTTGCCGGTGCGGTTGCTTACCAGTCGACGCCGAAGGAAGCGGAACCGGACGTTCCGATTCCGATGATGTATGTCAGCCTGATCTACCAGGGCATCTCGCCGGAAGATTCCGAGCGCCTCCTGCTGCGGCCGATGGAAGCCAAGCTGAAGAGCCTCAAGGGCCTCAAGGAGATGCGCTCGGCCGCCTTCCAGGGCGGCGGCTATGTGCTGGTCGAATTCCAGCCACAGACGGATCTCGCCACCGCGCTGCAGGACACGCGCAGCAAGGTGCAGGACGGCAAGGCCGACCTGCCGCAAGCGGCCGAGGAGCCCGTGGTCTCAGAGGTCAACATCTCCGAGTTCCCCGTCCTGGTCGTGACGCTGTCGGGCGAGGTGCCCGAGCGCGTGCTGACGGCGGCGGCGCGCGAGTTGCGCGACCGCATCGAGGAAGTGCCTGGCGTGCTCGAGGGCTCGCTGCAGGGTGCGCGCGACGACCTAGTCGAAGTGGTCATCGATCCGATGAAGCTGTCTTCCTACGGGCTGCAGCTCGACCAGTTGATCGGTGCGGTCGGCGCTTCCAACAGTCTTGTCGCCGCCGGCAATATCGAAGGGTCCGAGGGCAAATACGCAGTCAAGGTGCCGTCGCTTATCGAGACGCCAGAGGATGTGGCGGCGCTTCCGGTCGTCGCCGGCCCCAATGCCGTGGTGCAGGCCAAGGATATCGCCACCATCCGCTCGACCTTCAAGGACGCCGAGACGGTTACCCGCCTCGACGGCAAGCCGGCGATTGCCATCGAGGTGAAGAAGCGCATCGGCTCCAACCTGATCGATACGATTGGCAAGGTCAGGGAGGTGTCCGACGCCTTCATCAAGACGATGCCGGAGGGCATGCACGTCACCTACACGCAAGACAAGTCTGTTTTCGTGAACCAGTTGCTCGGCGACCTGCAGAACCACGTCATGATCGCCGTCATCCTGGTGTTCATCGTTATCCTCTACGCGCTGTCCGGCCGTGCCTCGCTGCTGATCGGATTGGCCATCCCCTCATCCTTCCTGATCGGCATCCTGTTGCTGGCAATGATGGGCTACACGATCAACATGATCGTGCTGTTCAGCCTCATCCTGGCGGTCGGCATGCTGGTCGACGACGCCATCATCGTCACAGAATTCGCCGAGCGTCGCATGAGCGAGGGCATGCCGAAGCAAGAGGCGTTCGCGCTTGCCGCCAAGCGCATGGCCGGCCCGGTCATCGCGGCTACGATGACGCGCATTGCCGCCTTCTCGCCGCTGTTGTTCTGGCCGGGCATCATCGGCGACTTCATGAAATATATGCCGATCACGCTGATCGTGACGCTCTCGGCCTCGATGCTCTATGCGCTGGTTTTCGCGCCGACGCTGGGCGCGATATTTGCCAAGGCGCCGGCCCATCACCCCGACGACAATCGCGACGGCTGGTACATGGCCGTGGTCAAGCAGGCGGTGCACTATCCCATCACCGTGCTTGTCCTCACTGTGGCGCTGTTGTTCGGCGTCGGCTACGCCTATTCGAAATTTGGCGCCGGCGTCGAATTCTTCCCGAATGTCGAACCTGACTACGGCCTGCTCTATGTCCACGCCCGCGGCAATCTTTCGCTTGCCGAAATGGATGCGGCCACCAAGACGGCAGAAAATCGGCTGCTCGGTTGGCCGGGCGTGAAGTCCGTCTATACGCGTGTAGGCAAGACGCAGGGCGGCGGCCAGGACGTTCCGGAAGACGTGGTCGGCGTGATCCAGTACGAATTCGTCGACTGGCGCGAGCGCAAATCGGCGAACTCAATTCTGGACGAACTGCGCGGCGTGATGGCCGGCATTCCCGGTGTCGACGTCGAGGTTCGCGTGCCGGAAGCCGGCCCGCCCACCGGCAAGCCGATCCAGATCAGGCTTTCGGCCGTCGATCCGAAGGGCCTTGACGACAAGGCCCGCGCCGTCGCCGCGCGCATTGCCAAGGTGCCCGGCGTCATCGATATTTCCGATGGTCTGGCGCCGCCCGGGGTCGACTGGGCGCTCGAGGTCGATCGCGCAAAGGCGGCGCAGTACGGCATCAGTCCGACCGCGGTCGGGACGGTCGTGCAATTGGTGACCAACGGGCTGAAGCTCAGCGAGTACCGGCCCGCCGGCGCCGACGATGCGGTGGACATCAGGCTGCGCCTGCCCGAGGATCGGCGCACGCTGTCGACGCTCGACGAACTCAGGGTGCAGACCGCGCAAGGCTCGGTGCCGATCTCGAACTTCGTCGTGCGCAAGCCGGAGCCGACGGTCGGTATCCTCAACCGCATCGACGGCGCGCGCACGGTGGTCGTCCAGGCCAACGTCGCTGCCGGCGCCCAGGTGGCTGCCGTCCAGCAGGAGGTCACCAAAGCTGTCGCCGACATGAACCTCGGCAGCGGCATTCGCTGGAAGCTTGCCGGTTCGAATGAGGACAGTGCGGAGGCTGGTGCCTTCCTCAGCAAAGCCTTCGGTGCGGCGATCTTCCTGATCTTCATCGTGCTTCTGGCGCAGTTCAACAAGTTCACCAGCGTCTGGCTGGTGCTGTCCTGCGTGGTCATGGCGACGATCGGCGTGTTCCTGGGGCTGCTGCTGACGGGAGAGGCATTTGGCATCGTCATGTCGGGCATCGGTGTCATTGCGCTGGCCGGCGTAGTGGTGAACAACAACATCGTGCTGATCGACACCTATGACCGGTTGCGCGAAGAGGGCTGGGACAAATACGAAGCCGTTCTGCAGACCTGCCGCGAACGTGCCCGCCCGGTGGTGCTGACGGCAGTGTCGGCGATCCTCGGCGTGCTGCCGATCGCTTTCGGCCTCGGCCTCGAAATCTTCCACCACGAGACGACGATCAACGCGCCGTCGACGCAATGGTGGATTTCGCTGTCTTCGGCTATCGTCTTCGGGCTGTCCTTCGCCACCGTGCTGACGCTGGTGGTGACGCCGTCGATGCTGATGGTGTTCACGCGCGCCAAGGTCAAACCCGGTGCGCGCCGTGGCTGGTTCAGTAGCCTGTTGGGGCGTCGCAAGGCCGACATCCCGTCGAAAGGCCTGGACGCCGATCTGGGCGCCGAGCCGGCGATCGCCTTCCCGAAGGCCGCCGAATAGAGTCCGATTGCTGCCCTGATCAAGCAAAGGCCGCCCGGGAACAATGGGCGGCCTTCTGCATTGTTTCGTCATTGCAACCTCAAAGCGAGGATTTTCTGATGACGATCAGCACCATTCTCATCATTATTCTTATTCTTATCCTGATCGGCGCGGTTCCGGCGTGGCCGCATTCTCGGTCCTGGGGTTACGGCCCATCGGGCATCGTCGGCGTCATCCTGATCGTTGTCTTGGTGCTGCTGTTGATGGGCCGGATCTGAGCGCAATCATTGGTCCGGACAAGCGGCGGATGACCGTCAGACCATCCGTCTTTTTCAACTTCCTTATTGGGCAGCTTGCTGCACCGGCTTGGTTGTGGCGACGCCGATATCCTCAAGCGCTTCCGATACTGCATCTTCCAGCGGCGTGTGCGGGATCGTACCGATAATGCCTTCCAGCCGGCCTGAAGCCAGCCGGTGCGGCTCGAAGCGGAGATAGGACATCGAAACGATCTCGCGCCACATCGCCACGAACGGGCTGCCGGCGCGCAGCACCCACCACGGCATCTTCGTCAGCTTCAGCGCGTGCCCGAGCGCCTTCTCCGCGGCCGCCTTGATGTCCAGATCGGTCACCGCATGGCCAGGAAAATTCAGCGCCTCGTATGAGCCGAGCTTGTGGAGATTGTCAGCCAGCCCGACGAAGGTCTTGGCCAGGTCGGGCAGATAGGCCCATTCATGCACGAGATCGACCGGTCCCGGTGCCGTATAGATACCCTTGGTCATCTTGGCGGCGACAACCAGATCGAACCACGATCCGCTGCCGGTGCCGCCGAAGAAATCACCGGCGCGCAGCAGGATCGTGCGCACCCGACCCGCGTCCGCCTCGCGGCGAAACAGATCTTCCATGGCGACGCGGATGCGGCCCTTTTCCGTCGTCGGGCGAAACGGCGTGTCTTCGGCGATCACCGCCGGCATCGGCGAGCCGTAATTGTAGACGGTGCCCGGGAAGAGATGCAGTGCGCCGTTCGCCCGGCAGGCAGCCATGACGTTCTCCGCCATCGGCAGACACTTGCCCCAGTCGGTGTAGAGCGGGTTGAGGCCGTTGAAGATGATGTCGACGCCTTCGGTGGCGCGGATCAGCGCTTTGCGGTCGAGCGCGTCGCCGGCGATTGCCGTGGCGCCTTTGAGCTCGGCCGGCACCTCGCCGCCGCGGGTGACGGCGCGGACATCGTAGCCGGCATCGAGGAAGGCCTTGGCCACCGTGCGGCCGAGCCGGCCGTTGGCGCCGAGAATTGCGATCTTGGTCATTGTTCGTCTCCGTGTTTGTGTTGAGACCCTGTTGTGGTCTCTTCGCAAGCGAATGAAAATTGACTAAAGATGGCAATCTGATATTCAATTTTGAATGGATATCGATTGGAACCTGATCAAGAGTTTCGTCACCGTGGCGGAGACCGGCAGCCTGTCGGCCGCCGCGCGAAAACTTGCAGCAAGCCAGCCGACGCTCGGCCGCCACATCGCCGAGCTGGAACAGGCGCTCGGCGTCACCCTGTTCCGGCGCGGGCGGCGTGGCTATGCGCTCACGGAAGCAGGCAGCACGCTCTTTGAACAGGGTCGCGCGGTGAGCGAGCAGGCAAGCGCCTTTTCGCTGCTGGCGCTGGGATCGGTCGAGGCGATAGAGGGTACGGTGCGCATTGCCGCCAGCGAAGTGGTGGCCGCCTATGTACTGCCGGAAATGATGGCGAGGCTTGGTTTCGAGGAGCCGGGCATCGAGGTCGAGATCGTCGCCTCGAACCAGGTCGAGAATCTGCTGCGTCGCGATGCCGATATCGCCATTCGCATGGTCAAGCCGGCGCAGAATGAACTGGTCGCGCGCAAGGTGACCGACATTCCGCTCCGCGCCTGCGCGGCAAAATCCTATCTCGACCGGCGTGGCCGTCCGCGCGAGGCCCGCGATCTCGCCGGCCATGATCTGGTCGGCTTCGACCGCAGCGATGAGATCATTCGCGGCTTTGCCCAGTTCGGCGTCCCGCTTGCCCGCAATGCCTTCCGCTTCAGGACCGATAATCAGATCGTGCTGTGGGAAGCAGTGCGGGCGGGAAACGGCATCGGCTTTGGCCAGGAGCCGCTCGCCGACCGTGATCCGCTGGTCGAGACAGTGCTGCCGGGTCTCCCGCTGCCGACGCTGCCGGTGTGGCTCGCCATGCACCGCGACGTGCGTACAAGCGTCCGCATCCGCCGCGTCGCGGATTTCCTCTACGAAGAGTTCAAGCGCTATTCAGCCGGTGCTGCCTCGGCTGCGAATTCAGCGCGGTGAGCGAGCCCGGCCATCAACAGCACGACGATCAGCAGCCCGGACAGAGCGACGAAGATCGGGCCGAAGCTCGAGTGTTCGGCGATGAAGCCGATCGCCGACGGCGCCACCAGAATGCCTGAGTAACCCATTGTGGTGACGACGCTCATGCCGGTGCCGGACGCCATGCCCTCCTGGTTGCCGCCGGCCGAAAAGATGATCGGCACCATGTTGGCAATCCCGAGGCCGCAAAAGGCAAAGGCGGCAATGGCGAGCCACGGCGAGGGAGCCAGCCCGGCCACCAGCATGCCGGCAGCAGCGGCAAGGGCCGAGGCGCGCAACGTCGTAACGGCACCGAAACGGTTGCGGACGCCATCGCCAAGGAAGCGCATGACGGCCATGACACCGGAAAAGGCGGCGTAGGCCAGGCCTGCGATGGCAAGATCGGCGCCGAGCTCCTGCCTGAGATACAGCGCCGCCCAGTCGAGCACCGCACCTTCGGAGATCATCGTCAGCAGTGCCATCAGCCCAACCAGATAGACCAGCGGGTTTGCCGGCAGCGCGAATTTGTGGTGCTCGGCGACTGGGTGCTTGTCCTCGGCGATCAGGTAGCGGATCGCTACGGCGATGACGGCAACGGCAAGAGCCGTCACCACCGTCGCATGGACGAGGTGACCGTAGTTCTGGATAGCGAAACCGCCCAAAGCGCCGCCAGCGAAACCGCCAAGACTCCAGAAGCCGTGCGAGGACGACATGATGGCACGGGACAGCCGCCGTTCGACTGCCACTGCATTGGCATTCATGGCGACGTCCATGCCGCCGATCGAACCGCCGAAGATGAACATGGCGATTGCCGCCAACGGCACGTTGGGGGCCAGAGCCACGACCAACAGGCCGAAGCTGCCGGCAAGTCCGAACCAGCGCAGCACAGTGCGCGAGCCATGCTTCGAGATCAGATGGCCGCACCAGGTCATGGCGGTTACGGCCCCGGCCCCGAACAACAGAATCAACAGGCCGAGCGTGAATTTGCTTATGTCCAGCCGGGTGAGGAACACCGGGATCTGCGGCGCCCAGCTCCCGGTCAGGAAGCCATTAGCGAGGAAGATGCCGGCCACTGCCCAGCGTCCACGAATCGCGGTCTGCGTCATTTTCTGCGCGTCCATCGGGTAGAATCCGGTCCGGAAATGGCTTCGCGCGGCAAATTAGATCGATTCAATTCACAGTCAAGCGCTCTTCGCCGAAAGTGCTTGGACCAGACGCTACGTCCTCTCGCGTCGGCCAACCATCTCGGCGGTCCACTCCGAAATCCTTACGGCTCGGGATAAGGCGCGCCATCCTTGTGCACAAACCGGCCATCAACGTTGGTGCTCATCATGTCGATGTCGGAGCAGGTGGCGACGTCGTCGGGCCAGCGCGAACCGACTTCGAGATAGATCGCCATCGCGCCCGATTTATTGATCATGTGATGGCCGTTGCCTGATCCTTTCGGAAAGGCCGCGCAGTCACCGGCGCGCAGCACCGTCTCGCCGGCATCTTCGACGAGCGTCAGCTCGCCTTCAAGCACGTAGACGAATTCGTCTTCGTGCGAATGCCAGTGGCGCTGGCTCGACCAGTTGCCCGGCGGCAGGCGCATGAGATTGATGCCGAAGTCGGTGAGCCCGCCTGCGTTGCCCAGCCGCTGCCGCACGCGTTCGGCACAAGGTGCATCGAACGGCGGTGGATAGGATGAGCCCTTGCGTCCGGGCACGTCGGCAACGTCAATCTTAGGCACGGCCTCCTCCCCTAGTGATCCCTGGGGCGCCTTGCCTCGAACTCGGCCTTCTTGGCATCGGAGGCTTCGATCTGGTTCAGTGCCTGCCACTCGGCATAGGGCATACCGTAGATGATCTCACGCGACTGCTCCTTGCTGAGTTCAACACCTTCGGCCTGCGCCGCATCGCGGTACCAGTTGGACAGGCAGTTGCGGCAGAAGCCGGCGAGGTTCATCAGGTCGATGTTCTGCACGTCGGAACGCTCGCGCAGATGCGCGACCAGCCGGCGGAAGGCAGCGGCTTCGAAATCGCGCTTTTGTTCGTCGCTGAGTTCGGTCATGTCTTTGGCGTCCCTTGGGCCTTCCGTCACACCGGTCCGGTGCGCGAGCCGAATATTTTCACCGCATGTATATCGGCACGTCGATCGATCGCGTCAACGATCGGCGCCAGCCGTTCGGCCCAGTCGAGGGCACCCTTAAGGTCGGCGATCAGGTCCTGGCGGATCTCGAGCAGCGCATGGGCAAATCCGTTGACGATGGCGTGCCTGAACATGGTATCGCCGCGCAGTGCGCCGTCATAGGGTTCGTTGTCGCCGACGATGAGGCTCTTGTCCTTGGCGAGCATGTCGATCAGCGGCCGCGCAACGCGATCGTCGAGATCCCATAATATGCCGACGTGCCACGGCCGCACGAAGCCCTGCATGGTCGGTGTGAAGGAATGCACCGAAAAGATGAAAGGTGCCTGCGCGGACGCTTGCGCCACCGAGGCGATCATGGCGCCGACGGCATCATGATAGGGGCGGTAAAAGCGGTCCAGACGTCTTTCGCGTTCCTCCGGCGCCATGGGATAATTTCCCGGGATGATGGTGCCGTCATAGAGCTGGCGAATCAGCGTTGGATCGTCCTCGCCGCGATTGGGATCGATCAGCAGCCGTGAAAAATTGGCAAGCACCGCCGGAACGCCGAGCAGACTTGCTAGTTCGCGGGTTACAGTCTCGACGCCGATGTCGTAGGCGATGTGGCGGTCGAACTCCGCCGCTGGCAGGCCAAGGCTGCCATATTCCTCCGGCAGGTCGCGGCGAGCGTGATCGGCCAAAAGCACCATGCCGCGCTTGCGGTCGCCTTCGACGATGTCGAAAGGCGCGAAAACTGTGGATCGGGTCATCGGCGGGAAAGGTCTGTTCGCGGGCTTCCTGGGAGGCTGGTATCGTCATTCCACGAAGAGAACGCTTGCGCAATGCCGTTGTTTAGCCACGGTTTCTGCAAAAAACTGAGCGGGGGCGACCGCAAGCGCGCCGGAGCCTTCTAAATCGATTGGAATTGGACAGATCGGCGCGTTGACATGCGTACGGACTTTTCCGAAAAGGGGCGTTGAGAGATGCAAATGTGGTTCTTGAGGGGTTTCAGGATGGGTTTCGCCGGCAGGCTGCGTGTGCGCCATGCCTTGGCCATGCCGCTCCTGATACCGGCAATGGGCCTTTTCGCGGTGATCACGGCCTCGCCGGCACGGGCCGATTTCCGGGTCTGCAACGCCACGCAGAACCTGGTAGGCGTCGGCATCGGCTATCGCGCCAAGGCCGGCTGGATCACCGAAGGCTGGTGGCACATCGAAGGATCGAGCTGCAAGACGCTGATCGAGGGACCGTTGTCATCAAGGTTTTACTATCTTTATGCAGAAGACGCCGAGCGCGGCGGACGCTGGGATGGCCCGATCAACATGTGCGTGGCCGAAAAAGAGTTCAAGATTGCCGGCGTTACCGACTGCGTCGCCCGGGGCTTTCAGCGCGCCGGATTTCAGGAATACGACACGGGCGAGCAGGCAAGCTGGATGGTCCAGCTGACTGACGAGCCCGCAACGGATGGCGCTGCAGCCGCCCCGGGAACAAACAGTCAATGAGACGCAGCCGCAAGGTCAAGATCCTCGCCACCATCGGTCCGGCCTCCTCGTCCGAGGAGATGCTGAAGAAGCTGTTCGAAGCCGGCGCCGACGTGTTCCGGATCAATATGAGCCACACCGACCATGAATTGATGCGGACGCTTGTCGGCCGCATTCGTGCCGTCGAGGAGGCGGTCGGCCGGCCGATCGGCGTTCTCGCCGACCTGCAAGGGCCAAAGCTGCGCGTCGGTAAGTTCGCCAACGGCAAAGAAGTGCTGACCGTCGGCCAGACCTTCACGCTCGACGACAATCCCGAGCCCGGCAATTCGAAGAGGGTCTACCTGCCGCATCCCGAAATCCTGCGTTCGGTCGAGGCCGGTCATCGCCTGCTGATCGACGACGGCAAGCTCGAGCTCAAGGCGGTCAGCAGCAACGGCAAGGCGATCGTCTGCACCGTCGTCGCCGGCACCACCATTTCCGACAAGAAGGGCGTCAGCCTGCCCGACACCGACCTGCCGGTCGGCGCGCTGACGGAAAAGGACCGCCGGGATCTCGACGCGGTTCTGGCGACCGGCGTCGACTGGGTGGCGCTGTCCTTCGTGCAGCGGCCCGAGGACCTGGCCGAAGCGCGCAAGATCGCGCGCGGCCGGGCGCTGATCATGGCCAAGATCGAAAAGCCGCAGGCCGTCGCCCGGCTGGCCGAGATCATCGAGCTTTCGGATGCGCTGATGGTCGCCCGCGGCGATCTCGGCGTCGAGATGCCGCTCGAAGCTGTGCCTGGCATTCAGAAGCAGATCACCCGCGCCGCCCGCCGCGCCGGCAAGCCTGTGGTGGTTGCCACGCAGATGCTGGAATCGATGATCACCGCGCCGGTGCCGACCCGCGCCGAAGTCTCGGACGTCTCGATCGCCGTGTTTGAAGGCGCCGACGCGATCATGCTTTCGGCGGAGTCCGCCGCCGGCGCCTACCCGGTCGAAGCGGTGGCGATGATGAACCGGATCGCCACCAAGGTCGAAACCGACCCGACCTATGCCGGCATCATCAACGCGCAGCGCTCGGAACCGGAAGCGACCGGCGCCGACGCCATTTCGCTTGCTGCCCGCGAGATCGCCGAGACGCTGAAGCTGTCGGCCATCATAACCTATACCGCCTCGGGTACAACCGGCCTGCGCGCCGCGCGTGAGCGGCCGCAAGTGCCGATCGTCGCATTGTCGCCGATCCTCAACACGGCGCGGCGGCTGTCGCTGTTGTGGGGCACGCATTGCGTCGTTTCTCCCGATGCCATCGACCTCGACGATATGGTCGATCGCGCCTGCCGCATCGCCTTCGACGAAGGTTTCGGCAAGCCCGGCGACCGCGTCATCATCACGGCCGGCGTTCCGCTCAGGACGCCCGGTTCGACCAACATGCTGCGCATCGCCTATGTCGGATCGGAAGTCGGACGCTAACGTCGGCGGCGGCTGCCGGATGGGCCGGCTGCATGGCGCGTCGTAAACACGGCGCCAGCCCGGCGCATCGACGGCAGTCGGGTTAGGATCGACGCCGAACTTCGCCAGCTTGCATCGGCCTGTAGCCGGCCGTGAAGCGGTTCGAAGGTCCTGTCCGACTTGAGCTGGAAGTCAGTTAAGCTAATCTCTCCTGGGAGAAAGAGGAGGGTGATCCAATGTGGATGCGCACTGATCTTCTGGAACTCCTCGGCATTGAGCACCCGATAATCCAGGCGCCGATGAGCGGCGTCACCACACCGGAACTCGCGGCGGCGGTCAGCAATGCCGGGGCACTAGGCTCGCTCGGATGCGGTATTCTGCCTGCTGCGGCTATCCGCGAGCAGCTCACGGCGACACAGCACGCCACCAATCGTCCGGTCAACGTCAACTTCTTTGCGCACCCGGCGCCGGCACGCGATGATGCGGCTGCCCAAACTATGCGCGACCGCCTTCGCGGCTGCTATGAGGAGGTCGGCCTCGGACCGGTGCCCGAGCCGGGCGAGCCCTTCCCCACCTTCGATCGTGAGCGTCTCGAAATTGTGCTTGAGCTGCGCCCGAAGGTGGTCAGCTTCCACTTCGGCCTACCCGACACCGCAATTGTGCAGCAGTTGAAAGCGGCCGGCTGTACTGTCTTGTGTTCGGCTACCACCGTCTCGGAAGCGCGCCAGCTTGAGGCAGGAGGGGTGGACGCCATTATCGCCCAAGGATACGAGGCCGGTGGGCATCGCGGCACATTCACTGGCGACCCTACTATCGGCACAGCCGGCACCATGGCCCTCGTACCGCAGATTGTCGATGCCGTGCGGGTGCCTGTAATTGCCGCCGGCGGTATCTTCGATGGTCGCGGCATTGCTGCGAGCTTTGCACTTGGTGCATCTGGTGTGCAGATCGGCACGGCTTTCCTGGCCTGTCCTGAAGCCAATGTGCAGCCAGTCTATCGCGCAGCATTGCGCTCGGCCAACGACGAGAGCACGTCGGTGACTCGCTGCTTCACGGGCCGCCCGGCGCGCATGGTGCGCAACCGGTTTGTGATGGAAATGGCTGGTGAGGAAGATGCTGCGCTGGCGTTTCCGCTACAGGCGAGTCTGGTCATGCCGCTTTCGATGGCAAAGGATAAAAGCAAGCGGGCTGACTTCTTGCCCATTTGGGCCGGGCAGGGCGTTGCGAAGCTGCGGCAGATGCCGGCCGCCGCGCTTGTGGAGAAACTCGTCACGGAAGCAAGCGGCATAGATCGGGCCTATAGGGGAGTAGGGAGTAGGGAGTAGGGAGTAGGGAGTAGGGAGTAGGGAGTAGGGAGTAGGGAGTAGGGAGTAGGGGGGCATGCGTTCCGCAGTGCAATCTACACCACTTACATACTGCCTTACTCCCCTATTGCCCTACTGGCTTCAAATGCCTTCGCCGGCAAGCTCCTCGGAAAGTGCGGCGACCTGGTCCTGGGCGCTGCGCATCATCGGGTAGATGCCGAGAACGCGCTGCCAGGCTTCAAGTGCCGACTGCTTGTGGCCGGTTTCGGCCATGATCTGAGCCAGGCCCGAAAGCGCGCCGAAATGGCGTGGTTCGAGCTGCAGGGTGCGGTCGATGTCCGCCATCGACTTCCCGTAGTTCTTCATCATGAAATGAACAGTGGCGCGCCGGTTCCAGCCTTCCGCATAGGTCGGCTGCAAAGTCACCACCTGATCGAGAAAATCGAGCGCGACATCGAATTTCTGATTTTCGATCGCCTTCTGCGACCATTGCATCATCAGGTCGATAGAGGCGCTGCCCGACTGGGACCACTCGCTGCCGATGCGTCCGGCGATGCGCTCGGCCGCCTTTTCATTGCGTTCGCGCTTGAGATCGGCAAACAGCTGATCAAGCCGCGCCTGTTTCGTCTTGACGACCGGAGGTGCTGTCGGCGGAGTTGTGGTCGGATCTTCAGCCCACGCCGGCAGCGAGACAGCGCCGGAAACGAGGAAAGCCGTGAAAAATGCAAAAAGAATCCGCATCGCGGGAATCTAGCCCCCGACGCCGGATCGTCAAACTGAATTTAGCGTGAGAGTCGCATCATGCGAACGGAGGCGCGCAGCCTCCGTCGAAACTCAACCCTGGCGCGCCTTGTAGCGCGGCGCGGTCTTGTTGATGATGTAGATGCGGCCCTTGCGACGAACCAGCTGGTTGTCGCGGTGACGCGCCTTCAACGCCTTGAGCGAATTCTTGATTTTCATGGTCTTGCCCGTCGGTCTGGGCCCGGTCACGGGCCGAATTATTAAGGCGCGCCCACAGACGCGCCTTTGAACTGTGCGTGGCTCATAGACGAGGAGCGTTGCCCGTGTCAACCGCAAGCGCGTTGCCTAAACGATACGGCCCGTTTCGTATCATCAAATATCCGCCACTGGCGCCTTGCGGCATTGCGCGGGCTTGCGACGGCTGGAATGATGCGGTTGCGAATTGGAGATCGTCATGCGCCGAATTCTTGTGTCCGCTTGTCTTGTCGTGCTCGCGGCAGGCTCTGGTGCCCATGCGCAGGAATGCGACCGCAACGACGACAGCCAGCAGATGATGAACATCTGCGCCGACGCGGACTACAAATCCGCCGACGCCAAGCTCAACAAGGCGTACCAGGATCTCATCGGCGGAAGTGACGCAAAAGCCAGGAAGCTGTTGCAGACGGCGCAGCGCGCCTGGATCGCTTTTCGCGACGCGGAATGCAGCTATTCCGCCGCGGACAGCGAAGGCGGCTCGATCTATCCGATGCTGATATCGGAATGCCTGACGCGGCTGACCGACGATCGCACCAAGCAGCTCACCGCCGATTCGACCTGCGCAGAAGGCGATGTGAGCTGCGCCAGCCCCGACGAGGACGAGAGCGGCGACATCCAGTAAGCCTAGGTTCTAACTTTGTGTTTGAGCATGATCTTTTCCGAAACCGGATTCCACTTTTCGCTAGCGCGGACCTTCGGTTCGGCATCATGCTCTAGCTGCGGCGGCTCACGCGCGTAAAATGGCCCATCTTGCGGCCGGGCCGTGCCTCGGCCTTGCCATAGAGGTGCAGCATCAGATCGGGCTCGGCGAGCAGCTCAGGAACGCGCCGGATGTCGTCGCCGATCAGGTTTTGCATGACGCAGTCGAACTGCCGGGCGGGATTTCCCAGCGGCAGGCCGGCGACGGCGCGGATGTGCTGCTCGAATTGCGAGATGGTGCAGGCGGCCTCCGTCCAGTGGCCGGAATTGTGGACGCGCGGCGCTATCTCGTTGACCAACAGCGAACCGTCGGCAAGGACAAAGAATTCGACGCCGATGACGCCGACATAGTCGAGCGCTGCAAGGATCTCCGCCGCCGCCGTTTGAGCCGCAGCCGCCGTCTCGGATTCTACTCCGGCCGGCAGCGTCGAGCTGTGCAGAATACCGTTGCGATGGACATTCCACGCTGGATCGTAAGCGGCGAGCGAGCCGTCGCTGCCGCGCGCGGCAATCACCGAAATCTCGCGCTCGAAAGTGACGAAGGATTCCAGGATCAACGGCACGTTGCCCATCGCCTCGCAAGTGCCGGCAAAGCCGCCTGTTTCCATGTTGCGGAAGACACGCTGGCCCTTGCCGTCATAGCCCATGCGGCGCGTCTTCAAGATGCCGCTGCCGTTGAACTGTTTCAGCGCAGCCGTCAGTTCCTCGTCATTGTCGACGGGACTGAAATCCGCGGTCGGTATGCCGATACCGTTGAGGAATTTCTTTTCCGCCAGCCGGTCCTGCGCTACTTCCAGTGCGCGTGCCGGCGGATAGACCGGCACCGTGGAGGCAAGTGCCGCGGCAGCCGCGACCGGAACGTTCTCGAATTCATAAGTAACGACGGCACTGGCCGCAGCCAGTTCACCAAGCGCGGCCGCGTCGTCGTAGGCGGCGACGATCTGCCGGTTGGCGACCTGTGCCGCCGGGCAATCCGGCTGCGGCTCCAGCACGACGATGCGATAGCCGAGGCGGGCCGCCGCCATCGCCAGCATGCGGCCGAGCTGGCCGCCGCCGATGATGCCGATGCTCGATCCCGCCGGCAGGCTCACGGCGCGTCCGTGGGCTCGGCGGCCACCTTGGCGGTCTGCGCGGCGCGCCAGCTATCCAGCCGGGCGGCGAGCTTTTCGTCGCTCAGCGCCAGCACCGCGGCGGCGAGAAGGGCAGCGTTGGCAGCGCCGGCCTTGCCGATGGCCAAAGTGCCGACCGGAATGCCGGCCGGCATCTGCACGATTGATAGCAGCGAATCCTGGCCCGACAGCGTCTTTGATTCCACCGGCACGCCGAGCACCGGCAGCGGCGTCATCGCCGCCGTCATGCCGGGCAGATGCGCCGCACCCCCGGCACCGGCGATGATCACCTTGTAGCCGGCCGCCTTGGCGCCCTTGGCGAACTCATAGAGCCGGTCGGGCGTGCGGTGGGCCGAGACAATCAGCCGCTTGTGCGAAATGCCAAGCGCCTCAAGCGTTTCGGCGGCGTGGCGCATCGTCGCCCAGTCGGACTGGCTGCCCATGATGATGGCGACGTCGGCGCGGTGATCGTCCAAGCTTCTGCTCTCCGGCGGCAAAGGCGCGCATTAGCGGAAATCGAGGGGAGCCGCAAGGATGGCCGAAACGGCAAAGCCGCTTATGCCGTCTGCGTGGCTACGCACATGGACTTGGGCGGTCTGTCATCGGGCGGCCGCTGCTCGGAAGCGGTTGACGAAGTCGTCAAGTTCAGGCCGTTCGGTATCGGAAATCGCCCAGTAGGAAAAGGCGCTGTCGCTCCAGTGGACCAGCGAGAAGCCACCAGCAGAAAGATCGACCGGTCCGGCTGTCGAGCCGGTTTCCTCGGGCGCGGCGACGAGAGTGATCAGGTGCTCGCGGTGCCTGTAGACCAGTGCCGGCACTGGCTGGTCGGCGATCACCTCGACCCGGCCGCCGAGCAACGCGAAGCCGTCACTGGCAAGGTCAGGTGCCGGCGGAGACAGGCCGACCCTGCCATCCAGCCAGGGTTTGACCGTGTGCCGGTCCGACGAGACGACGTCCACCGGGCTGGCTGCCAGCAGGCTGCGGCGGTGGCCGTTGGCGACCGCGGCGGCAAAGCTGTCGGGCGCCCTGCTCAGCATCATCCATTGCGTCGCGCCGCTGGCCAGCACGGCGGTAACGACGATCGACGCCGCCAGCGCGCGCCAGTCGAACGCGCCAAATCGGTGCATCGCCCTGTGCGCTGGCAGCACTCGAGCGGCGGGCGCCGGCGCCGGCAGCACTTTCTCCATACCGGCTGTCCCGATTGCAGCGATGCGAGCCTTGAAATCCTCACGGACATCGAGCCTCGGCAGCCCGCTGACGACCGTCTGCAGCGCAACGATGCGGGCATGCTCGGCGGCGAGCGCCGGGTCGGCCGCGATGCGTCGCTCGACAGCCAATGCTGCTGCTGCGTCGAGCTCGCCATCGACCAAGGCATGGATCATCAGCGCCACGCCCGCCGGGTCATCGGGCAGTCCATCGTTGTGCGCGCTCATAGCGCCCTCCCAAGTTGGGATATCAGCAGACCGCGCGCCCTCGCCAGCCGCGACATCACCGTGCCTAGCGGCACGCCAAGCAGCGTCGCGATCTCGCGATAGCTGAGGCCGTTGACGTCGCGCAGCACCACAGTCTCGCGAAATTGGTGCGGCAGCGCGGCGATCGCCGCCTCGAGTGCGGCCGTGTCGGCCTTGGCGATCAGGCTTGCCTCAGGATTATCCGTATCCGGGAGGCCGGCGCCATATGCAGCCGTCATGTCATCGAGGTCGCTCAGGTCGCCGACGGCGACGATACTGCGCGGCCGGTTGCGCGCCAGCCAGGAGTAAGAGGCGTTGCGCACGATCGCCAGCAGCCAGGCGCGCGCATTGCCGCCGGCATAGCCGGCGATGCCCGCATGCGCCTTCAAACAGGCCTCCTGCACCACATCCTCCGCATCGGCGGCGTTGCCCGTCAGCCAGCGGGCAAGCGCAAGCGCATCCGCGAGATGGGGCAGAACCACCTCGCGAAAGCGCTCGGTCGCGGCCTCTTGGTTCAACACCGTCGCATCGCCCGGCATCCCGGGCAGAACCTTCCGAAAATCCTCACGGAGCGACGGTGATCCTGCCCTGCATGTGCGGGTGAAGCCCGCAGAAATAGGCATAGTCGCCCACTTTGGTGAAGGTGAAGGCATATGTGTCACCGGTGTCAAGCGCCTTGGAGCGAAACGAGGCATCGTTGGCGATCACCAGATGCGGGATGTCGTCGTCATTCTCGAAGGTCACGGTAGTGCCCTGCTTTATCGTCAGCACCGCCGGTGTGAAGGCAAAGTTCTCGATCTTGATCATTGGCTGGTCTGCTGCGTTCAGTGGCATGGCAACCATTATCAGGATCGCCGCCAAACCGAACGTGACAGGGGATACGACCAAGACGCGGGATGGGAAGCGGATCATCGCATTTCCCCTCAGGCCAGCGTGCTGTCGATGATGGCGAGGTCCTGCCCGCCTTGCTTGACCGTCACGCTGCTTGTGCCGAGCAGGCTGCGCAACTGGCCGGCAGGTACCGTCATCGGCCCGGGTGAGGCTGCGGTGCCCGGCGCCGGTTGCGGGAAAGCGGTCGAGCGCGCGGTATGAAAGGTAACGTTGCCTTCGACCTTCTGCATGATCTGGTGGATATGGCCGTTGAGTACGGTGACAGAGCCGAAGCGCTTGAGCAGGGCCAAGGCCTGCGCCGCGTCGTCGGTGCCCCAGCCCCATTCGGGATAAACAGCCCATAGCGGGATGTGGGCAAAGACGACGATTGGCGTCGAGGCGGTGACCGCCTTCAGATCATCGGCCAACCATGCCAACTGGTCGGCGCCGAGATTGCCCAGCCCGCCAGCCTTCAGGTTGACGACGTTGACCAGCCCGATGAAATGGACGCCGTTCTGGTCGAACGAATACCAGCCGGCGCCCTTGGTGCCCTTGCCGTAGCGGTCGAGATAGGCCTGGCCATTGCCGTCGTCGATCAGATCGTGCTCACCGGGCACATAATGTACGTCGAAGCCTGCGCCGCCGATGATCTGGGCAGCGTTGTCGAACTGCGCGGCTTTCGACAAATGGGTGATGTCGCCGGTGTGGATCATGAAAGCGGGCTTTTGCGGCAACGCCTGGATCTTGCCGATGGCCTCCTTCAGCGTGTCGATGGCGTGCGGGTTGGCAGCCTTGTCGAAGCCGATGTGGCTGTCGGAGATCTGAAGGAAAGTGAAGCCGGTGGCCAAGGCTTCTGCGGCTTGCGCCGCGCCGAGCAGGCTGAGCGAAACCGGCACGCCGGCCGAAATCGTCCACAGCACTCCCGTGCCGGCCCAGATCATGCATTCCAGTGCATGACGGCGGCTGATGCCGTCAGCTTCATTGTCGTGGTGGTGGGTCATACCGGTCTCCTGCAACGCCGGAATGGCGTCTGCATGGGAGACCAATGGGCGGGGTGGTTTATTCCGCCCGACGACCAAAAAGTCATTCACAGTGCCGTGATGGCGCACTGGCCCGATGCCAAGCCGGCGCTGGAAGGCACTGGCTCGACCACGTTCTGGCGATATCTAGTCCGGCCAGCGCAAGGCCCCGGCGGACTGCTTGCGAGCGGGTTTCATCGCATCCGCAGGACGCTCCTTCGCGGTCAGCACGGCGCGAAGTTGCTCGGCGACGATTTCTGCCTCGCCGGGGTGCAGGTTGCACGGATCAAGGAAGAAGTGACCGCGCTCGACCTCGTGGTTGCGCACGATGATGGGGGGCGAGCCCGCCGCCAGCGCCGAGGCAAGGCCGGCGGCGGTGAACCTGCTTTCAGGCGTAACAAACACCTGCAGGCGGTCGAGCGGATTGGCGGTCGGATCGGGAATGATATGCGCGGCGATACCGGGCAGTCCTTGCAATGCGTCTTTCCACAGATGCAGGGCGGCTTCCTCCCGCTGACGGATGCCGGCATGGTCGCGCCGCTCCCAGGCTTCCAGGGCCGCCATGGTGCCGGCAATGCTTTCCTTGCCGACCTTCATCGCCCGCGCAACGCCACGATTCTGGAGATAGGCGGCCCGCACCAGATCCTTGCGCCCCGTCACGATGCCGCTTGTCGGTCCGCTGAGGAACTTGTGCCCGCTATAGACGACGATGTCGGCGCCGCGTGCGAGAAAGCCGCGCAGGTCGTATTCGGAGGCGGCGTCGACGATCACCGGCACGCCCTTGGCGTGGCAGATCTCGCAGAACTCCTCGAGCGAAAGCATGCCGTATTGCACCGTGTGGTGCGCAACTACGTAGAGGCCGGCCGCGGTGCGGTCGCGGATCGCGTCGCGCACGTGATAATCCTGCGTCACGCTCACCGTGCCGGCGGGTATTGTCTTCGCCCCGGCCAACCGGATCGACTGGTCGATCGGCGCGCCGTAATTGACGATGTGACCGAGCTGGACGATGACCTCCGACTTGACGCCCTCAATGTCGTCCGGCAGCCGCTCGATCGCAAGAAGGCTGGTTCCGGTCATCGCGCCGGCAATCGCCATGGTTATGCCGCTGGCGCAGCACGCGGTGATGAAGCCGGCCTCGCCGCCGGTCAGGCGTGCAATCACAGTACTTGCGGCGCGCTGCAGATCGTCCATCTCGACCCATTGCGAGGCGATTTCCGACATTGCGGCAATCGCTTCTGGCACGATAATCGAAGCGCCGAGCGCCGTCATCGTACCGGAAACGTTGATGATCGGGCGAAGGCCAAGCCGTTCGCGGATTGTCGTGTTGGAACGGTCAGCGGCATAGGTCGTCATCTCTGCAGATCCTGTTTCGAACGATTTCAGGCGATCTCGACGACCGCCTCGATTTCAACTGTGATGTTGCCCGGCAGCGAGCCGACACCGATTGCCGAGCGGGCATGTCCGCCGATCTTATCAAAGACGGCGGCGAAAAGATCGGAACAGCCATTCACCACCTTGGGGTGCTCGCTGAATGTCGGCGTCGCATTGACAAAGCCAAGCAGCTTGACGACGCGCACGATGCGGCCGAGGTCGCCGGCCGCCGCATGCATGACCGCGAGCAGGTTCAGGCCGGTCAGACGCGCATGCCCATAGGCCTCTTCAACGCTGACGTCGTCGCCGACCTTGCCGGTGCAGAGCGCGCCGTCGGCGCGCAACGGCCCCTGGCCGGAGAGGAAGATCAGCCGTCCGCTCTCGGCATAGGTGACGAAGTTGGCGATGGGCTTCGGCGGCTCGGGCAGTGTCAGGCCCAATTCCGCGAGCCGGATGTAAGGCGTCATAAAAGCTCCTTGCGACAGCTTTCGCCGTCCGATGTCAAAAATGCGAGGCGCGAAATCGCGCCAGGAAGCTGCGAAGGCGTTCATTGTCGAACCCCGCCGCCAGAATCTCGGCGGGTGGTCCGACGGCGCTGACGCCGCCGTCCGCCATGAAAACGATGCGGCTCGATGCATCGCGTGCAAAAGCCATTTCATGCGTGACCATCAGCATCGTCATGCCGTCTTTGGCAAGGCTGCGAACGACCTCGAGCACCTCGCCAACCAGTTCGGGGTCGAGCGCCGAAGTTATCTCGTCGAGAAGCAGTATCTTCGGCTCCATCGCCACGGCGCGGGCGATGCCGACGCGCTGCTGCTGGCCGCCGGACAACTCGGCCGGCAGGCTATCGGCCTTGTGGGCGAGGCCGACCCGGCCGAGCCAGTGCTCGGCAATGGTGCGGGCCTCGGCATTGCTCTTGCCGCGCACCTTGCGCAGGCCAAGCATGATGTTGCCGGCGGCAGTCAAATGCGGAAACAGATTGAAGCTCTGGAACACCATTCCGGTCTCGGCTCGCATCGCCGCCAGGTCGCGCTCGCTGCGTCGCTGGCGTGTTCCCGTCTCGCGATAGCCGACCTCCTTGCCATCGATACGGATCGAGCCGCTGTCGTAGCTCTCCAGGAAGTTGACGCAGCGCAGCAGCGTGGTCTTGCCGCTGCCGGAAGGGCCGATGACAGTCACCACCTCGCCGCGTGTCACCTTGAGACTGACGGAGCGCAGGACCTCGACGGATCCAAAGGCTTTGGAAACCTCGGAGACATCGAGAAGTGCCGGATTCTGGTGCGAGGCATTGGACATCTTGCTATTCCCGGATGAAGGAGAAACGCTGCTCCAGCCGCCGGCTGGCCAAGGAGAGGGCGTAGTTGACGGCGAAGTAGACGAGCGCACCGAGAATGTAGAGCGGCATCGCCTCATAGGTGCGGCCGATGACCTGGTTGATTGCCTGCATCAGGTCGGTGATGCCGAGCAGCGAGACCAGCGCGCTGCCCTTCACCGCGTCGGTCACGCCATTGATCCAGGGTGGCAGGAAGCGCCTGAACGCCTGCGGAAAAATGACGTAGGCCAGCCGCTGGCGAAAGGTCAGTCCGATCGCCATCGCCGCCTCGGACTGACCCTTGGGAATCGAGCCGACGGCGCCCCTCAGATATTCGACCACCTGTGCGGTCTTGAAGAGGGTGAGGGCGAGTACGGCCGCCCAAAAGGATTCCAGATGCAGCCCCACCGCGGGCAGGCCGTAATAGACGAAGAAGATCAGCACCAGGATCGGAATGCCGCGTATGGTGTCGCTGAAGATGCGCACTGCCCAGCGCAGCGGAGCCGGACCGTAGACAAGGCCGACGCCCATCAGCACGCCGGCGATGAGCGATAGCACCACGACCAGCAGCGACACCCACAAGGTCACGGCAAAGCCTTCGGCGAGGAACGGCAAGGCGTAAATGATCTGGCTCAGCATCTCAGCGCGCCGCCTTGAACCGGCGCTCGACCAGCCGCAACGCGAAAAGCAGCGCATAGCCGGTCAGCAGGTACATCGCCGTCACCACCAGATAGACCTCGACAATGCGGAACGTGTTGAAGTTGATCCACTGGGCGCCGTAGGTGAGCTCGGGTACCGAGATGACCGATGCCACGGACGTGTCCTTGAAGAGCGATATGAATGTGTTGGAAAGCGCCGGCAGGGTTATGCGCAGCATCGTCGGCAGGCGCACGTGGAGCAGCCTTTGCCATGGCGTCAGGCCGATTGCCTTGCCGGCGTCGAGCTGTCCGCGCGGCACCGCCTCGAGCCCCGAGCGAAACACCTCGACCAGGTAGGCGCCGCTGTATAGCGATAGCGTGGCAACAAATGAGGTTTGCGCACTGTAGGCAATGTCGACCACCGTCGGCAGGCCGTAGAAGACCAGATAGACGAGCAGGATCAGCGGCACGTTGCGGATGAACTCGACATAGGCCGCGATGATGGTCCGCACCGCACGTCCGGCCGATACATACCAGACCGCCAGAACGAGCCCGATGACGATGCCGATCGCGATCGAGATGACGGCCAGTTCGAGGCTTAACAGCAGTCCGCCCCAGAGCTTGTCGAAATGCCGCCAGATCAGGTTGAAGTTGAGGGTATAACCCATGCATCCCCGTCATAGAGGGCTGTGATGAGAGGGGGGCGGAAGGACGTTTGTCCTTCCGCCTGCTTGCATCAGATGACCGGGAAACCGGGATGGCGGGCCGGCGGCTCCTGTCCGAAATAATCCTTGAACGCAGCGTCGTAGAGTGCCGTTTCATGGCCGAACATGGCGATGGTGAAGGTCTGGTTGACGAAGGTCAGCCAGTCGAGGTCGCCCTGCCGCAGTGCGGCGCCATAAAGCATCGAGAACCAGCTCTTGCCGGCATCGAAGTATTTGTCCGGATTGCGCGAGGCGAGCCAGCGGACCGTTGACAGATCGACCGCGGCAGCGTCGACGCGCTTGGATTCCAGGGCCTGCAGCACGTTGGCCTGCGTGTCTATCTGCATCACCTGCGACTCCGGCAGCACGATATGCACATTTGCCTCGGCATCAACGTTTTGCAGGATGGAAATCCGGGTCGCCGAACCGGCGGCAAGCAGCTTGTCGAAGGTCTTGTTTTCGGCGTTCGGAAGGGTCAGCAAGGCGATGCCTTCGACGTAGTAGGGCCTGGAGAAGTGGATCAGCTGCGAGCGCTGGGCGGTCATGGTCATGAACTGGATGGTGATGTCGACCTTGTTGGTGGTCACGTTCGGAATGCGCTGAGCCGGATCCTGCATGACGAATTCGACTTTGGTCGGGTCGTCGAAAAGCCCCTTGGCGAGAATGCGACCCATGGTGATGTCCATGCCCACCAGTTCGCCGGCGTCGTTCTCGAAATGCCAGGGCGCATTGGTGCTGCCGGTGCCGACGATCACCTTGCCGCGCTCGAGGACGGTGCGCAGCAGGCTGTCCGGCGCTGCCTGGGCCGCCGCTTTCTGAACGTCGACCGCGGTAGCGGCGCTCATCACTCCGGCCGTTGCAAGCCCGGCCATTCCCAGTTTCAGAAATTCACGCCTTTTGGATGTGTCGTTCACGGCGACCTCCTTTCGTGTTGTGTTCCCCTTTGGACCAGCGATACAGGCATCGGTTGCAACTGATGTAATTGTCTCTTACAAGAGACGCGTGTACTCTGTACAAGACAGATTAACATCAGGGATCGATAATGCAAGATGGCAATGCATTGGCCGCTCGACCGGACGTCGGACTGGACGAAGACAAGACCTCGGGCTCTCGGGAGAAGGGTCTCAACCGGGTTCTCCAGATTTTGGAGTTTCTCCACACTAACCAGCGCGCGATCGGTGTTGGCGACCTTGCCAAGGGGGTGAACGCGCCGCGTTCGACGACTTATACGCTGGTGCGCTCGCTGGTCGACGCTGGCCTGCTGGAGATGGCCGGAGACGGCAATCGGGTCTATTTCGGAAAGAAGCTTTATCTCTACGGAATGGACTATGTGCGGGGCAACGACCTGCTCAGGCGAGGGCGCCAGGAAGTCGACCATCTGTCGCGCGAGACCGGCGAGACCTCGGAGCTGTGCATGCTGCAAAGCGGCCGCTACACCATCGTCCATTCAAGCCCGGGAACGAGGCCATTCAGGATCAGTTCGGCGACGGGTCTGCAAATACCGCTTCCCTGGACAGCTTCCGGGCGGCTGCTCCTCGCCGGGTTCGACAGGGCGGCGATCGAGGATATGGTCTCGGAAGACGATCTCGTGCTGCCGGACGGCCGCAGGTTGCGGCTCGACGATTTCATAGCCGACATCGCCGTCGCCAAATCGGCCGGCTACTGCGTCACGTCCGGCCTTGTCGATGCCTACACGAAATGCCTGGCCGCGCCGGTCTTTTCAGCGCCGGGCAGGGTCGAGGCGACGATGTGCCTGGTGGTTCCGATCGATACTTCGAGCGAAAAGACCGACGATCTGATAGCGTTGTTGCGCGAGCGCGCCGCACGGCTTTCGATCGCGGCATAGCGCTTTTCCAGCAGGCCGGCGCCGGTGTTCGTTCAAGCAATAATGTCTGGAATGATCTTGTCTTCCAGCGCCATCAGCCTGTCCTTCAGGAAAAGCTTCTTTTTCTTCATGCGCTGGATCTGCAGCGGGTCGCAATTCATGGCGATCATCGCATTGATGGCCGCGTCGAAATCGGCGTGTTCCTGCTTCAGCCGGGAATATTCGAGGCGGATATCCGCCTGTTCCTGATCGGACATTTTTACCGTCTGCACGTCTGCGGCGCCCAAACACTGGGCCTGATTGGGCGGGACCGGGGCCTTCTTGCACCGGCGCGCAGCCCATACCACATTTCACATTGTCGTGGAATGCTACCACGCAGCATTCGACATCGGTGCCCGATGGTGGCACACTGTCATTATGCCGTCACAGAAGCGAGCCTGCGGTGGACGTGCCTTGGCGGCTGCAATCGAGGAAACCATGAAAGGGAGAACCAATCATGTCTCTTGCATCCCATCTTGATGAGCTGCAGCGGAAACACGGCGACATCGAACGGGAAATCGACGATGCGATGGCCCATCCATCGGTAGACGACCTCGAAATCGTGAATCTCAAGCGGCGCAAGCTGGCGCTCAAGGACGAGATTGAAAAACTGAAGGCGAAACCGACGACGCACTGAAGCCCTTCCAGGACTAGAAGCGCGCGCCGCCCGGCGCGCGTCTCTTTCCGGTGGCATATCGCTATGCTGCCGGAAACGCCCGTGGATTTGCGGCAAGCTGCCGTCTTGTCATTTCCGATTTGCTAGGCCTGCGCGCCAGTCGCCATTGACAAGCCATCTTTGCTCCTCCACCTCATGCCCGGACCTTCAAGATTAAAGGCAGCCGGCATGACCGGATATTATTCCTCACCCTTCCCACGCCGCAGGTCGGTCGGTGTCGATGTCGGCGGCGTGATTGTCGGCGGCGGCGCGCCGGTCGTCGTCCAGTCAATGACCAACACCGACACGGCCGATGTCGATCAGACGGTCGCACAGGTGGCGGCGCTGCATCGCGCCGGCTCCGAGATCGTGCGCATAACCGTCGATCGCGACGAAAGCGCTGCCGCCGTGCCGGCCATCCGCGAGCGGCTGGAACGACTCGGCATCGACGTGCCGCTGGTCGGCGATTTCCATTATATCGGCCACAAGCTCCTGGCCGACCACCCGGCCTGCGCCGAGGCACTGGCTAAATACCGCATCAATCCCGGCAATGTCGGCTTCAAGGACAAGAAAGACCGGCAGTTCGCCGCGATCGTCGAGGTGGCGATCCGATACGACAAACCGGTGCGCATCGGCGTCAATTGGGGTTCGCTCGACCAGGAGCTGCTGACCCGGCTGATGGACGACAACCAGGCCCAGGGCTTTCCGCTGACCGCCCAGGAAGTGACGCGCGAGGCAATCGTGCAGTCGGCAATCCTGTCGGCCCAAATGGCTGAAGAGATCGGCCTTGCCCGCGAGAAAATCATCCTGTCGGCCAAGGTCAGCGGCGTGCAGGATCTGATCGCCGTCTACACCGAGCTTGCCACCCGTTCCGACCATGCGCTGCACCTCGGCCTGACGGAGGCGGGCATGGGCTCGAAAGGCATCGTCGCCTCGTCCGCGGCCATGGGCATCCTGCTTCAGCAGGGCATTGGCGACACCATCCGCATCTCGCTGACGCCGGAGCCAAACGGCGACCGCACGCGCGAGGTGCAGGTGTCGCAGGAGCTGTTGCAGACCATGGGCTTCCGGCAGTTCGTGCCGATCGTCGCCGCCTGCCCGGGCTGCGGGCGCACAACCTCGACCGTGTTCCAGGAGCTTGCTCAGAACATCCAGGCCGACCTGCGCAAGAACATGCCGGTGTGGCGCGAACAATATCCCGGCGTCGAGAACCTCAAGGTCGCGGTGATGGGTTGCATCGTCAACGGTCCGGGCGAATCCAAACACGCCGATATCGGCATTTCGCTGCCCGGCACCGGTGAGACGCCGACCGCCCCGGTGTTCGTCGACGGCAAGAAGGCGGCGACCCTGCGCGGCCCGTCGATCGCCGCGGATTTCGAGAAAATGGTTTCCGACTACATCGAACGGCGGTTTGGGCAACACGGCAAGGCCGCGGCGGAGTAGTTCCATGCGGCGTTTGCTTGGGGCGACGCTGGTTGTCATTTCCGGGCTGGGCTGGGCGGCGGCCGTCCAGGCCGATCCGCCGCGGCCCGCCAAGCAGAAGCTGATCGATCGAGTTTGCGATCTTATCGAGACGCATGCCGACCAGAACGGCCTGCCCCGGGATTTCTTTGCCCGGCTGATCTGGAAGGAGAGTCGTTTCGATCCCAACGCGGTCAGCCCCGTCGGCGCGGAGGGTATCGCCCAATTCATGCCGGGCACCGCCAAGATGCGCGGGCTCGCCAATTCGTTCGATATCGAGCAGGCTATCCCGGCCTCGGCAAAATATCTCGCCGAAATGAAGACCGGCTTTGGCAATCTGGGCCTCGCCGCCGCAGCCTACAATGCTGGCGAGAGCCGGGTGACGCGCTGGCTGAATTCCGGCGGATTCCTCCCGATGGAGACCGAAAGCTACGTCCTGGACGTTATGGGCGAGCCGGCCGACAAGTTCACCGATGCCGCGTATGCCGGCGTCATCCGGCCGCTCGACAAGAAGGCGAGTTTCGCTGCCGCTTGCCGCGAGCTGCCGGTGATCATGTCCAGAACCGTGCCGATGTCGTCGATCAACATCAAGCCGTGGGGCGTGCAGGTGGCCGGCAATTTCCGTCGCGCCGCGGCGCTCAATCAGTGGAGCAACGTGAAGCGCCGGTTTCCAGCCTTGCTCAGCGGTCGCGATCCGGTGGTCAGCCGGGTGCGCACACCGATCGGCAGGCGCGGCATCTATGCGGTGCGGATCGGCGCCGACACCAAAGCCAAGGCCGACGATATTTGCCAGAAACTGCACAGCGTGGGCGGCGCATGCATCGTGGTGCGCAATCGGTAAGCCATGTGTCGGTGCGTTTCGCGCCATTGCTGCCATCTTGCTCCCAGTGGGCACTTCGTCCTCGACACGTGAAATCATATTTTCGGTGAACCGTTAGCCAGGTCTTGCATCGTCGTCGATGCGGGGTAAGGTCCCCGCGATTTTTCGCGAAAGGGATCAGCATGGCCGGCTTCAAGACACTGGACGACATCCGCAATATCAGCGGCAAGCGTGTGCTGGTGCGTGTCGACCTCAACGTTCCCGTCACCGAGGGCAAGGTCACCGACGCCACCCGCATCGAGCGCATTGCGCCGACCATCGCCGAGCTCTCCGGCAAGGGAGCCAAGGTCATCCTGCTTGCCCATTTCGGCCGGCCCAAGGATGGACCGGCGCCCGAATTCTCGCTCGAACCGATCGCCAGGGCGACGGCGGACGTGCTCGGCCGCCCCGTCGGCTTTGCCGCCGACTGCATCGGCGACAAGGCCGCAAATGCCGTTGCTACCATGAACGGCGGCGACGTGCTGCTGCTCGAGAACACCCGCTTCCACAGGGGCGAGGAGAAGAACGACCCGGCCTTCACCGAAAAGCTCGCCGTTAACGGCGACATCTTCGTCAACGACGCCTTCTCTGCTGCGCACCGTGCCCATTCGTCGACAGAAGGGCTGGCGCATGTGCTGCCGGCCTTCGCTGGGCGCACCATGCAGGCCGAACTCGATGCGCTGGAAAAGGGGCTTGGCAATCCCGCCCGCCCGGTTGTCGCCATCGTCGGCGGCGCCAAAGTCTCGACCAAGATCGACCTGTTGATGAACCTGGTGAAGAAGGTCGACGCGCTGGTCATCGGCGGCGGCATGGCCAATACGTTTCTAGCGGCGCGCGGCACCGACGTCGGGAAATCCTTGTGCGAGCATGATCTCGCGACCACCGCCAAGCAGATCATGATCGAGGCGGCCGAGGCCGGCTGCGCCATCATCCTGCCCGCCGACGGCGTCGTCGCCAGGGAGTTCAGGGCCGGCGCCGCCAACGAGACCGTCGCCATAGCAGACGTGCCGGCCGACGGCATGATCCTCGATGTCGGCGCAAAGACCGTGAAAACCATTGCCGAATGGATCGACCGCGCCGCGACGCTGGTCTGGAACGGGCCGCTCGGCGCTTTCGAAATCGAGCCATTCGACCACGCAACGGTGGCGACGGCCAGGCACGCGGCAGCGCGCACCAAGGCCGGCAGACTGGTCTCGGTCGCTGGCGGCGGCGACACGGTGGCGGCGCTCAACCATGCCGGCGTCAGCGATGATTTTACTTATGTATCGACGGCCGGCGGCGCTTTCCTCGAATGGATGGAAGGCAAGCCCTTGCCCGGCGTCGACGTCTTGAAGCGCTGAGCGCGACCGCAAGAGCAGCGCGAAGGAGTGCGCCCGCGACTTTCAATCGATTCGCGCTTGTTTGACGAAATGGTTCGACTTGAACCTGCGTTGCTCTGGTGGTCTGCTGGGCGCGGATCAATTCTTTCAGGAGAAGCACGATGAGCGAACGTCTCGAGGACATTGCCGCCGCGATGGTGGCCGATGGCAAAGGCTTGCTGGCGGCCGACGAAAGCTCCGGCACCATCAAGAAACGCTTCGACGTCATCGGCGTCGAGTCGACCGCCGACAGCCGGCGCGACTATCGCGAGATGATGTTCCGCGCCAGCGAGGCAATGACCAAATACATTTCCGGCGTCATCCTCTATGACGAGACCATCCACCAGAACGCCGCCGACGGCACGCCGCTGGTCGACATCATCAAGGCAACAGGCGCCATCCCCGGCATCAAGGTCGATGCCGGCGCCAAGCCTCTGGCCGGCTTTCCCGGTGACACCATCACCGAAGGCCTGGACGGCCTGCGCGAACGCCTCGCCGACTATTACAAGCTCGGCGCCCGCTTTGCCAAATGGCGCGCGGTGATCGACATCGATGTTTCCAAAGGCGTGCCTTCCGCCACCTCGATCGGCTCGAACGCCCATGCGCTCGCCCGTTACGCCGCGCTTTGCCAGGAAGCCGGCATCGTGCCGATCGTCGAGCCGGAGGTGCTGATGGACGGCGCCCACGACATCGACACGTGCTACGAGATCAGCAAGGCGACACTGACAAAGTTGTACACCGAGCTCTATGCGGCCCGCGTCGCGCTCGAAGGCACCATCCTGAAACCGAACATGGTCCTCGCCGGCAAGAAATCGGGCAAGGTCAGCAGCCCGGAGGAAGTTGCCGAAAGGACCATAAAACTGTTCCGCGAGACGGTGCCGGCGGCGATTGGAGGCATCGCCTTCCTTTCGGGCGGACAATCGGACGAGGAGGCGACCGCCAACCTCAATGCCATCAACGCCATCGGCCCGCATCCGTGGAAGCTGACCTTCTCCTATGGCCGCGCCTTGCAGGCCGCTCCGCAGAAGGCCTGGGGCGGCAAGGCAGCGAACGTCGCCGCCGCGCAGGCCGCCTTCGCCCATCGCGCCCACATGAACCATCTGGCGGCGCTTGGACAATGGCAGCCGAAGCTTGAGCAAGCCGCCTGACCGAAGACATCTTGCGTTTCTCCCGACCCGGGCCACGTGCCCGGGTTTTTGTTTGAAAGCAGCAAGGGCTGCAATTTCTTGCAACTGAAATGCAGCCGGGTGTCGGTATTGCTCGCTGCCGAACGTCCTCCGTGAAAAGAGGAGCAGACCTATGCCAAACAACAAGATCGTTTCGCAGGAAGACTGGTTTCAGGCGCACAAGGCGCATCTGGCGCGCGAAAAGGAATTGACGCGCTTTCGCGATCGTGTCGCCGCCGAACGCCGCGAATTGCCGTGGCTGAAGATCCGCAAGGACTACGTCTTCGAGACCGAGCAAGGGCCAAAGAAACTGCCCGACCTGTTTGGCGGCAACAGCCAGCTGATCGTCTACCATTTCATGTTCGGGCCGGGCGCCGATTATCGCTGCGAAGGCTGCTCATTCCTTGCCGATCATATCGACGGCGCCAACCAGCATCTCAGGCACCACGATGTCTCACTTGTCGTGGTAGCGCGGGCGCCATTGGCCGAATTGCTGCCCTACAAGCAGCGTATGGGATGGAAATTCGACTGGGTGTCGTCCTACGCCTCGGACTTCAACTTCGATATGCAGGTGTCATTCACGGACAAGCAGATCGCGGCCGGCGATACGACCTACAATTTCGAGCGGCGTGCGCGAAACTCGAAAGACCTTCCTGGCGTCAGCGTGTTCTATCGCGACGAGAAGGGCGACATCTTCCTGACCTTCGTCTTGCGCTCCCGAGGCGGCGATCCGCTGATCGGCGCCTATCATTATCTCGACCTGACGCCGAAGGGTCGCAACGAAACCGGCCCGCATCATAGCCTCGTCGACTGGGTGCGGCTGCATGACGAGTACGAAGATCAATCCGGGACACATGACTGCTGCCATTGAGGCGACAAGGGTGCCACTGTAAGGTCGTTCACCTCCAATGCAACATGCGCTAAGTGCTGTTCGCTACGCCCTAAAAGGGACTTGCCATGCGGCGCTTTCCGACCCTTCTCACCTGGCTCGCCTTTCCGGTCTATGTCTGGCAAGGACTTGGCGTGCGTCGCCGCACCACCCGCATGCTGCCGGCACAAGGTCCGGTCATGCACGAGATATCTGGCCTGACGCCAGCAATCTCGGTTCTGGTGCTTGGCGATTCCTCCGCCGCCTCGGTAGGCATCGGCAATTCTGAAAACGGATTGGCCGCGCAACTGGCCGTTCTGATTGCGCAACGCACCGGCCGCATCGTGCGCTGGCGGTCAGCCGGCTTCAACTCGGCAACCTCCGGCCAGATCCGCGATCATGTGCTGCCCAATCTATCGGCCGATCCGTGGACGCATATCGTGCTGGCCATCGGCACCAACGACACCAAGAATTTTCATTCGGTACCGCGGTTCAAGCGCGAGTTTGGCGGCCTGCTCTACGCGCTGCGCGCCAAATGGCCGGAGGCGCGCGTCGTGTGGTCGCCGGTGCTGGAGTTCACCCGGGCGCCGGCAATGCCGACGCTGCTCGGCAAGATCCTCGAAATCCGTGCCGTCGAAATGAACCGGATGGGCGCGCGCCTTTGCCTCGAGCGCGGCGCCATACCGGCGCCCCGCCTGCCGATCACCGATGCCGAGGCCGGCTTTGCGTCGGATGGATTTCATGCTTCGGAAGCCGGCTACCGAGCCTGGGCGGAACATCTGGTCAGCCTGGTGCTCGACAACGAACCGGGCGTCGCGTAGCGGACCGCCGGCACTAAAGCGCGTCGCGTTCGATTGGCCTCATCCGACGCGCTTCAGGTACTGTTTCCATGCATGTCGTTGTCGCAAAACCGCTGCACACTTTGCGCGACATGCATCACGTCCAGTGCCCGAGCACCGCCGTAATCGAAATCGCCGCCATCGCCAGCAGCGCCAGCTTCCAGAAATCGCTGCGCCGCTTCAGCCCGGGCCAGCCGAGCGGCTTGATGAGCTGGATGACCATCATGGCGATGATGACGAGCGCGAGAAGTTTCGACATGCCGCCTTTGATCAGCATCGCGGCTGGCTGTCAAAGCGGCTCCGCGATCGCCGTCTTTCCAGTGCGGCAGGCCTCTTTTCAGCACTGCCTGATCACTTCGGTCGACAAATCAAAAACGCCAGTCAGGAGAGACGCACCCTCCTGACAGACTGCTGTCAGCAGGGGTGTGCGATAGTGCCTGCATCGAAAGAGAGGAGACCAGCCATGAACGGTTTTACCATTCTGCGTAGCGTGCAGCACTATGTCGGCAAGATCCGGACGATGCGCAATGAGATCCGCACCCAGCGGTTCATGAATACCCTGCCGGCGGACATCCGCAAGGATATTGGTTGGCCGGACATGTATGGCGACCGCCGCAATGGCGGCAATTGAGGCAAGCTTTCTGGGTGGCGTTTGGATGCAACCTGGCGACGAGCTGAAATGGCATGCTGAAGCCTCCTGACAGTATGGTGTCAGGAGGCTCGTGCCATAGTGCGATGGCCGCCGGAGACGGATGGCTGAGAGGACGATCGATGAAAAGCTGGAGCGACAGGCTGAACATGCCTGGCCTCAACGGCATAAAGCCGTCGCCACGCACCATCGGCGACGTCGTCGACGGGCAGCCGATGCTGGTTCCTACAGCTCGCCAGGTCGATGCATTCATCCGCTCCATCCCCGGAGGCATGGATATCCGCGCTTTGTGCACCGTTCTCGCCATCGAGCACGGTGCCGAGGTGACATGTCCGGTCACCATCGGCTATCATCTGCGCACTGTCGCCGAGGCCGCCAACAAGGATCTTGAGCGTGGCATGGCGCTGAGCGACATTGCGCCGTTCTGGCGGGTGCTCGACGCAAGCATGCCGACAACGAGGAAACTGTCCTTCGGCGCGGCCTTCGTCGCCGCGCAGCGCAAGCGCGAAGGGCTGGAACGATAGACGCCGAGGGTCCATACGATGCGCCGCGCCGACAGGCTCTTCCAGATCGTGCAGCATCTGCGTGGTGGCCGTCTGGTCACTGCCCAGAAGCTGGGCACGTGGCTCGAGGTTTCCGAGCGGACGATCTATCGCGACATCGCCGACCTGCAGTCGACCGGCGTGCCGATCGACGGCGAGGCCGGTGTCGGCTACATGATGAGGGAGGGTTTCGACCTTCCGCCGCTGATGTTCACGCGTGACGAGATCGTCGCGCTGGTCGCCGGCGCCCGCATGGTGCGCGCCTTTGGCGGCGCGGCCATGGCACGAGCCGCCGACGAGGCGCTGGTCAAGATAGGCGCCGTGTTGCCCGACGCCGAAAAGGACCGCATCGCCCGTACCGAGATCCACACGCCGATGTGGGTGGTAAGCGATGCCGCCCGTGAAGCCATCGACCTGATCGAGCGGTCCATCGAGAAACGTCAGGTGCTGACCATCGACTATTCGGATGAGGCCGGCCGCAGCACGGCGCGCGACATCCGCCCGCTCGGCCTGTGGTTCTGGGGCAAGGTGTGGACCTTGGTCGCCTGGTGCGAGATGCGCAGCGATTTCCGCGCTTTCCGCATCGACCGCATCGCCTCGGTGGTCATCGCCGGCCGCACCTTCAAGCCGGAGCGCGGCAAGCAGCTCGCCGATTTCTATCGCGCGGTGGAGCGCAGCGAGGATTACGGCATGGCGCCGGACCGAGCGGCGCGGAGCTGACACGAAAGATCACAAAAAAGCCCGCTTGAAAGCGGGCTCAGACCGCTGACAAACCCGCCGATTTTCGGTTGGCTTGAAAGCGGGCGTTTTGTTTTGGATGCGAAATGCCTACTCTTCTTCGTCGGCATCCTTGTCCTTCGACTTTAGCGCCGAAAGCTTGGCGAAGACGGCGTTGGCGTCGAGTTCCTGGTCCTCGTCTTTCGGCTTTTCCGGCGCCGGCACCAGTCGTTCGGTCAAGGCGGCCGGCAGCAGCGTATCGCCGACCGGCTGCGCCTGCTCACGGCCGCGCGAGGCGCGGTTGATTTCCATATCGAGGTCGATCTGCGACGTCAGGCCGAGCGTCACCGGATCCATCGGCTGGAGATTGGCGGAGTTCCAGTGCTTTCTGTCGCGGATCTGGTCGATCGTCGACTTCGTCGTGCCGACAAGGCGGGCAATCTGCGCATCCTTGAGCTCGGGATGGTTGCGCACCAGCCAGAGGATGGCGTTGGGCCGGTCCTGGCGCTTCGACAGCGGCGTGTAGCGCGGACCCTTGCGCTTGGATTCCGGCACACGCACCTTGGGATCGGAGAGCTTCAGTCGGTGGTTGGGGTCCTTCTCGGCGCGCGCGATCTCGTCGCGAGTGAGCTGGCCGGTCATGATCGGGTCCATGCCCTTGATGCCTTGCGCCGACTCGCCGTCGGCGATCGCCTTGACCTCAAGCGGATGCAGTCCGCAGAACTGCGCGATCTGCTCGAAGGAGAGCGCTGTGTTGTCAACCAGCCAGACGGCGGTCGCCTTTGGCATCAGCAGCGTATTGGCCATCATAAAAATCCTTCTCGTTCGCCCGCGTTCCCGCGCGGGCGGTGGTTTAGAGCCACCAAAATGGGAAAATCGCGGTCTATATAACCGCTCGCTCGCCGTTTCGCAATGTTTTTGGGAGGCGTGTGTCAAGGACGGCCGGCAGACCGCGACAGGATCGGCAGATGACGCCATGCAGTCGAAAGCTTCAAAAAGACAAAGCCCGCCAGACCAAGGTCGGGCGGGCTCGGAACCGGCGACGGAAATCCGTCTGCTGCGGCTCTGACTTCTAAGTCTTGATCCCGAACCGCGGCTCGGCATTGCGGAAAAGCAACGCCCGGTCTGCGGGCGGGATCGTGCTCGGGATCAAAGCCCTTGGCGGGCGATTCTTTCGATGTCGCCGCGGTTGATGCCGAGGTCGTTGAGCTGACGAGCGTTCAGCCGGTTCAGTTCGCGCACGGTTTCGTTGTACATGCGCCAGTTACGGAAAGCGCGGATCGGGTTCATGGTAGTCCTCCATCGTTTCGATGCCGCGTAAGTAGGCATCGGCGATGAAAAATTGAACAGACGCTTTTGCATGGCCGCAATGCGTTTGTTGCATTGCACCATTAAGCTTTCGTTCAGCCTGTTTGCCGGTCGTCAGGCGACATCGAGCACAATCTTGCCGATGTGCTCACCCTCCTCCATCCGCTCATGCGCCCGCCAGGCTTCCTTGAGCGGGAAGATCGTGTCCATCACCGGCGCAACCTTGCGCGTGCCGAGCAGCGGCCAAACCTGCGCCTCCAGTGCCGCCGCGACTGCCGCCTTGAACTCCACGGTGCGTGGCCTGAGCAGCGATCCCGTGTGCACGAGCCGCTTTGCCATGATCTTGAAGAAATCGGCGCTCGCCACCGCTCCGCCCTGCGTCGCGATCTGGACGATGCGGCCTTCTATGGCTGCAGCCTCATAGTTCCGCGCCACATAGTCGCCGCCGACCATGTCGAGGATGACATTGGCGCCCTTGCCGCCGGTTGCCTCCTTGACTGCGGCGACGAAGTCCTCCTCGCGGTAGTTGATCGCCCGGTCGGCGCCGAGCTTGAGGCAGGCGTCGCATTTCTCCTTGCTCCCGGCGGTGGTGATGACATAGGCGCCGAAAGCGGCAGCAAGCTGGATCGCCGTCGTGCCGATACCCGACGAGCCTCCATGCACGAGCAGCGTCTCGCCGCTCTTCAGGCTGCCGCGCTCGAAGACATTGTGCCAAACGGTGAAGTAGTTTTCCGGCAGCGCCGCCGCTTCGGTGTAGGTAAAGCCGGCGGGCAGCGGCAGCACGCTGCCGGCGTGCACTCTGACATATTCGGCATAGCCGCCGCCCGCCGTCAGCGCACACACCCGGTCGCCGACGCGCCAGCGCGATATCTCGTCACCAAGGGCAGCGACTTCGCCTGCTGCTTCCAGGCCCGGCAGATCTGACGCTCCCGGCGGTGGCGGATAGGCGCCCTTGCGCTGCTGCACGTCCGGCCGGTTGACGCCGGCGGCCCGCACCCGGATCAGGATCTCACCGGAACCGGCAACCGGTACGTCGCGGGTTTCCGGTTTCAGCACCCGCGGCCCGCCCGGTTCCGATATGGCGATCGCCATCATCTTCGCCGGAATTTTCTGTGCGTTCGCCATGAATTTTCCCGTCGTGCTTCGCCGGTTTCTCGTGCCAGCTGTTGCCGGCCATTTGCATCCATACCCCTGCCCTATGTATGCTCATTGGCAAATCAGGCAAATGGGCAATCACGGAGGAGCGACGATGGCGATCTTCGACGACGAACCCAAGAAGAAAGCGCGCCCGCACGAGATCGGGCAGGATCTGTCGCTGCTTTCCGTCGATGAATTGTCCGAGCGGATCGGCATCCTGCGCGACGAGATCGCCCGGCTGGAAGCCGAGCTCAAGACCAAGGACTCCACCAAGTCGGCGGCAGAGGCGCTGTTTCGCCGCGGATAGTACGGCGGGTAATTCCAAAAGCTCGGGCACGCCGCCGAAAAGCCCGAATGCCGCTGTCTCCAGACTTGTGCCTTAAACCCCAGCCGGATTGAAAAATGTTCGCAAGCTACAGACCGATTCTCTCGCTGCTGCGCGGCACCGCGTTCCTGCTGGCGGCATCCGGACTGCACGGTCTGCTGTTGCCGCTGCGTGGTCAGGTGGAGGGCTTCTCGACAGCATCGCTCGGCCTGATGGGCACGGCTTGGGCTGGCGGCTTCGTCACCGGCTGCTTCTTTGCGCCACGCATCGTGCGCCGCGCCGGTCATGTCAGGGCTTTCGGCGCCTTCGCCGCATCGGGAGCGATCGTAGCACTGCTCACCGGTCTGATCATCGACGAATATACCTGGATCCTGTTGCGCGCCTTCACCGGCTTCACCATGGCCGGCGCCTTCATGGTGATCGAGAGCTGGCTCAACGAGAAGGCCACCAACGAAAACCGCGGCACCGTCTTCGGCCTCTACATGATGGTCACCTATGCCTCGATCATGGGCGGTCAGATGATCGTTGCCGGCGGCGATGTGAAATCGGCGTCGCTGTTCATGATCACCGGCATTCTGTTCTGCCTGTCGCTGATCCCGACGGCGGTCTCGACGGCGTCGCATCCCAAGCCGCTGCAGGACGTGTCGCTTGACGTCAAAGGGCTCTACATCAATTCGCCGGTATCGGCGATCGCCTGCGTGCTGATCGGCATTGCCAACGGCGCCTGGGGCACGCTTGGTGCCGTTTATGGAGCGCGCATCGGCATCTCGACGGCCGAGATCGCGCTGATGATGAGCCTGGTGGTCATCGCCGGCGCCGCCATGCAGCTTCCGGCCGGGCGGCTCTCCGACACGACGGACCGTCGTTTCGTGCTGGCGGGCGCGGCTTTCGGCGCTGCGCTGTTTGCCATCGCCATCTTCCTGTTCGAACCGCGCTCCGGCGTCTTCGTCATCGTCTGCACCGCCGCCTACGGCGCCTTCGCCTACACGCTCTATTCGATCGCGGTGGCGCATGCCAATGACCATGCGCGATCGGAGGACTTCGTCAAAGTGTCGGGCGGCCTGCTGCTGCTTTATGGCTTCGGCACGATGATCGGTCCGCTGCTGGCCGCCGGCCTGATGGGCTGGATGCGCCCTGAGGGGCTGTTCCTGGCCACTGCGCTCGCGCATCTCTGCCTGGCCGGCTACACGCTGCTGCGCATCAGCCGTCGCGCGCCGGTGCCGATCGAAGGCCGCGATGCCTTCAAGACCCAGCCGGCCGATCGCTCGGTAACGCCGGAAGCGTTGCGGCTCGACCCGCGCAGAAAAGCTGAAACCGACGGTTGAGATTCGAGGCGCTTTGCCCCACAAATAAGGCATGATGCTTTCCGACGCCTTCATGGCGATTGCCGATCCCAACCGGCGCCATCTCTTGGAAGAGCTCCGGCGCGGACCGAAGACCGTCAACGAATTGGCATCCGGCTTGCCGGTGTCCCGCCCGGCCGTTTCGCAGCACCTGAAGGTGCTGCTTGATGCCGGGCTGGTCAACGCCAAGCCGGAAGGCACCAGACGCGTCTACACGGTCAGCAACGCCGGCTTCCTGAAGCTCAACATCTGGCTCGACCAGTTCTGGGATGCGGAGCAGCTCGGTTCATCCGGAAGCTGAGGGGCGTCGTCAGCACGTCGGCAACTATGCAGCTTCAGGCCAAAGCAATTCCAGGAAAAAGTATGAAACGGTTTTCCGTCCGGAATTGCGCAAGAACAAACAGATAGAGCGGTTCGGCGTTTCCGTGAAACGATGAACCACTCTAGCCATTGTTGTAGGGGAAGAGCTTGAAATAAGGCTGCGCTTCCTCGATCACACGGGCAACCGAGGGGCGTTGTAGCAACCGGTCGTGATAGCGCCTGACCGCAGGATATTCGTCTCCGAACGGCTCGACCTTGTTGGCGTAGAACAGCGCGGGGGCGGCAGCGCAGTCGGCCATGGTGAAGCTCGCGCCCACCGCCCATGTCCTCGACTGCATGTCCTGTTCAATGATCGCGTAGGAGCTGCGCAGCTGGGTGCGGGCCTGCTCGACGCCGAACGGATCGGTCTTGCCCTCCGGCCGCAGCCGGTCGCCAACGATCTTCTGCATCGGTTCCTGGACGTAGAAGTCATAGAAGCGGTCGGCGAGCCGGGTCTGGCGAGCGAGATCGAAATCGGCGGGGATCAGTTCGACTGGCCCAGGATAATACGCGTTGAGATATTCGATGACGATCGTCGATTCCGGTACGGTCCGGTCCAGCGCTTCATCGCGCAGCACCGGCATCTTGCCGAGCGGCCACAATTTCAGAAACGCCGCGCGCGACTGTTCATTGCCGAGATCGACAACGACGGATGTGAATGGCGTGCCGTTCTCATAGAGCGCGATCAGCGGTTTCCAGCAGAAGGAGGCCAGTGGATGAAGGTGCATAATCAGGGACATTGTTTGTCGTTCCTTGGGTTGTTTGTCTCGCGGCGTCGGGGTCGGATAACTATCTGGCCTGGCTGTGGGCGACGATGGCATCGATGATCGCGGCCCAGTCGTCGGGATGCAGCTCGTGGCCGCCGCCCTCGATCCGGAGCAGCCTTGCACCGGCGACCGCGTCGGCAAGAGCGGCGCCATGCTCGACTGGAAAGATGGGATCGTCGGTGCCGTGGATAACAAGGAGCGGGATTTTCATGTCGCGCAGCCGACCGGTCCAGTCCTCGCCGCTCCCATCTTCGCCACTCTTGAGCATGAAATGATTGGTCGCACTTAGAAAACCGCCGGACCGGTCATAATCTTCTTCGACGAAAGCCCGTGTTCGCTGCTCGTCGAAAGAGTGCGCCGCACCGGTGAGCGCATGCGCGTCCTTAACGATGAAATCGACCACTTGGCCCCGGTTCGCCCAGTCGACCTTCGCGCCTTCGGCCGAATGTCTCTTATAGGCCTCGGTGGTTCCGGGCAGATCCGACGTATCGATGCCCAAGGGCGAGCTGCTGATCACCGTCAGCGAAGTGACACACGACGGGTATTTCAACGCCACGAGCTGCGCGATCATGCCGCCCATCGACATGCCGACCATATGCGCCTTTCGCATTCCATGGTCGTCAAGGACGCGGATAGCATCCTCCGCCAAGTCGTCGAATGTATAAGGCGGCTCGCCCGGCGCGTATTTGGTCGAACGGCCGGTATCGCGATTGTCATAGCGGATCACGAAGCGACCCTCGCCGGCCAGCTTCCGGCAAAACGCTTCGGGCCACCAAAGCATGGAAGCCATCGCGCCCATGATCAACAACACCGCCGGATGGGCCGGGTCGCCGAAGGTCTGGGATACGATTTCGGGGTGTCCGGCGCTTTTCATGGCTCTCCTCCGTGGGCTTCCAATCTGATTGCAATTCGCAATCAGTTGCACGATATTAAAACCGATACAATAATGCAACCGGTTTTGGAGATTCGCATGAACATCGATCGTCGGTCCGGATGCCCCATCAACCTGTCGCTCGAAGTGTTCGGCGACCGGTGGAGCCTGATCATCCTTCGCGACATCATCTTCGGCGGCAGACGCCACTTTCGCGAACTGCTCAACGGCTCGATGGAGGGCATCGCCTCCAACATCCTCGCCGACCGGCTGAAGCGGCTGATGGAGCTCGGCATGCTGACCAAGACGGGCGATCCCTCCCACAAGCAAAAGGCGATCTACAGCCTGACCGAAATGGCGATTACGCTGGTGCCGATCCTGGCCCATCTCGGCGCCTGGGGCCGCGTCTGGCTGCCGGTCAGCGACGAGCTCTCGATCCGTGCCGAGCTTCTGGAAAAAGGCGGCCCGCCGATGTGGGAGCAGTTCATGAACGAGTTGCGCTACGAGCATCTGGGCACATCTCCCGCGCCAACTGGACCCACTGTCCGCGCGATCTTGCAGGCCGGATACGATGCGGCGGTCGCCCGCAAGGCGGAGCGAGTCGGCTGCGATCCAGCGCCATGACCAACTTATTTTCCCAATTGCGGGCTGGCTCTGCTATCAAAGGACTGAAGATAATTTACGGGATTGGATAACGCTCTTGGTCGAGAACTCTAAGGACACTGCCCGTGCGCGGGCCGATTTGCGTTTCAAGAAACAGGAAGAGGCAGCCACGGTGCGCCAGAAGGCGATGGCGGAATATGTCGCCGAGAGCGACGCCCGCCAAGCCAAAACCAACAAGCTGCGGGCGCTGCGCCTTGCCAAGGAAGCGGAAGACCTGGCCAATGCGCCTCCGGCGCCGGTGAAGAAGCCTCGCGCCAGGAAGAAATAAGCCGGCGCTCCCTGGATCCACTGCTTCCTTTCGTTCGCGAAACAGTTTCACCCCGATCTGTTCTGCCAGTTGATAACTGGCGCGTTTAGGAGACGGCCATGACCGCACTGACGCTCGACAAAGCCCTTGAAATCATCGCCGCCGCCTTTGCCAAGGGTGCCGAGCTCAAGCTCAGGCCGCTTGGCGTCTCGGTGCTCGACGCCGGCGCCCATCTGGTCGCGTTCCAGCGTCAGGACGGCGCGTCGTTCCTGCGTCCGCAAATGTCGGCCGGCAAGGCCTATGGCGCGCTCGCTATCGGCATGGGCTCGCGCCGGGTGGAAGCCTTCGCCAAGGAGCGCCCGCATCTGATCGCCGGCGTCTCCGACGTGTCGGGCGGGCGCGTCCTGCCGGTCGTCGGCGGCGTGCTGATCCGCGACGATGCCGGCACGATCATCGGCGCCGTCGGCATTTCCGGCGACACGTCCGACAATGACGAAACGGCAGCCATCGCCGGCATCGAGGCGGCTGGCTTTAGCGCCGACCCGGGCTGAGCCGGGATCCTTAATTCATATTGATGTCGCGGCTGGCCGACCGCATCGACACCGAAAAGCCGGCCAGCACGTCGATCAGCGCTATGACCATCAGTGTGAAGAAAACAGAATGGGCGGCGCCCTTCACCAGCAGGAACTCGACCAGATAGGCCACAAAGACGAAGGTCGACAAAAGGTGGTCCATGATCGAGGCATTTGTCGTACGCGTCGACTTCACCACTTCGACGAACAAGAAGATCAGTGCGATCAGCACGATGAGATCGCCCAGGGTCATCGAGAACACGCCACCCGACATCATCCGGACCGAAAACATTTCGGTCGCCCACGGATCGTCGCCGCTGCCGAATATTCCTAGAAGCCCGAGATTGTAGAGGATGAAAGGCACGATCAGCAGCGGGATGGCACCGAACATGTGGCGGCTCCGGTTGGACTGATCTTTGTAGAGTGCGCCCGGCGTTCGCCGTCAAGAATTTTCGTGCGACCGATAAACACGGACAAAGACGCCGTGAAACAACAATGTCAGGCCCGGCTGATACGATCAGTTGTCGCAAACGCAAAAAGACCGGCCAATGGCCGGTCGTTTCGCAACCTGTAAACCGTCGAAAGCTCTCTCAGCTTTCCTTCGGCTCCAGAACCTGGCGACCGCGATACATGCCGGTCTTCAGGTCGATGTGGTGCGGACGGCGCATCTCGCCGGAGTTCTTGTCCTCGACATAGGTCGGGGCCTTCAGTGCGTCGGCGGAACGGCGCATGCCGCGCTTCGACGGAGAGGTTTTTCGTTTCGGAACGGCCATGGATATGCTCCACTACATGGTCAAAACGCCCCGGCGGCCCTCGTGAAAGGGCCACATCAGGGGCCGGAATCTGAGAAAGTCGGCTGCCTATACACGCCCGATGGCGTTTTGGCCAGCGTCGCCGTGTTTTTTTTTGACACTATCGCAGGCAACCGACATAGGCGCCGGCGCGGCCCGCGCGCCGCTCGATCAACGCGGCAAGCCGCCTCAGTCCCGGCCCTGGCTTCGCTGGATTGCGCACGATCGGGTTCGGCAAGGTGACGGCAAGCAGCGCTGCCTGCCGGCGCGACAGCTGTTTTGCCGAGACGCCGAAATGATGCTGGGCGGCGGCCTCGATGCCGTAGACGCCCGGTCCCCATTCGGCGATGTTGAGGTAGATCTCCATGATCCGCCGTTTCGACAGCACCGCATCGAAATAGACGGCCAGCGGCAGTTCGACGACCTTACGGACCGAGCCCAACGGCCGCGACCATAGATAAAGGTTCTTTACCGTCTGCATGGTGATGGTCGAGGCGCCACGTGTCATCTCGCCGGCGAGCGCATCGTCGACGACGCCGCGCAACTCGCCCAGATCGACGCCGCGATGGAAACAGAACTGCCCGTCCTCCGACATGATGACCGAATATGCCAGCACCGGCGCGACATCGTCGATGGAAACCCAGCGCCGATCGTAGCCGGAAAACGTCGCCAGGTCCTTCAGCATCAATGTCGACACCGGATGCACGAATGACGGCAGGTACAGGAAGGTCAGCAGCACCGGCACCAGCGCCAGCACGACGGCGACGGCGATGCCGCGCCGGACCCAGCGTTGAAGACCGATGCGGCTGCCGCGTCTCGGTCTCGCCATGTCCAACCCTTCGGTTTCGTGATCGACGATCGGTTCCGCCAAGCCACCCAGTCCGCGCTACTCCCTGCCCCCGGCATAATGGCGCTTGGCTTCTTGCGCAACGTCTGAGTGTCGGCTACCGCTCCCGACCATGACGAAAGACGACCAAATGGCGTTCGAAGCTGCACTTATTGCCCGGGCAGTTCCGCTCGAGGCGCTGCTGAGGCGGTTGCTCGACGGACGCACGCTTTCAGGCGAGGTCGCGCGGCCCGAACGCCTGATGGCGGCAATGCGACATGGCGTGCTGAACGGCGGCAAACGACTGCGTCCCTTCCTGGTTATGGAAAGTGCTGCACTGTTTTCAGCCGACGGCGAGGCGGCGCTGCGCGTGGCGGCGGCGCTCGAATGCGTGCACTGCTATTCGCTCATCCATGACGATCTGCCGGCTATGGACGACGACGATTTGCGCCGCGGCCAGCCGACCGTGCACAGGGCTTTCGATGAGGCGACCGCCATTCTTGCCGGCGACGCCTTGCTGACACTTGCCTTCGACATCCTTGCCGACGAGGCGACAATGCTGCCGGCCGAGCGCAGGGCAGCGCTGGTGCTGGCACTGGCCCGTGCCGCCGGGGCGGGAAGCATGGTCGGCGGCCAGATGCTCGATCTCGAGGCCGAACAAAGCCGGCCGGACGAGGCGGGCATCATCCGGCTTCAGGCGATGAAAACCGGTGCGCTGATCCGCTTTGCCTGCGAAGCGGGAGCCATCCTTGCCGGCGCGCCGTCGGGCGACCGCGAAAGGCTGGCCGAATTTGGTTCGGCGATTGGGCTTGCCTTTCAACTTGCCGACGATCTGCTCGACCTGACCGCCGACGCGCATCAGATGGGCAAGGCCACGGGCAAGGATGCCGCGGCCGGCAAGGCGACGCTGGTCGCGCTGCACGGACCGGGCTGGGCGCGGGACCAGCTCCAGGGCCTCGTCGACCAGGCTCATGCGCTGCTCGAGCCTTTTGGCGCACAAGCCGCGCTTCTGAAACAAGCGGCGCAGTTCGTAGCGGCCCGCAACAATTAAAGCGCCCCCATGGCGCCGTACAGTCACGGAGAATTGCCGACTGTTCGGCCAGATGCCTTGGAGCAGCCGATCGGAAACTCCGGCGATGTCGGACCATATGGCTCGCCACGCCAGTTGCCGGGCCATTCTTCAACCCTCGGCGGCAGGGTTCCGCGGCTAGCGTCGACAGCGGTCAGCCTTCGCCAGTTGCCTTTTCCGCCACGGGCTGCGGAACCGGTTCCAGCTCGGCCGCCGCCTCGACCGCCTGCGCTTCGGCCGGCTTGCGCCGGTTGCGGATGAAGGCGGCGATGCGGTCGCGGATTTCGCCGGCGCTGAGGAACACCGGAACGCGTGCCACCGGCGCGGTCGGCTCGAAGGACAGGCCAAGGCCGGTGATCCTGCCCTTGTCGTCGACGTCGCGCACGATCAGCTCGATCGGACCGAGCAGCACGCGGTCGGCGTATTCGGCGTGGCCGCCGAGCCGCGTAGTGACCAGGTCGCCGATGCTGAGCTTGCGTTCCGCTTCGGTCAGGCCCGGCGCATAGGCGGTCTCCAGTTCCTCGGCGGAGCGTGACGGATCGACAGCGAAGGCGCCGAAGAAATCCGCATCCTCGGGATCGACGACGGCGCGGCTGGCGAACAGCTTGTCGAGCAGGCGCGGATAGCGGTCCGGCACGAAGATGTAGACGTGGTCGCCGGCCGCCAGCCGGCCCATATCCTGGAAGCGCATCGAGCGTCCGTCGCGCAACACAAGCGATGGCCGCGCCCAGCGCGGAATGCGTTCGCCGCGCGCCACCGGGCTGCCGGGTGCCACGCGGTAGGCGAGAAGCTCATGATGGGCGGAGCCCGGCAGTTCCAATTCGACCTTGTCGAGCGGTCCCAGGCGGGCGGGCACGATAAGGCCGAGGCGGCGCGCCAGCGGCCCGACGGTCCATCCCTGGATGATCAGCGAGACCAGCACGATGATGAAGGCGGTGTTGAAGATGAGGCGGCCGTTCTCCAGGCCGCCGAGCAGCGGCGTGATGGCAAGCAGTATCGACACGGCGCCACGCAGGCCAACCCATGAGACAAAGGCGACTTCCGGGCGTGGCAGGCGGAACGGCACCAGGCACAGCCAGACCGCGATTGGCCGTGCCACAAATATCAGGAACAGGCCGAGCAGCACTGCCGGCACCAGGATCGCCGGAAATTGCGAAGGCGTCGCGAACAGGCCGAGGATCAGGAACATGATGATCTGCGCCAGCCACGACATGCCGTCCTGGAAGCGCTTGAGGATGGTGACGGCCCGGATATCGGAATTGCCGGCAATCAGGCCTGCGAGATAGACCGCCAGGAAGCCGGAGCCGCCGACGGCGCCGGCGGCAGCAAACACCATCAGCGACAGCGTCAGTACGAAGATCGGCAACAGGCCGTGATCGAGATTGAGGCGATCGACAAGACGCACAATGGCCATGCCGCCGAGAATGCCGATGACCGCACCGAGGCCCATGTTGACCAGGAAACCGACGGCAAGATCGGTAACCAGCACCTTTGCCTCGGGGTGGGTGTTGGCGGCAATGACCTCGACCAGCGTGATGGTGAGGAAGATGGCGATCGGGTCATTGGTGCCGGACTCCACCTCGAGCGTGGACCGCACGCGCTCGCGCAAATTGATCTCGCCGGCGCGCAGCAGGAAGAACACCGCCGCGGCGTCGGTCGAGGCGACGGCGGCACCGAGCAGGAAGGATTCCAGCCAGGTCAGGTCGAGCAGATAATAGGCGGCGGCGCCGAACAGGCCGGTGGTCAAAAGGACGCCGAATGTCGCCAGCGACAGCGCCGGCCCGGCCGCCTGCCGCAAGGCGTTGAGCGGCGTACCGAAGCCGGAATCGAAAAGGATGACCGCCAGCGCCAACGAGCCGGCAAAATAAGCAACTCGGGCGTTGTCGAAGTGGATGCCGAGACCGTCGGTTCCGGTAGCGAGGCCGATGCAGAGAAACAGCAGCAGGAGAGGGGCGCCGAAACGGAAGGCGATCAAGCTCGAAAACGCGGCGGCAACGACAAGTGCTGCTCCAACAAGCGTCACCAGATAGATACCATGCTCCATTCGTTGGTCGCCCCTAGTCGATATGCTCCGGCATCACGGGAGAGTGGGGCGAAGACATGGCCGCTGCAAGGCAGCAGCGTGGCTTTTTGCCCCACGCTGCCGATCGTCGAAAGTTTTGGCATCCCCGAGCAGCAGAGCGTGCGTTGGCGGTTCGTGCTGCAACGAAAAACGCCCGGACTGAGCCGGGCGTCTTCAAGGTCGAGAAGATGGTTCTGCGATCAGGCGATGGTCTTGCCGAAGGCGACGGCGGTATCGCCCATGCGGTTCGAGAAGCCCCACTCATTGTCGTACCACGACAGCACCGAAACGAAGTTGCCGTCCATGACCTTGGTCTGGTCGAGCGCCACGATCGAAGAATGCGGATCGTGGTTGAAGTCGATCGAAACATTGGGGTGACGGGTAACGGCGAGGATGCCCTTCAGCTTGCCGTTTGAAGCGGCGATCACCGCGTCATTGATCTCCTGGACGGTGGTCGGCCGCTTGGCGATAAACTTGAAATCGACGAGCGAAACGTTCGGCGTGGGCACGCGGATGGAGATGCCGTCGAGCTTGCCCTTGAGCTCGGGCAGTACCAAGCCGATGGCCTTGGCGGCACCGGTCGAGGTCGGAATCTGCGACAGCGCGGCAGCACGGGCGCGGTAGAGGTCCTTGTGCATGGTGTCCAGCGTCGGCTGGTCGCCGGTGTAGGAATGGATCGTCGTCATCATGCCCTTTTCGATGCCGACCGCCTCATTCAGCACGGCCGCCAGTGGCGCCAGGCAGTTGGTGGTGCAGGAGGCGTTCGAGATGACGATGTGGTCCCTGGTCAGCTTGTCGTGGTTGATGCCATAGACGACGGTGAGGTCGGCGCCCTCTGCCGGAGCGGAGACGAGAACGCGCTTGGCGCCGGCGGTCAGATGGGCGACGGCCTTGTCGCGGGCGGTGAAGATGCCGGTGCATTCGAGCGCGATGTCGATGCCGAGCTCCTTCCAGGGCAGTTGCGTCGGATCCTTGATCGCGGTGACCTTGAATTTTTCCTTGCCGACGATGATCTGGTCGCCGTCAACCGTCACCTCATGCGGAAAGCGGCCATGCACGCTGTCGAAGCGCAGCAGATGCGCGTTGGTCTCGACCGGGCCGAGATCGTTGACCGCGACGACATCGATATCCTTGCGGCCGGATTCATGGATGGCGCGCAGGATGTTGCGGCCGATGCGGCCGAATCCGTTGATGGCAACTCTGACGGTCATTGTTCTCTCCCTGGGAGCTGGAGGCCGAAGATCAAGTCCGCAGCTTCATAACGGCGGACGGGCAAAGAATCCAGCCGCCGAGGCTTGGATTTAAATCGATTAATGCTCCACCGCCCGGCAAAACCGCTATGCCAGCCCTTGCCGGGCGGGCTCACCTTCATTTGCCGTGCAGACGGGCTTCCGCCGCCTTCACCGTTGCTTCGGCGGTGATGCCGAAATGAGGGTAGAGCTGTTCGATGGTGCCGGAGGCGCCAAAGCCGGTCATACCGATGAAGATGCCGTCGGTGCCGATGAAGTGATCCCAGCCCTGGCGGATGCCGGCTTCGATGGCAATCTTGAGCGGCGCATTGCCGATCGTCCTGCTGCGATAGTCGGCGCTCTGCTTATCGAACAATTCGAAGCACGGCACCGAGACGACGCGGGTCGCATGGCCGTGCTTTTCCAACGCCTCGCGGGCGGCCAGCGCGATCTCGACCTCGGAGCCCGAAGCGAAGATCGTCACCGCGGCTTCACCGCTCGCGGCGGCAAGTTCATAGGCGCCGCGGCTGCTGAGGTTTTCCGCAACGAAGTCGTTGCGTACCGTCGGCAGGTTCTGCCGGGTCAGCGCCAATGTCGAAGGCGTCTTTTCCGACTCAATGGCCAACTGCCAGCATTCCGCGGTTTCGACCGCGTCGGCCGGACGGAAGACATTGTGGTTCGGGATGGCGCGAAGTGCTGCCAGATGCTCGACCGGCTGATGGGTCGGGCCGTCTTCGCCCAGGCCGATCGAATCATGGGTCATGACGAAGATCGAGCGGATGCCCATCAACGAGGCAAGCCGCATCGCCGGACGGGCATAATCGGAAAAGCACATGAACGTGCCGCCATAGGCGATAATGCCGCCATGCAGCGTCAGCCCGTTGAGCGCGGCCGCCATGCCGTGCTCACGAATGCCGTAGTGGACATAGCGCTGGCCATAATCGTCGGCGGTGATGTTCTTGGTCTGGCTGGTCTTGGTGTTGTTGGAGCCGGTCAAATCGGCCGAGCCGCCGATGGTTTCGGGCACTGCGCCGTTGATGACCTCCAGCGCCATTTCCGATGACTTACGGGTGGCGACCTTCGGCTTGTCGGCGGCGAGCTTCTTTTTGTAGTCGCCAATGACGGCGTCGAAGTTGGCCGGCAGCGTGCCACTGATGCGGCGTTCGAACTCTGCGCGCAATTTGGCGTCGGCCTTGGCAAGCCGGCTTTCCCAGTCGGTGCGCGCCTTGACGCCGGTCCGCCCGGCGGTACGCCATGCGTCGAGAATATCGGCCGGAACCTCGAAGGGCGGATAATCCCAGCCGAAGAATTTTCTGGCGCCAGCGATTTCCTCGGCGCCGAGCGGCGAGCCATGGGCCTTGTTGGTACCGGCCTTGGTCGGTGCGCCGAAGCCGATCGTCGTCTTGCAGGCGATCATCGTCGGCTTGTCGGAGTGGCGGGCCGCTTCGATGGCATAGGCGATCGCTTCCGGGTCCTGGCCGTCGATATGGCTGGCATTCCAGCCGGACGCCTGGAAGCGGGCGACCTGATCGGTGTTATCGGCGAGCGACACCGGGCCATCGATCGAGATGTTGTTGTTGTCCCAGAAGACGATCAGCTTGTTCAGCTTCAGATGCCCGGCAAGCGCGATGGCTTCCTGGGATACGCCTTCCATCAGGCAGCCGTCGCCGGCCAGCACATAGGTGTAGTGGTCGACGAGATCTTTGCCGAAAGCGGCATTCATGATGCGCTCGCCGAGCGCGAAGCCGACCGAATTGGCAAGGCCCTGGCCGAGTGGGCCGGTCGTCGTCTCGATGCCGGCGGCATGGCCGTATTCCGGGTGGCCCGCCGTCCTCGACCCCAATTGGCGGAACTGCTTGATCTGGTCGATGGTGATGTCTTCGTAGCCGGTCAGATAGAGCAGCGAGTAAAGCAGCATAGAGCCGTGGCCGGCCGACAGGATAAAGCGGTCGCGGTCCGGCCAATGCGGGTTTTTCGGATCGTATTTGAGAAAGCGGGTGAACAGCACCGTGGCGATGTCGGCGCAGCCCATGGGCAGCCCGGGGTGGCCGGAATTTGCCTTCTCGACGGCGTCCATGGCGAGAAAACGGATCGCATTGGCCATCCGGTCATGTTGTTCGCGCGAGGTCATGCTTCCTCCAAAATGGGGGTTTGGGCCTTGGGAAAGCCCTTGAAAAGGGTGCGCGACACATAGCAGGCGCGGCCTTTTAGTCAACAAATCGGTGTACTTTTGCCGGTCTTGTGATGGCCATGCGCGACTTACATTAGCGTTAGCAGGGGACAGTCGCGACAGCTTTATTGACGTGCGGTTCACACGACGGGTAATGTTTCAGGGATAACGCGTTCTGAACGTGGATGATTCGGTGATGGGCAGGGCGCAGGACGAAAGCCATGACCGGGGAAACGACCCTCAAGGAAGTCATTGCCAGGCTGGGTAAGGCCATCGAAGGGCTGGAAAACGCCGTCGCGGCCAAGCTCGAGCACGAGCGGGACTATTCGGAAGCCGAGGCCGAAGTGCAGCGGATGAACGCCGACCGCTCGCGGCTGGCGCAGGAGCTCGACAATTCCGAAGCTCGCGCCGAACGGCTGGAAGATGCCAACAAAGAAGTGTCGCGAAGGCTGGTGACAGCCATGGAGACCATCCGCGCGGTACTGGACAGGTAGGCTAATGGCACAAGTCACGGTTTCCATCGACGGCAAGCAATATCGGATGGCCTGCGACGAGGGGCAGGAAGAGCATCTGATCGATCTTGCCGAGCGCTTCGACCGCTATGTCTCGCATCTGAAGGATTCTTTTGGCGAGATCGGCGACCAGCGACTGACCGTGATGGCCGGCATCATGGTCATGGACGAGCTTTCGGAACTGCAAAAGCGGGTCAAGGGCATGGAAAGCGAAGTGCTGACGCTGCGCAAGACGCGCGACGATGCACTGACCAAGGCCGACAAGAACGATTCCGTGCTGACCGGGGCGCTCGGCGCGCTGGCCCAGCGCATGGAAGACCTGGCGACGACGCTGGCAGTGAACAAGGCGTAGCGCGGCGCGTCGCCTCATCGACCCGACGCCACTTAACGGCGGAATGGGCAGCATCTGAGCCGAACAATCGGCGGAAATGCCTGCGCGTTTAACCAACCTCCGGTGCTTTTTCGCCAGCGCGGAAATCACTGCTGTATTTCCCGCCTAAGTGACAAAAATTTTTTTGAGGCCGGCCACTATCCTAGCGTCAACAGCCACTTGAAGGATGACGCCGCAGTGTTAGAAATGCAAGCAACGCCGGTGGGGCGTTCAATGCCAGCGGCAAGCCAAACAGGTAGGGACACGCCATGAGCCTTCGCATCAACGACATCGCACCGGACTTCACCGCTGAGACCACGCAAGGACCGATCAGCTTCCATGAATGGATCGGCGACGGCTGGGCGGTATTGTTCAGTCATCCGAAGAACTTTACGCCGGTTTGCACGACCGAACTCGGCACGATGGCCGGGCTCGAAGGCGAGTTCAGGAAGCGCAACGTCAAGATCATCGGCATCTCGGTCGATCCCGTCGAAAGCCACGAAAAGTGGCAGAACGATATCAAGACCGCGACCGGCCATTCGCTGAACTACCCGCTGATCGGCGACAAGGATCTCAAGGTCGCCAAGCTTTATGAGATGCTGCCGGCGGGTGCCGGCGAGAGCTCGGAAGGCCGCACGCCGGCGGACAATGCCACGGTGCGTTCGGTCTACGTCATCGGGCCCGACAAGAAGATCAAGCTGGTTCTCACCTATCCGATGACGACGGGCCGCAACTTCGACGAAATCCTGCGCGCCATCGATTCCATGCAGCTGACCGCCAAGCACCAGGTGGCGACGCCGGCGAACTGGAAGCAGGGCGAGGACGTCATCATCACCGCTGCCGTCTCGAATGAGGATGCCATCAAGCGCTTCGGTGCCTACGAGACGATCCTGCCATATCTCAGGAAGACCAAGCAGCCTTCCGCCTGAGCAGGCAGGGGCGGCACGGAGAATTTTCGGTTTTCCCGGGCCCTATGAGCATGGGGTGCTTGACGGTGCCTGGTTGACGGACAACCATGCCTTTCATTTGCCGTGGCAGAGAAAATCCTTCCTGCCGTGGTGAGGGGCGAAGGAGGCTGGGATTGGACGCATTATCGGCCAGGTCGCAGGTCACCGGCTTCTATGACGAGCCGAGCGGGTCCGTCCAGTATGTGGTCGCCGACATGGCGACCCGCAAATGCGCCATCATCGATCCGGTGCTCGACTTCGACGAAAGGTCCGGTGCAACGGCAACGAAGAACGCCGACGCCCTGCTCGACTTCGTCAGGGAAAGCGGGCTGGAGGTCGAGTGGATCCTCGACACACATCCGCATGCCGATCATTTCTCTGCCGCCCATTATTTGAGGGGGAGAACCGGAGCGCCGACGGCAATCGGCGAAAAGGTCATCGACGTCCAGAAATTGTGGAAGGTGATCTACAACTGGCCGGAATTCTCCGCCGACGGTTCGCAATGGGATAGGCTATTCGCCGATGGCGCAACTTTTTCGGTCGGCGGCCTTCCGGCGAGAGTGCTGTTCTCGCCGGGCCACACACTGGCCTCGATCACTTACGTCATTGGCGACGCCGCCTTCATCCACGACACGTTGTTCATGCCGGACAGCGGCACCGCCAGGACAGACTTTCCGGGCGGCAGTGCCGAGCGGCTCTGGCGTTCGATCGAGGACATCCTGGCGCTGCCGGACGAGACACGTCTGTTCGTCGGTCACGACTACCAGCCGGGCGGTCGTGAAGCGCGCTGGGAAAGCACGGTCGCGGAGCAGAAAGCCGGCAACATCCATGTTGCCGGCGGCAAGACGGAAGCCGACTTCGTCGCGCTCCGCCAAGCCCGCGACAGGACGTTGCCGATGCCGCGGCTGATCCTGCACGCGCTGCAGGTGAACATGAACGGCGGACGCCTGCCGGAACCGGAATCCAACGGGCGGCGCTATCTGAAGTTTCCGCTCGATTGCCTGTGAGGAGATGGGTCGCTGGCACTACAGTGCCATCCAAACTTGGCGCCGCCCTCATCGTTCTGCGACGGGTCATCCAAGTTATTGATCCTGATTCGATTTTTGCGATGTTTGAATCCGATAGGTCCATACGGGAAGACGGTGGTGGCAGCCGGATGAGGAGCGGCGCAGACGCCAGCTAGGTGTTTACTCAGCGTCAGGGTTTTGTTCGGCGGGCTAAATGTTCATACGTGATTTGCCAAGGGTCGCCCTCGGAAGATCTTTCCTCGCCGATCCAATGGAAGTTGTTGGCAGTGATCTCTGTGAAACGCCAACAAGTTTTCAGGCCGCGCGAGTCATCGCCGAGCTGGACAATGTCCTTACCCTCGGCGCGGCCGATCTGGCGCGAGTGATCCCGGTTGAGCGGGTCGTTCCATATGATGTGCCAGCCATCGATCCCAGGGTCGAAGATACGCAGGGTCGTGCCGTACATCGTGGACGGCGCAGGGCGCTTGGGCCTGATCCAAACGTCCTGAATCGCGCGGCCTTCGAGCACCCAGCCAAAATGGCATTCGCCATCCCATTTCTGGGTTGTGCCGTCGTCGAGATAGTGGACCGAGTCCATTTCCCAGCTTCCAATTAGCCACCCATAGAGGGCCATGTCTTTCGCCCGATCGGCTGGGGGGCCTTCGGATCCAAGAGCGGTCAGAAACGGGGAAATCGTCATCGTCATACTGCCTTTCGTTTCCAACAGACGAGCTCCAACTGCCTGAGGCAGCCCGAGCGGCCCGTTATCAGCGGCCCGTTATCGCGCCACTTGCTGCGGGCGCCGGGTTGTGGAATGCGCCGGTCGGCGCCGGAATATCGACGCCACAGCTTGCAGCGTTACGGTTTTCAGGGCTTGGGGAAAATTGCGGTAATGCCGTTATCAATGCGATCGTCTGCGGACGCCATGGCGAGGCTACGGCAGTTACGGCGGCGGATCGGACATCCGCGAAGGCGCCGCCGGTCGAACGCGACGCGCTTTGGAAAAAACGGCGGCGCCAGTTACCTGACGCCGCCGTTTTTTTGGTTCTCTTGGAGGCCTTATGCCGCCGGCTGCGCCTCAATCGTGCGCAACGCCTGCGTCTGGCGCTTGGCCGCGGCCTTGACCGCGTCCTGCACCTTCTCGAAGGCACGCACCTCGATCTGCCGCACCCGCTCGCGGCTGATATCGAACTCGGCCGACAGCTCTTCCAGCGTCAACGGCTCATCGGCGAGGCGGCGCGCCTCGAAGATGCGACGTTCGCGGTCGTTGAGCACGGCAAGAGCGCCGGACAGCATGCCGCGCCGGTTTTCCAGCTCGTCCTGCTCGATCAGCATCTCTTCCTGGCTTTCGTGGTCGTCGACCAGCCAGTCCTGCCATTCGCCGGACTCGCCTTCACTGGCCCGGATGGGCGCATTGAGCGAGGCGTCGCCCGACAGACGGCGGTTCATCGACACGACTTCCGCTTCCGAGACGTTCAGCCGGGTGGCAATCTCGGTGATCTGGTCGGGCTTCAAATCGCCTTCATCAAGCGCCTGGATCTTGCCCTTCACCTTGCGCAGGTTGAAGAACAGGCGCTTCTGGTTGGCGGTGGTGCCCATCTTGACCAGGCTCCACGAGCGCAGGATGTATTCCTGGATCGAGGCCTTGATCCACCACATCGCATAGGTGGCGAGACGGAAGCCGCGCTCCGGTTCGAATTTCTTGACGGCCTGCATCAGGCCGACATTGCCTTCCGAGATCACCTCGCCGATCGGCAGGCCGTAGCCGCGATAGCCCATGGCGATCTTGGCGACGAGCCGAAGGTGGCTGGTGACGAGCTTGTGCGCAGCCGTGGTGTCCTCATGCTCGGCGTAGCGCTTGGCGAGCATGTACTCTTCCTGCGGCTGAAGCATCGGAAAGCGGCGGATTTCTTCCAGGTAGCGGCTGAGACCGCCTTCGCCGGAAACGATACTGGGTAATGACTGGGCCATGATAGCGCCCCCTCTCTATTGGAGTGATGCCCCCGAAACGCGGCGGGCATGTGGCACGAATGCCAAAGGCACATTCGCGCCAACCGACATATATAGGAACAAAACCAGAAAGACAGGCATTTGTTCAACACGAAACAGTGTGTCACGCTGAAGTGAACAACGCCGGTCAGGTTTTCAGGTGGTTGGTTCAGAGCTTGCGGAAGCCGTCGACGAGTTCCTCCATGTCCCACGGTATCGGTGCTTCGAACCTCATCGTTAGATGGGTATCGGGATGGCGAAATGCAAGGAGGCGGGCGTGCAAAGCTTGTCGCGGAAACGCCTTTACCTTGCTCTTTAGCGGCTCGGGCAACCGATTGGCCTTGGTGCGGAAAGCCTGGCCGTATTCGGGGTCGCCAATCACCGGATGGCCGATATGGGCCATGTGGACGCGTATCTGGTGGGTGCGACCGGTCTCCAGCCGGCATTCGACCAAGCTCGCCGTGGCGAATTCCTGCTGCTGCTCGCCAAAGCGCTCGACGACGGTGAAATGCGTTATGGCATGGCGCGCATCGTCCCGGCCTTGCGGCACCACGGCACGGCGTACCCGGTCGGCGGCGCGGCCGAGCGGCGCGTCGACCGTCCCGGTCGGCCTTGCCGGTATGCCCCAGACCAACGCCAGATAGGCGCGCTCGAGATCGCCGGTCAGGCCGTGGTCGGCAAAGGCCTCCGACAACGCCTTGTGGGCGCGGTCGGTCTTGGCGACGACCATGACGCCGCTGGTCTCCTTGTCGAGGCGGTGGACGATGCCCGGCCGTCTCACGCCGCCGATGCCGGACAGGCTGTCGCCGCAATGATGGATCAGCGCGTTGACCAGCGTACCGGTCCAGTTGCCGGCGCCGGGATGTACGACCAGCCCGGCCGGCTTGTTGATGACGATCAGCGCGTTGTCCTCGTAGAGGACGTCCAGCGCAATATCTTCGCCTTGCGGCGCAGCCGGTTCAGGCTCCGGCATGTCGACCGACACGCTGTCACCTTGTGCCATCTTGCGCTTCGTCTCTTCGACCTGCCTGCCGCCGATCCTGACCGCGCCTTGCTTTATCAGCATCTGCACCCGGCTGCGCGACATGTCGGGGCCGAGCTTGGCCGCCAGCCATTGGTCGAGCCGCTGGCCGGCGGCATCGGCGCCCGCCTCCAGCACGATCGATCCGGCCCCTATTAATTGTCTGACCTCTTCGTTATGAGCGCTCATCGAAAACAGTTCCGGAATCTGCTGCCATGGCCCGGCCGCTTGCCGACGAAGACGAGGAAAAGCCGCTCGACCCCGAGGTCGAAAAGGTGCGGAGGAAGCTCGTCCGCTTCGTCGCCATCAATCTCGGCCTGCTATTCCTCGCCCTTATGGTGGTGATAGCAGCACTTGTCTACAAAGCGCGCAACGCGCCGCCTGCCGCCCCGCCGTTGACCAGTGACATCCAGGTGCCGATCGGCGAACCGGTCAACGGCGACATCGTGCTGCCGGTCGGCGCCAGGGTGGTCAGCCAATCGCTCTCTGGCAATCACCTTTCGATCGACGCCGAGCTGCCCGACGGCAGCCGCGCCATCTTCGTCTATGACATTACCGAGCGCCGCATCGTCGGCCGTTTTTCGATCAGGAACAAATGACCGGTTTTGCCGAACACCGCAGCATTGCCACGGTCGCGCTTGTCGTCGCAAATTATGACGAGGCGATTTCCTGGTATGTCGACCGGCTGGGTTTTGTGCTCACCGAAGATATCGATCTCGGCGGCGGCAAACGCTGGGTCACGATCACGCCGGGCAAAGGGCAGGGGCGCGCGGCTGCTTCTCGCCGAAGCATCCGGCGATGCGCAAAGGCACGCTGTCGGCAACCAGACCGGCGGGCGGGTCTTTTTGTTCCTCGAAACCGACGATTTTGCCCGCGACCATGCGCTGATGCTCGAAAAAGGCGTCGAGTTCCGCGAACCGCCACGCCATGAGGCTTATGGCACGGTCGCGGTCTTCGCCGACCTTTATGGAAATCTCTGGGACCTGATCGAGCCAAAACGATAGGCTTGCAGCGGATATTTCGTCTGTGCGAGCAGTGGCCCTGAGCCTAGTTGCTTTTTCCCAGCCGTCAGCCTATATCGCCGGTTCTTGAACGCGCCCATCGTCTAGCGGTCAGGACACCGCCCTCTCACGGCGGGAACAGGGGTTCGATTCCCCTTGGGCGTACCAGGTCTCTCCAAGCTCTCGGCAAACCATCAATCCGGTCCATCGCCTTAGGTCGCGGCGGGTTTGGCTCATTGCCGCTTCTGGCGCAGCGGAGCCGATTGCATTAGCATTGCATCATGGGTCTTGAGGCACCGCTTAGCGGCGCGCAGAACGTCGCGCTGACCAGGGCAGTCGATGCCACGCGGGGGGACCCAGATACAGAAACTACAATCGCAAGGCGTCCATCACGCTGGTCGGCACCGCCTGGAGCCGACCTGAGCTACAGCTGCCGGCGGCGGATCGTTTTGGCGAGCTCGGCGAAGGCGCCTCTCCCTTGAAGGGTGGATGCCGGGAATACTCGGCCCTTAGCACCGGCCAGCGAAGCTGCGCGCGACGCGCATGGCTGGGCTCTAAACGCGCCATACTCCAGTTGCAGTATCGTAGCTTCTTTGCCGTTCGAATTTCTCTCAGTCATGGCTTCGCACGATACTAAGATATGCTGCGAACGGCACATCCACGGCGCGCTCAACCATTCGATCTATTCCGGCAAGCCGAAAAGCGTTTGCGCGCCTGCTATTCCTCCGAGCGGATGACTGCCCATGGCGATCATCCGCTCGGTAGTTTCTGCCTCGAACACTGTCGACGCGAGCACCGTCCGTCCCAACGGCTTGCACAGCCCTTCGATGCGGCTGACAAGATTTACAGCCTTGCCGATCGCGGTGAAGTCCAACCTGCCGGCAGTGCCGATATTCCCCCAGAGTATCTCGCCGACATGCAGGCCAATGCCATATCCGAGCTCAGGGCCGCCATTGCGGCGCCGAGTTTGGTTGAGATGATCTATCCCAGCGCGCGTAGCCTTCACGGCTCGGACCGCAGCGTCACATGCGGCATTTGCATCGCGCTCGCCAATCGGGAAAATCGCGAGGACGCCATCACCTATAAACTTGAGAACCTCACCACCAAATGCGTGCACCGCGCCGGCGACGCAATCGAACCAGGCATCAAGTACCAATACGATCTCGTCTGCATCATAAACCTCGGATAGATCAGTGAAACCTCGAAGGTCCGCGCACAGAAGCGCAGCCCGGATCGTCTCTCCCTTTACTCGACGAGAATGACCGTTGAGCACATGTGCTGCACTGCGCTTTCCCAAATATGCTTCGAGCAATGCGCGTTTCGCGGACCGTTCTGCGAGCGCGGTCATCGGAGCCGCAGCAAACCGGGAGATTTGCCGCAGCAGCTCTGACTGCGCCTCATCCGGAGTATGGTCGAACGCCCACACCAAAGTCGGTGCGACACCGCCCGCTCGCTCGTCGAACACGATCGCCCGCGTCGTGCCAAGCCACTCCCGCAGTACGAGCCGGGGATCGGCATTCTGGCGGTCGGCGCCTATCCCCAAAGCCTCGACCACTTCACCCCCAGGCGCTCGCCAGAGCCAGATGCGGCGTGAGATAATCGGGTCGGGAGCATCCTGCGCCAGTGCGCCGGCGATGATCGGCAAGCCGTCTTCCATCAAATGCGTTGAGAGCTGCAATAGAAGTCGGCCACCGTCGCCAATATGCGCGGCGTCGTCCAGAAGGAATGAAAGCGAGTTTGCGAGAAGCATCGGTAGAAGATCACTCGGCACCGGCTTATGCTTACGCCTCGAACATCTTCTTGCAACTCCCCATATTCGCTTGCACGGCATTCGATGCGGATGTGACCTGGAGTGAGCGATGGCGGAATCGGTTTACACAGAGATTGAGGTCGCGGCGTCACAAGCGACCGTGTTCGCGCTTTTGACGGATCCGGACCAGATCGTGCGATGGATCGGGACCGAAGCGAATTTGGATGCATCGCCGGGCGGCCTGTTCCTCGTCAATGTCGGTGGTCGCCATATGGCGCGCGGTGAGTTCACCGAGGTGATCCCGGTCCACCGTCTCGCCTACAGTTTTGGCTGGGAAGACAACGAGACCGTGCCGCCCGGCTCCAGCCATGTCGAGATCGACCTGATCGCGAGGGATGCGGGGACACTGATCCGCTTCACGCATAGCGGACTGCCGAACGCAAAGGAGCGTGACAGCCACCGAAAGGGATGGGAGCACTACCTCTCAAGGCTGAAGATCACTGCCGATGGGGGACATGTCGATCCCGATGTGCCGATGAAGAATATGTGATTTTCATCTAAGGGGCCACGGATGCCCGTAATCCGAACCAGGCGCGGCATGCGTCAACGAGGCCCCTTTGACCTGCCGTCGCCAAACCGGCCGCTCGGGAAACCCAGCGACCTGCGGGCTGCCGCACCATTACAGCTGCCGGCGAGGGATCGTTTCGGCGAGCTCGGCGAAGGCGTCCGCGCTCTTGGCGCCTGCGTGGAGTTCTTGAAACTCAGCGCTTCTGGCGCAACGCCTCGGATTGAACTAGCATCCGTTCATCAAAGCTCCGGCCGCACTCCCGCAGGATGCGGAATGCGGAGCGCAGGCGAGCGAGGCCGGGCGCGGTCACATGCCGGGCGCTGATCCAAGCGCGACTGGGCATCCGAACTTCCGTTCGGCGGCAAGACGGCGTGGCCGGGAGGAGTCAGATGCAGAAGCTGCAGTCACAAGGCGTTCATCACATCACGCTGGTCGGCGCCGGGCGTCAGACCTCGATCGATTTCTGGGAGGGCGTACTCGGCATGCCCTTCATCTTCGAGCAGCCCAACCTCGACAAAGCCACCGAAAGCCATCTCTATTTCGATCCGGGCGATGGCCGGCTGATCACCGTCTTCACCGACGAGAGCCGCACGCCGGAGAAACGCCGCACGCCGACCGATACGGGCTGCGTCCATCACATCGCGTTTGCGGTGTCGCGCGTCACCTTCCTGCAGGCGGTCGCCCGGCTCGACGAGCGCGGCATCAAACACAGCGGCGTCAAGGATCGCGGCTTCATGGACTCGATCTATTTCGAGGATCCGCTCGGCCTGCTGATCGAACTCGCCTCCTACCGCTTCGAGCCGCCGGCCGGCTTCAGCCATGCCGACGTGCTGATGCAGGCGCACAAGCTGCGTGTCGCGCGTGGCGACTACAACATCGCCGAGGTGCACCTTGCCGATGCGATCCAGGCGCTTGTCGAGCGCTCACGCGCGACCTTGTCGGAGGATCGCGCACCGAAAAATCCGTACTGACGGCACGCCGAACAAAGGGAGGATATAATGGCAAAGACAGCAACCATGAGTGCAAAGAAGCCCGCGGCCAAGGCAGCCAGGCCAGGAGCGAAGCCGGCGGCCAAAGCCGCCGCCAAGTCAGCGGCGAAAGTGGCAAAGCCGGCGACGAAGGTCTCCGCCAAAAAGGCCGCGAAGACCAAAGCGAAACCGGCGAAAAAGCCGGCGCTCACGCTCAGCATGCTGAAGCCCAGCGTCAACAATATGAGCGTTCGGGTGTTTGCACGCGCCGCCGGGCTCGACCATTCCGAAACCGACGTCTGGGGCCTCACGCGCTCGCCCGAATACATGGCGCGAAACCCGGCCCATCTTACGCCGATGATCGAGGACAAGGGCCTGCCGAGAGGTGTCTTGTGGGAAAGCTGCGCCATTATGCAGTACCTCGCCAACAAGCACGGCCTGGAGAAACTATATCCCAAGGCGCCGGCCAAGCGGGCAATGATCGACAGTGCCATGTTCTACCTGATCGGGACGCTCTACCCCTATGTGGCGCGCGCCACCTATCCTGCACTGAATTTCCCGCAATATGCCGGCGAGGTCGGCCACAGCGACGCTCATCCCGACAAGAAGTCGGAAGCCCAGAAGGCCGCTATAGAAGCGATAGCCGAGCCGCTGGAGGTGTTTCACTCCTTCTTCAGGAACGGCAAGCCGTTCATCGGCGGCAAGGACCCGTCGATCGCCGACATCCGTCTGGCGGCGACGCTCGAGTTCCTCGCCGTCATCGACTACGCGTTGCCCCAATGGGCAAAAGACTACATGGCGGCGATCGAGAAGAAGCTCGGCAAGGCCTATGCCGAGCCGGCCGGCGACGTGCGCGGCTATATCGCCTATGTGAGGTCGCAGGCCAACGCCTGAGGCACATGTCAATAGCGGTCGTCCGCACGTCTGCAGGAGCCGGTAATGAACTGGGGATTTTTTGATCTCCCCTGTTTGCACGATGTGGGGAGCTTAAGGTTTCGTTAACCTAAACCCTTTCTACTGGATCCACCTCCAGCCCGCGACCACGGATGTACTGGCGCGGAAGGGAAGCAAAGGTCGGCTGCGCGCCGGCCTTTTGCTTATTTCAGCCCCTGCCGAAGTTGCGCCAGACGGCGTTTCACGACGCCTGCATGGCTGATGAAACGCGTCGCCGCCACCTTGTCATCGCCGCTGTCGGCCCTACCATCGAAGTTCGTCCCCTCCTCGAGGGCGGTTCAAGGACAGAGGCCCTGCCATGAAAAGCATTGCTGGAATGATCGTGATCGCAGGCGCCATGCTGGTGGGCGCAACCGGTCAATCGAATGCAGCGACGCTCAACACCATGCCCGAGGTCGGGGCTGCCATCCAGGCGTGCTGGACCCCTCCGGCGAATGCCGGGAATTCCACCGTCACCCTGAGCTTCAGCTTCAGGCGCGATGGCACGCTGATCGGCCGGCCCAAGCCGACCGCCATCCGCGTCGCCGGCGAGGAGAAGGCGCGCCAGGCTTTTGTCGACGCGGCGGTCGCGGCCGTGGACCATTGCCTGCCGTTGAGCTTTTCACCGGCGCTGGCCGAAGGCATCCCGGGCAAGGTGTTCACTCTGCAATTCAACTCGCCCAAACAAGAACAGGCTGCACCGCGAGTGAAGGCTTCGCCTTGATCTTTTCCAAAAACCGGATTCCACTTTTCGGGATCTAGTGGCGGCTTCGTCTGGCCTCGACATGTCGCGCCAGTTCCGGCATCTCGAAGACATAGTCGCTCCAGGCCGATTCCGGAATCTGGCCGGCGAGATAGCACTCCAGCAAAAGCCTCTGCTCGTGGTCGAGTCGCCTTGGTACGCGTTCATGGTCCAGCCCAAGTGAATGGAACAGATTCCTGGTCAGCCCCGCGACAGTGAAGTGGATCGACATTTGCGGTCTCCTCCGTTGGACGCTCAACGCCGAACCTGAGGCCAAGGTTTCAGCAACGGCCGGCCGGTAACGCCGGATTGATCGGGTGCGGAACCAGCCGCGCGCTTCACAATTTCGCCGTGGCGGGCGTCGTTGCTGCCGGTTCGTCTCAATCTTGAAATAAAAATGTAATATTGAATTCACGCGAGTGGATGTACTACACTAGAACTTAAGTCTCCGATGGTGGCGTGGTCTACTTCAATTAGATAAAACTGATTTAGCCAGAACTTATCCATAGTCGACAAAGAAATCCTGTTCTCGGTGCAACAAGGACAATGGTCGTTCCAATGACACGCTTCTGGCTCCTCACGATTCTGATGCTGGTGTCGGCAATAGTCATTGCGCTCGGCACATCCTTCTCCTACGCGGATAGCTGCGGTGCTATCAGGAGCCAATTGCTTTCGGCAGGGCGCAGCGGCGGGACCAGCCCCGAGCTTGCGCAACTGCGCCGGCAACTCGCCGCGCTTCAAAGGCTGGAGAGACAGCGCCGATGCACGGCGAAAACGGCCGGCTTCTTCTTCAACCCCTGCGCCGACCTGGTCGCCAGCAAGGCGGAGGTGCAACGCCAGATCGCCAGACTGTCGAATTCGGGCAGGGACACGTCCGGATTGAAGGCCAGGTTTGTCGCGCTGGGCTGCGCCGCCCCCGCTGCCAAGAAACAGCCGGCGCAGCAGCGCACAGCACCCAAACCCCAGTTCGCAGGCGCAACAATGGGCGGCAATCGGATGCTGTTTTGCGTTCGCTTGTCGGACGGATATTTCTTCCCCGCGCCAAAATCGCAGTTCGCCAAGAGCGACGATCTGAAGGAAACGGTCGATCAGTGCCGCTATATCTGCGACGATGCCGGCGTCGACCTCTACACGCTGAGCGACGCCACTCGCGAGACTGAAGAGATGGTCGCGCTCCAGTCGGGAAAACCCTATGTGGAGCTACCTGCCGCGTTCCGGTACCGCGACGACGCGAACTTCAAGGCCTGCGACGTCAAGCGCTATTATCGGCGCGTCGCCGAACTCAGGGCACGAACCGTGACACCGGCCAACATGACCAACGCCATCATTCCCTTGCCGACGGCAAAGCCGGATTTTGGCATCGTCGCGGAAATTCCCGAATCCGGGATCGAAACCGCCGGTGCCGTTCCTGCAGAGGCAAAAACGCCGCTTGCCGAGGTGCAAGGCGCTGCCCAGCATCAGTCGATCGAAAGGGCGATCGGCGCGCGGCCGGTGAGAGTGGTCGGGCCGGCCTTTTTCCCGGCGAACTGACCCAGGCGGGCGATGTTCCGAGGCGGCGAACTTTTGGCCGGATAGCCGCTTCGAGGCGTAGGGCCGCGCGTCGACCGACCTCGGCTGGTTATTCGCAGACCATGCGGGCCCGTTTGCCGGGCTCGCTGACGTTCCTGCAAGTCAGCGCCTTCGTCGGCTCCGGCGACAGCACGGGTGGGTTGTTGGTGGCCCTCCTCCGTGGCGCTGCAACGGAAGCTGCATTCCTGCGCACCGCCGGCCTTTTCGTCGTTTGCGGCGCCACTGGAAAGATGTCGGTCTCCAGTTGCGACTGTTCGGCTTGCGCCTGCGGCGAAGGCCGATCCCAGAACCGGCGAACATCGAGCGGCTTGGGAATGATCACGGTGCCGTCATAGCTGCGCGCGCAGCCGCTTCCCAGAGGCAGCGCCAGGCACAGGAAGACAGGCAGAATCCGTCGAGACATCAGCAATACCCCTGCAAGCTTATAACGCCGCTTCGGCCTAACCGACAACCGGCGGAATAGGGCGAAGGGAGTAGATACCGTGAAGTAGAAGTCGTCGCGCTTCCCGTCGAAGGTCTCGCTCGAAGATCGAGCGCGCCGGGTCGGGCGCGGATGGGGGTCCAGCGCGAGTTAGAAACTTGCGATTCGTCAACGCTTCCAGCGTAAGGCCATGGTGCGATCGCACCATACCAAAGCCGCGCTCAGTGGCGACAATGGGATGTTCGAAGTTCCGCTCCTCCAGTTACGGGCGGGAGCAGCGACCGCCGGCAAGAAACAGGGTCAGATTTACCCCAACGGACCTGTTTCGGCGATGGCGCGGCCATGACACGTTCTGGCTGCATGCAACGCGCTCCCGTCCGGTTTTTTTCTTTTAAAGCCGGTGGCTGCGATCGCCGAGCCGACGATGCCGGCCGGAAATCACGCAAGCTGCTGATTCCAGCGGCAAACCGCGGCCCATGCCGACAAAGCCCGCGGCCGCTCCTTCTTAACCCGGCTGGACGACGTTACCGGAGCGACATGAAACTGTCATGCGACTGTAATAATCGGGGGCTATTGGCCTCAGCGGGCGCCGGAGGAATGGCGCCGAGAGACCATATTCCGAACAGGAGCAGGCCACATGAGACATTTCATCCGCTCGGCGGCCGTTGCGATTGCAATGGCGGCGACGACCACCCTCACCCTGTCCGCCGCGCTCGCCGCGGACATCTCCGGCGCCGGCGCCACCTTCCCCTACCCGATCTATGCGAAGTGGGCCGACACCTACAAGAAAGACACCGGCGTTGGCCTCAACTACCAGTCGATCGGTTCCGGCGGCGGTATCAAGCAGATCAAGGCCAAGACCGTTACCTTCGGCGCTTCGGATGCGCCGCTCAAGGGCGACGAGCTTGAAGCGTCCGGACTGGCTCAGTTCCCGATGGTGATGGGCGGCATCGTTCCGGTCGTCAATCTCGAAGGCATCAAGCCGGGCGAGTTGGTTCTCGACGGCCCGACGCTGGCCGACATCTTCCTCGGCAAGATCACGAGCTGGGATGACGAGGCGATCAAGAAGCTCAATCCCGACGTCAAGCTGCCTTCGCAAGCGATCGCGGTCGTTCACCGTTCCGATGGTTCGGGCACGACGTTCAACTTCACCTATTACCTCGGCGACGTCAGCGCGGACTGGAAAGAAAAGGTTGGCGTCGACAAGGCCGTGGAATGGCCGGTCGGCATCGGCGCCAAAGGCAATGAGGGCGTTGCCAACAACGTCTCCCAGACCGGCGGCGCGATCGGTTATGTCGAATACGCCTACGCCAAGCAGAACAAGCTCACCCACACCGACATGATCAACAAGGACGGCAAGAAGGTCGAGCCCACCGCAGCCGCGTTCTCGGCGGCAGCGGCCAATGCCGACTGGAGCTCGCAGCCGGGCTATGGGGTGATCCTCGCCAATGAGCCGGGCGCCGAGTCCTGGCCGATGACGGCGGCGACGTGGATCCTCCTGTATAAGAAGCCGGACGACGCCGCGACCACCGGCGAAGCGCTCAAATTCTTCGCCTGGGCGTATGACAAGGGCGACGAGATGGCCGGCGAGCTGGACTACGTTCCGATGCCCGACAAGGTGGTTGAGAGCGTCAAGGCCATGTGGGCCAAGGAAGTCGTCGGCGACGATGGCAAGCCGCTCTACTCGGCTATGTAATCTCCTCCAGGGAGGGCGTCGACGGCGCCCTCCCTGTTGCCTTTAATCGCGAGGACCCAATGACCATCGCTTCCGATGCCATGCCATCATCTGCAGCAGCCCGGGCCAGGGACGCTACGGTGCGGCGCTTCGCGCTCACAGATGCCATATTTCGCGGACTCACCCGCGCTTCCGCAATCCTTGTGCTGGTCATCCTCGGCGGTGTCGCGATCTCGCTGTTTGCCGGCTCATGGCAGGCGCTGTCGTCCTTCGGCTTTTCTTTCCTGACGACTGAGAGCTGGAATCCGGTCACGGAAAAATTTGGCGCACTGGCGCCGATCTACGGCACCCTGGTAACGGCGGCCATCGCCATCCTGATCGCGGTTCCGATCGGCATCGGCATTGCGATCTTTCTCACCGAGCTCTGCCCGCGCCCGCTCAGGCGCCCGATCGGCATAGCGGTCGAGCTATTGGCCGGCATTCCCTCGATCATCTATGGTATCTGGGGCCTGTTCGTGTTCGCGCCATTCCTGCAGACGACGATACAGCCCTTCATCATCAACATCTTCCACGGCGTGCCGGGACTATCCAGCCTTTTCGCCGGCCCTCCTTACGGCATCGGCCTTCTGACCTCGGCGCTGATCCTCGCCATAATGGTGTTGCCCTTCATCACCTCGATCACCAAGGATGTCTTCGATACGGTGCCGGCGGTGCTGAAGGAATCGGCCTACGGCATCGGTTGCACGACCTGGGAAGTGACCCGGCGCGTGGTCATTCCCTATACCCGCATCGGCATCATGGGCGGCGTCATGCTTGGCCTCGGCCGGGCACTCGGCGAAACCATGGCGGTGACTTTCGTCATCGGCAACGCGCATCGCATCAGTGCCTCCCTGTTCGCACCGGGCACGACGATCTCGGCGACCATCGCCAATGAATTTACCGAGGCCGACGGCGACCTCTACACCTCCTCGCTGGTCGCGCTCGGCCTGATCCTGTTCGTCATCACCTTCCTGATCCTTGCCGCCGCCCGCTATATGCTGATGCGGATCGACGCCCGTACGGGAGCCTGACCAATGTCGACATCCTCATCGCTCCACAGCCGCCGCAAAGCCAGGAATTCGGTGATGATGGCGCTTTGCGTCGTCGCCGCCGGCATCGGACTTGCCTGGCTGGCGCTCATTCTCGGTGCGTTGGTCTATAAGGGCACAGCCGGGCTTTCGTTCGCGGTCTTCATCGAGATGACGCCACCACCGGGCGAAGCCGGCGGCCTGCTCAATGCCATCGCGGGCAGCCTGCTGATGACGATCATCGCCGTTGTCGTCGGCACGCCGATCGGCGTGCTGGCGGGAACCTACATGGCCGAGTATGGACGCTTTTCGCGCATCACCACCGTCGTCCGCTTCATCAACGACATCCTGTTGTCGGCGCCGTCGATCATCATCGGCTTGTTCGTCTATGAATTGATGGTGCGGCCAATGGGACATTTCTCGGCCATTGCCGGCGCCGTGGCGCTTGCCATCCTGGTCATTCCGGTGGTCGTGCGCACCACTGAAGACATGCTCAACCTGGTGCCGAACGCGTTGCGTGAAGCCGGTGCCGCGATCGGCGCGCCACGCTGGGTGGTGATCCGTTCGGTCGCCTACCGCGCCGCATTGTCCGGCATCGTCACCGGCATATTGCTGGCGATAGCACGCATTTCTGGCGAGACGGCGCCGCTGCTCTTCACCGCGCTCAACAACCAGTTCTGGAGCAGTAATATCAACGCGCCGATGGCCAGCCTGCCGGTGACCATCTTCCAGTTCGCTCTCAGCCCTTACGAGGAATGGCAGCAACTGGCGTGGACCGGCGCACTCATAATCACCCTGACGGTTCTGGGCTTGAGCATCCTCGCCCGCAGCCTTACCGGACGCAGAGAGGACAGATGACACAGATGTTGTCCCCGGACATGACGATGACCGAAACGGTCACCGAGAAGACGAAGATCGAGGTCAAGAACCTCAACTTCTACTACGGCCAGAGCAAGGCGCTGAAAGACATCAGCCTGTCGCTGCCCGAGCGCAGCGTCACGGCCTTCATCGGCCCTTCGGGTTGCGGGAAATCGACGCTGCTGCGCGTCTTCAACCGCATCTACGAGCTCTACCCGAAACAGACCGCCGAGGGCCAGGTGCTGCTTGACGGCAAGAACATTCTCGACCGGTCGCAGGATCTCAACCTCCTCAGGACAAAGATCGGCATGGTGTTCCAGAAGCCGACGCCGTTCCCGATGTCGATCTACGAGAACATAGCCTTCGGCGTCAGGCTCTACGAGAATCTCGGCAAGTCCGAGATGGACGGCCGCGTCGAGCAAGCGTTGAAGCGGGCCGCGCTGTGGAGCGAGGTCAAGGACAAGCTAAACGCCAGCGGCTTGAGCCTGTCCGGCGGCCAGCAGCAGCGGCTCTGCATTGCCCGCACCGTGGCAGTGAAGCCGGAAGTCATTCTCCTCGACGAACCGGCTTCGGCCCTCGACCCGCTGTCGACGGCCAAGATCGAGGAACTGATCGACGAATTGCAAGCCGACTACACGATCGTCATCGTCACCCACAATATGCAGCAAGCGGCGCGCGTGTCGCGCCAGACCGCCTTCATGTATCTGGGTGAACTGGTCGAGTTCGACCGGACCGAGAAGATATTCACGTCGCCCCGCGAGAAGCGCACGCAGGACTACATCACCGGCCGCTTCGGCTGAGCCGTTCCGATCATGCATATGAGGACAGGACCATGGGCGAACACACAGTCGCTTCTTTCGACGAGGATCTCGAGCAGATCAGCAAGCTGATCCGCGACATGGCCGACCTCGCCGGTTCGATGGTCGGCGGGGCGACCAAGGCCCTGTTGAATTCCGACAACGTGCTGGCGCAACGCGTCGTCTCCGACGACGCCATCATGGATGCGCGTCAACGCGAACTGGACGATCGCGCCATCACCCTGATCGCCAAGCGCCAGCCAATGGCTCACGATCTGCGCCATGTCGTCGGAGCGATCCGCATGGCCGGCGACCTCGAACGCATCGGCGACCTTGCCAAGAATATCGCCAAGCGTGTGAGCGCGGTCGGCCTCAGCGTCACGCCGCGCGACCTATCGCATTCCATCGATGCGATGGCGCAGCTAGTGCTCATCCAGGTGCAGGGCGTCATCGAGGAGTATGCTGCAGGCGATGCGGCCGCCTTGGCCAAGCTGCGCGCCGCCGACGAGCGTATCGACGTCAAATACACGTCCGTGTTCCGCGAGCTGTTAACCTACATGATGGAAGATCCGCGCAACATCACTGCTTGCACGCATCTGCTGTTCTGCGCCAAGAATCTCGAGCGGATCGGCGACCATGTCACCAACATCGCCGAAAATGCGTATTATGTGCTGACCGGCGAACAATTGCCGGTCAATCGTCCGAAGCAGGACGAAACGACAATGTCGGCGCCGGTGACATGATGGGGGTGCCCAGCCGATGATCGCACCACGCATAATGGTGGTGGAGGACGAGGAGCCGTTGGGCGTGCTGCTCCGCTACAATCTCGAATCCGAAGGCTACCAGGTCGAGGTGGTGACACGCGGCGACGAAGCCGAGATCCGTTTGCAGGAGAATGTGCCCGACCTTCTGGTGCTCGACTGGATGATACCGGCGGTTTCCGGCATCGAGCTCTGCCGCCGGTTGCGCGTGCGCCCCGAAACCGAGCGGCTGCCGATCATCATGCTGACCGCGCGCGGCGAGGAGAGCGATCGGGTGCGCGGTCTTTCGACCGGCGCCGACGACTATCTCGTCAAACCGTTTTCGACGCCGGAATTCATGGCCAGGGTCAAGGCGCTGCTGCGGCGCGCCAAGCCGGAAGTGCTGTCCAGCGTGCTGAAGGTCGGCGACATCGTGCTCGATCGCGAATCGCACAGGGTCTATCGCAAGAAGAGCGAGATCCGACTCGGGCCGACCGAATTCCGGCTGCTCGAGTTCATGATGCGGCATCCGGGCCGCGTCTTCTCGCGTAGCCAGTTGCTCGATAATGTCTGGGGCGAGACGATCTATATCGACGAACGCACCGTCGACGTCCATGTCGGGCGGCTGCGCAAAGCCGTCAATAACGGCCGCATGCCGGATGTCATCCGCACCATCCGCGGTGCCGGCTATGCGATCAGGGAAGATTGACCCGCCTGGTCAGGCGACGTTCTTTCTGACGCCGGGCCTCATTTGCGCGCCCGGCGCGAAAATCTCCTGGTCGACGAAGCTTAACGCCCGCATCGCGCAGCCTTCGCGGATCAGCGGCAATTCGTTCGGCTCGGTATCGAAGGAGATCGAGCCCGAGTGCTGGCCGCCGGCGGTCTGGGCGATTGCCTTGCGCAAGGCCGGCTCGATCAGATCGAAGGCAGCGGCACTGGCGCCGACCATCGCGACCGGTGCCGGATCGATCAGCGCGAACAGCGAGCCGAGACCGAAACCCAGCGCTTCGCCGGCCTTGCGGTAGGCCTCGCGTTCCGGCCCATCCTTCTCGCGCGCGCGGGCGGCCAGCGCGCGCATGTCGGCGTCGCTGACGTCGGCGATAGGTTCGCTGTCTTCGCTCATCTGCCTGGCGTTGCGCCAGATGGCATAGTTGCCGGCATAGGCTTCGATGCAGCCGCGCCGCCCGCAACGGCAGAGCGCGCCGCCCGGACGATGGATCATGTGGCCAAATTCGCCGCCCGAGGAATGCGTCCCGGTGAACAGTTCGCCCTTCAGCACAAGCCCCATACCGATGCCATGCGAAAGCAGGATGGCGATGAAGTCGTCGCGATAGCGATCCGGATTGCGCCAGCGCAAAGCCACCGCCATCATATTGCAGTCGTTCTCCACCGTGGCCGGGATGCCGAATTCGTCCTCCAGCATGTCGGCAAAGGCGATGTCCGTCTGCGGCGTGATCGGCGACCACAGCATGGCGCGTGCAGGGGAGTCGGTAATGCCCTGAATCGCCAGGGCGATGCGGGCGACACTGCGGACGTCAAGGTCTGGGTCCTCAAGCCGGCGCCGGACGATGGCCATGCATTCGCGGGTCAGCTCGTCGCGCGGCATGGTCAGCGTGTCCAGCCGGCGCTGTTCCTCGGCGACCACCTGTCCCGCATAGTCGATAATGGCGGCCGACAGGAAATTCAGTGACAACACCACGGTCAGCACCGCCGCCGCTTCCGGGTTGAGGGCGAGGCCGACCTGCGGACGACCGCGTTTCAACGAAACGGGCTCACTTGCCTTGCTCTCGGCGAGGATGCCTTCCCGTATCAGGTCGGAGGAGATCGCCGATATGGTCGAATGACTGAGGCCGGTGGTGGCTGCGATCTCCGTACGCGATGGCTGGCCAGCCCGGCGCACCGCCGAGATCACCATCGCCCGGTTGCGCCGGCGCAAATCGTCGTGGCGGATTCCGACGGACATCGTTTTGCTTTCCTCCCGGTTGCCGCGGCCGCTCATGAACCGGAAGCCGTCGGTAATGTCCGACAAATAGTGTCAGATGCGGCAAATAGTGTCAGATGCAGGTGGCGCTGTCATCGTTTATTCCGACGCTCGAAAAAACTCGCAGAGTCATCAAAATCCATCACAATCGATGTTGACAGCAGCCGGAGATCGGGCCAGTATTTTTTCGAGGCTCGAAAAAATTAGAGCTTCTAAGCTGGTCTTTGAGCCAATTGGTCACGCCGTACGCGGCGCAGGGAGGATATGATGAAGAAATTCACGACCGCCATTCTGGCGGGTGTCGCCATCACGCTGGCGCTGGGGTCGGTGGCGCAGGCGAAAGACAAGGTCATCGGCGTTTCCTGGTCGAACTTCCAGGAAGAGCGCTGGAAGACCGACGAGGCCGCAATGAAGGCGGCCATCGAGGCCGCCGGCGACAAGTATATTTCTGCCGACGCACAGTCCAACCCCGGCAAGCAGCTCACCGACGTCGAGAGCCTGATCTCGCAGGGTGCCAATGCGCTGATCATCCTCGCACAGGATGCCTCGGCCATCGGGCCGGCCGTGCAGAAGGCACTGGACGAAGGCATCCCGGTCGTCGGCTATGACCGGCTGATCGAGAACAAGGACGTGTTCTATCTGACCTTCGACAACAAGGAAGTCGGCCGCATGCAGGCCCGCGAAGTCTTCAAGGTGAAGCCGGAAGGCAATTACGTCTTCATCAAGGGTTCGGGTTCCGATCCGAATGCCGATTTCCTGTTTGCCGGTTCGATGGAGGTGCTGAAGGAGGCCATCGACAGCGGCAAGATCAAGAATGTCGGCGAGGCCTATACGGACGGCTGGCTGCCGGCCAACGCTCAGAAGAACATGGAACAGTTCCTGACCGCCAACGACAACAAGGTCGATGCCGTGGTCGCGGCCAATGACGGCACCGCCGGTGGCGTCGTCGCCGCGCTGACGGCGCAAGGGCTGGCCGGATCGGTTCCGGTCTCGGGCCAGGACGGCGACCACGCCGCACTGAACCGCATCGCGCTTGGCACACAGACCGTGTCGGTGTGGAAGGACGCGCGCGAGCTCGGTAAGAACGCCGCCGAGATCGCCTCGCAGCTTGCCGACGGCAAGCAGATGACCGACATTGCCGGCGTGAAGGATTTCACCACGCCCGGCGGCAACACGGTCAAGTCGCTGTTCCTGACTCCGGTCGCCATCACCAAGGATAACCTCAACGTCGTCATCGACGCCGGCTGGATCAAGAAAGAAGAGGTCTGCGCCGGTGTGGCGGCTGGCACTGTTGCGGTCTGCAACTGAGCCGACGTTTCCGAGAAGCCCGAACGCCGCGGCCGCTCGCCGCGGCGTTTTTTCAAAAAGAATTGTTTTTCCGCTTCCGGCGGATAACTTCTAGGCTGCTTCCGGCATCCGCGGCAGACGGCAACCCGGCGGGAGAAACATGATGACCGACACGACTTCCAACACGCCGGTCGACAGCACGGCAGACCGGGCGCGGGAATCCGAGCTCGGCATCGTTGCCCGGTTTCTCAAGGCAACCGAGATCGACACCCGTATGCCCGGCATGATCGGCGCGCTGTTGGTCATCTGGATCGGGCTGCATGTCGTTTCCAGCGTACGGCTCGGCGTCAATCCGTTCGACTTCGACAGCCGGACCTTCCTGACGCCACGCAATCTCTGGAACCTCTCGGTGCAGACTTCCGCCGTGGCCATAATGGCCGCCGGAATGGTGCTGGTTATCGTCATGCGCAATATCGACCTGTCGGTCGGTTCCGCCGAAGGCCTGATTGGCGTGGTCATGGGCTTTGCGCAGGTGCATTTCTTGGTGCGAATGATCGGTCTGCAACTCGGCAACCCCTGGATCTGGATCCTGGCGCTGGCCATTGGCCTGGCGCTCGGCCTTCTTATCGGAGCGTTCCAGGGATACATCATCGCTTATCTCGAGGTGCCGGCCTTCATCGTGACGCTGGGCGGCCTTCTGGTCTGGCGGGGTGCCGCATGGTGGGTCGCCAGCGGTCAGACGATTGCGCCGCTTGATGCCACGTTCCAGCTGATGGGCGGTGGGCCGGCGGGTTCGATCGGCGCGCGATGGAGCTGGATCGTCGGAATTATCGCGTGCCTGGCGGTTGTGTTCATGCTGCTCAACGGGCGGGTGCAGCGCAAGCGGTTCCGCTTTCCGTTGCGCCCGATCTGGGCCGAGACGTTCCTCGGTGTCCTCACCTGCGCTGTCATCATGGGCGCCATATGGCTCGCCAATTCCTATCCTTGGCCAGTCGGCATCGTGAACAGATACGCGGCGGCCAACAATATAACGGTTCCCGAAGGCGGGCTGTTCATCGCCCATGGCATCGCCATACCCGTGCTGATGGCTGTGGCCGTCGGGCTGATCATGACCTTCATCACCAAGCGTACCCGTTTCGGCCGCTATGTCTTCGCCATCGGCGGCAATCCGGAAGCCGCCAACCTTGCCGGTATCAACACGCGTTGGGTGACCATGAAGGTGTTCATGATCATGGGCGTGCTGGCGACGATCGCCGCGGCGATCTCGTCAGCCAGGCAGAACTCGTCGACCAATGCGCTGGGCACGCTAGACGAACTGCTGGTCATCGCCGCCGCGGTCATCGGCGGCACGTCACTTGCAGGCGGCTCCGGCACGGTGCTCGGCGCCATGCTCGGCGCACTTTTGATGCAGTCACTGCAGTCCGGCATGGTGCTGCTCGGCATCGATTCACCGCTTCAGAGCATCGTCGTCGGCGCCGTGCTGGTGCTCGCGGTCTGGCTCGATACCGTCTATCGCAAACGCATTTAGGGAGGAGGAACGATCATGGCCGACAAGACCGCTCCCACGGGCACGCCGCTGATCGACATGCGCAGCATCTCGATCGCCTTCGGCGGCATTCGCGCCGTCGACGATGCCTCGGTCGATCTTTTCCCGGGCGAGGTGATGGCTTTGCTCGGCCACAACGGTGCCGGCAAATCGACGTTGATAAAAATCCTGTCCGGCGCCTACAAGCGCGATGCGGGCCAGATTTTCGTCAATGGCGAGGAGGCTTCGATCTCCAACCCCCGCGACGCCAAGAAGTACGGCATCGAGACGATCTATCAGACGCTGGCGCTGGCCGACAATGTCGATGCGGCCGCCAACCTGTTTCTCGGCCGCGAGCTGATGACCGGCTGGGGTACGCTCGACGACGTCGCCATGGAGGCCGAGGCGCGCAAGGTGATGGGCAGGCTCAATCCGCGTTTCCAACGTTTCAAGGAGCCGGTGGTAAAGCTTTCGGGCGGCCAGCGGCAGTCGGTGGCGATCGCCCGCGCCATCCTGTTCAATGCTCGCATCCTGATCATGGACGAGCCGACGGCGGCACTCGGGCCGCAGGAGACGGCGCAGGTCGGCGAACTGGTCAAGCAGCTCAAGGCCGACGGCATCGGCATCTTCCTGATCAGCCATGATATTCACGACGTGTTCGAGCTTGCCGACCGTGTCTGCGTCATGAAGAACGGTCGGGTTGTCGGCACGGCGCGCACAACCGACGTCACCCAGGACGAAGTGCTCGGCATGATCATCCTTGGCAAGTGCCCACCCGGCGCCATTCCGGGGCCGGGCGCGCTGAAGATCGCCGCATGAACGAGAATTAGCCGGCTAATCACAAGCCGCCAAAATGTGCCAGCCGTCACCATGCTTTGGCCTGGGCATTGTGTTGGCGTCGGGACTTGCCCATAAAGATGCCGAACCGTCCACGGGACGTATCAGCAATTGAAGAAGCTGTTTCCGACCGTCGCTTTTATCGCCGTCGCGCTGATCAGCCTGACGATGGCGGGCTTCGCCTATTTTGCCACCCAGGAGGCGGCCCGCATAAAATTCGAGGCGACGGCGGACGACGCGCTTAACCGGATCGAAAGCCGCATCGACCTGGACCTGTCGCTGCTGCGTTCGACCCGAGCGCTGTTCGACGCGCGCAATGGCGGTATCTCGCAAGGCGAGTTCAAGGCCTTCTTCAACGCGCTCGACATCGACAATAATTTCGCCGGCCTGCGCGGCATCGGTTTCCTCCGCCTGGCGAAAACTGGCAACGAGGCGGCGGTCGAGCGCGACATCCTGCACGATCACGGCGCAAGCCATCCGATCTACCCCGACACGAACTTACCGTGGCGTACGCCCATCGTGCTGTTCGAACCGCTGGATCCGTCCAACCAATCCAGCATCGGCTACGACATGTTCACCGGGCCGGCGCGGCGCGAGGCGATCGAAAAGGCGATGGCCGACGATCAGCAGCACGCCAGCGGGCTCGTGCAGCTCGGCAAGGATACGGGTGCCGCGCAGACCTTCACCGGGTTCCTCGTCTTCGTCCGGCTCAGTGTCGAAACCGCGCCGGACGCCGTGAACGCGACGAGATCCTCGACTGCCGGCTTCCTTTATGCGGCCTTCCGCGCCCGTGACCTCTTCCAGGCTGCGCTCAGTCGGGCACCATTGCTGCCGGTCAACACCGAGATCTATGACGGCACAGTTGACAGCGACAACCTGCTGTTCCAATCGGAAACGCCCCCTGTTTCGACCCTCGGCGACAGGCTGCTGGTCACCCGCAAGATCACCGTCGCCGGCCGGCCGTGGGTCGTCCTGTTCAGGCCGACAAGTGCTTTCTCGCAACCTTCCTCGCGCGCCATCCCGGTGATGCTCGGATTGTTCGGACTGCTGCTTGCGGGCGCCATCGCGCTGGTGGCCCGCTATCAGGAGCGGGCCTATGAGGCGATCTCGCTGCTTCACGAAACGACCGAAAAGAGCCTGCTGGAAAAAGACCTGATGCTGCAGGAGATGAAGCATCGCATCAAGAACTCGATCACGCGGGTGCTGGCAATCGCGCGCCAGACAGCATCGCACACCACCGACGTCCAGGAATTCTCGGCTTCTTTCTCGGCCCGGCTGCAGGCGATGGCGGCTTCCCAGGACATGCTGACGCGCTCACGCTGGCAGAAAGCCGATCTCGGCGACCTGCTGCGCATCGAGCTAGGCCAGGTGTTCGGCAGTGAGCTTCCTGAAGGGCTGCTGTCGGGACCGCAGGTTCTTCTCGATGAAAAGACGACGCAGGCACTCGGCCTCGTCTTTCACGAACTGGCGACGAACGCGCTGAAGCATGGCGAAGCCGGCAATTCAGTCGGCGCGCTGAAGGTCGACTGGTCGCTCGAAGCCCGTGGCGGCACCCGGACATTGGCTCTCAACTGGCGCGAGGCCGGTCAGAAGAAGCTCACGACACCGGCAAAGAGCGGTTTTGGCACCAGACTGATCGATCTCAACGTCACACGCGAATTGCATGGCACAATCAGGCGCGATTTTCGCGAAGATGGCTTGAACGTGGAAATCAAGGTTCCGCTGCCGGCCTGAAACGCCTCTCGCGGGCCGCGTCGCAACAGCGCTTTAAAGTGCAAACGCGGAGACAGGTGGCCTGCCTCCGCGTTTGCTGTTCGCCTGGAGCTCGAAACTAGTTGCAGCGAGCTGTGTAAATCCGGCCGTGACGATCTCTGTATTGGCAGTAGCCATTTTGCAGACGGCGAACCAGCAGACCGCCAATCGCACCAGCGCCGGCGCCGATCAAAGCACCCTTGCCGCCGCCGACAGCGCCACCAATGAGCGCGCCGCCCACAGTGCCGATACCCACGTTCTCTTCCGTGGTGGTGCAGCCGCTGACCGCAACCACGGCAACCATGGCAATAATCATCTTCCGCATGAAGTCATCCTCACTTTTGTCCTCACTTTAATAAGCTCCAGCCGCCATTTAGCATGAAAGTACGGCCTTTGCCCGCACGATTTCATTGTTGATTAAGATAGTCTTTTTCGGGGCGTGCGCCGTTCGATGCTACCACGAACCCGGAAATCTCCAAGGACGCATCGAGCGTGCCGTCGGGACGCACGTTCCAGACCATCCTGTCATAGTCGTCCTCGAGCGCCGGATCGACGGCAAGGCATTTGGCGACGAGATGTTGGGCTTGGCCTTGCAGGTCGGTGACCGCGAATGCGCGGCCGAGTACTCGGGCAGTGGTTTCAAAGCGATCAAGCAGAGGCGAGCTCGATCAGATCAGCTGGGACGCGGCGGTCAGGACGATCGCGGCCATAAGCGCGACGGCGGCGAAGCGGAGGGGCGAAGCACGAGGCGCGGGCGCTGCGGACGCTTCGGGATCCTGAAAACCGCCCATCGAGACACGAGCGGCCTGTTCCAGTCTGTTCAAGTCGGCAGCCGTCAAGGCCCATTCCTTTCATTTCGTGCCAAACTCAATCGATGGATCGACACGTCGGACAGGATCGGACTTTATGGTGAACAGTCGGTTAAAGTTGGCGATGCGCAGAACCCTTCTCGCGGCGGCCGCCGTTCGTTCAATCCGTCTCGAAATTGCCGTGAGGAACGACAAGGCGGTATTCGAGGCGGTTCCCGGTGATCTCAAGTGTCGCCGTTCCATTCAACGATGTGGGTACGACGCGTTCAAGCGCGACGCTGCCAAAACGCTTCTCGCTGCGCTGATTGTCATTGGCTCCGATCGCCTCTGCCCATGTCAGCGACAGCGCAGGCTCGCCAGCGGAAGCTGCCGTCAGATCCGCCGTCACCTCGACGAAACCGTCGCTGCGCGACAGCGCGCCATAGCTGACCGAATTGAGGGCGAGCTCATGCATGGCCAAGCCGATGTGCAAGGCGGCATTGGGGTTGAGATATGGATTTGCGCCGCGGAAACGCAGGCTGTGTACGGGGTCCGCGCCGTACCTGCCGACCTGACCGGAAACCAGCTCGCGCAGCGCTGCGCCCCGCCAGTTGGATGACGTGACCAGGTCCTGCGAGGAGGCCAGCGACTGCAATCGGCCCCGGAAACGCGTCAGGAAATCGTCAATGCTGCCGGAATAACGGCCCGTCTGGGTGGCAATGCTCTGGATGATGGCCAAAAGGTTCTTGGAGCGATGACTGACTTCACGCAGCAGCGCCTTCAGCGTCTGCTCCCGGCGTTTCTGCTCGGTTGTTTCGACCATCGTGGTCACGATGCCCTGCACCGCGCCGGTGTCGCTGCGGTCGGCGTCGATCCACACCTGAAACCAGCGGGCGCCATCATCGGCCGGCACGCTGAGTTCGAGATGTTGAGGATTGCCGGAGACGATGACGTCGTGCTTGGCAGCGCCGATACGCTCTGCCTGCGCCGGCGGCAAGATGCCGTTGTTGTCGGAGGCATCGGAAGTCCATGGTGCGCGCATGTTGCGCGCCCACACAGTTTTCATCTCGCGATCTTGGTATAGAACGGAAACCCCGGCATTGTGCAAAGCGTGAAGAAGGGCTCGGCCAAGCTGCATTCCGCTTTCGGCGGGATGCGGAGCGATGATCTCATCACTCTGGCCGCGGTCTTTCATTTTTCCGACTCTGGAACGCATCGGTCAATTTGCTCAACCCACGTCGGGCTGAACGGCTCAGGGAAAAATGGGTTCCAAAAGGAGGAGCTGCGGATCAAGCCCTAAAAAGCGGTCCGCCGAGCGGCATCCCGTTGGAGGACACTGCCCGGCGGTGGCTGGAAACCGTTTGAGGGGTGCGGCTTCCAGTGTTCGCTTGAATGGCCGCTTCGCATTCACGCCCGTCTGATCAGGCCGGCAATTAGCGATATGATCAGGAAGGCGAGAAAGATGAAGAACAATATCTGCGCTATGCCGGCCGAGGTGCCAGCGATGCCGCCGAAACCAAGCGCACCGGCGATAATCGCCACGACTAGAAATACGAGCGCCCAGTAAAGCATGATCCATCTCCTTCCAATGCTGCGGTGAAAACGTGATTCGCCTCCGTTTGTTCCACCATTTCCCGAAAAAGACGATGCTGAAAATCGTTGCGGCCCGAATTGCTGCGATGTGTGCGAAAAGGTCCTCGCCAGGTTCGGCAGCAGTCGGCTGTCGTGTGTTAAGCCGGCGTCACGCCCCATCTGGTTCAAGAGGAGTGGCTATCCCACACCCTGGCGGCGGCAATTCGGCCGCTCGCTGTTTATGCCGCGGCTTTGGCGTGCCGGTCAAAGAACAGGGCCTGGCTGATAAGAGCCTTGACCATATCCGGGTTGAACGGCTTGGTAACGAGGAAAGCCGGTTCCGGCCGCTCGCCGGTGAGCAGGCGCTCGGGAAAGGCGGTGATGAAGATCACCGGCACCGAGGTGGACGACAGGATCTCATTGACGGCCGCGATGCCCGAACTGCCGTCAGCAAGCTGAATATCGGCAAGCACCATCTTTGGCCGCGTCTTGCCGAACATCGCCACCGCCTCGGCGTGGGTGCGCGCCGTTCCGACGACGCGGTGGCCGAGGCTTTCGACCATTTCCTCGATATCCATGGCGATCAGCGGCTCATCCTCGATGATCAGCACATCGGTTGCCACCTGGCGGGAGATCTCGTTGCTCGCCTGCGCGAGAAGTTCGGAGAATTCCTGTTCGTCGACGTCGAGAATCTCCGCCGCCTCGTCTTCGCTGAAGCCTTCAACCGCGACCAGCAGAAAGGCTTGGCGGGGACGAGGCGCAATTGCATTCAGATTGGCCGCGGCACGCTGTTCCCATGCCGACTGGGCATGCTCCTGCGGAACGCGAATGGCCACTGAGGTGAAGAGCTTGGCAAAGACCTTGTAGAGCGCGATGCGGTCGTTCGATGCGTTCGGAAAGATGTCGACATCGGCAATGATGGCCTCGAGCATTGCGGCGACCAGCGCGTCGCCGCTCTCCTGCGAACCGGATACAGCGCGCGAGAAGCGACGCAGGAACGGCAAGTGCGGAGCGATGGTTGCTGATAGGCTCATATTGGACGTCTCCCTCATATGACGTGATGCATGTTACAGCTAAAAACGGTTCGCAGGGCCCAAGGTTGAAAACGCAGGTTCTGCGAAAAAGTTCCGATCATGCGGAACTAAGTATATGGGCTGGCGTTTAAGGGCGGGTTGGGCAACCAGACGAGGCTGCCGCTTGCCTTGCGTTATGTGTTGAAGGGCGGCTTTAAGGCTGGGACAAAAGGGCGAATGAAGAACATGACGAAAGCTACCATGGGTGGCGTTGGCAACGGGCGCCGGGCTGCTTCCCGCGACCCGCTTGGGCCGAACTCGGAAATCGGTCGCAAACTCAAACAATACTACGACGAGCTGGTCTCCGACAATGTGCCGGATCGCTTCGCCCAACTGCTCAGCCAGTTGGAAAAGGCCGAACCTGTACAAAAGAAGGACTGAGGCATGGCGGCCGTCTCCCAGGGCTTCAAGACCGACTTGCTCGGCTCGATCCCGAGCCTGCGGGCTTTTGCCGTGTCGCTGACGCAAAACGCCGACAAGGCCGACGACCTGGTGCAGGAAACATTGGTCAAGGCCTGGGACAAGCATGAAAGCTTCCAGCCCGGCACCAATCTGAAGGCATGGCTGTTCACGATCTTGCGCAACGAATTCTATTCGCAGATGCGCAAGCGCGGCCGCGAGGTGCAGGACAGCGATGGCGTCATGACGGCCAGGCTTGCCGTTCACCCGGCCCAGCACGGCCAGCTTGACCTCGAAGACTTTCGCGGCGCGCTCGAATTGCTGCCAGAAGACCAGCGCGAAGCCATTATCCTCATCGGCGCGTCGGGCTTCTCCTACGAGGAAGCGGCCGAGATCTGCGGCTGCGCCGTCGGAACGATCAAGAGCCGCGTCAGCCGCGCCCGCACACGGCTGCAGGAAATCCTGAAGATCTCTGGTGAAGACGAGTATGGCCCGGACGCAATTTCGGCTCAGGTAACCGGGTCGACGGCTGCGTGAAGCGCGGCGTGTTCGAACCGCTCCGCGCCTCAGCGGAGAGGCGTTCGCCTGCAGGCCGCCGCCACTGCCTCGACGAGATCGTCTCCCGAATAAGGCTTGGTGACCAGTCTGACGCCGGGAAAGGATTTCTTGATCTCGTTCGTATCCGAATAGCCGGAGGCGAAGACGAACGGGATGCCCGCTTCACGCAGCCGCGAAGCAAATTGGAGCGTCGAAACGCCGCTCAGCATGAGGTCGACTATGGCGACATCGAACTGCGCGGCAACGTCTTGCTGTTCGATCTCAGTCAGATCACGGGCGATGACCACATTGAGCGCGCCGTAGTCGCGGCAAAGCTGCTCGATATCCATGGCAATCAGGAACTCATCTTCCAGGATAAGAATCCGCAAACCGTCAAGTGATGCGCGCACGCAGCAATATCTCCTTAAATGCGTATCGTGAAACGAGGGAAGTCATGATCGTTATTTGGCATGCTGTCATTTAAAAAAGACGTGCCGGCGCGGATGCGTCGGCCTCGGCCCATGCGAGGCATTTGCAACGCGCGCTGCCGGAGATAGGGTTAGAAGAGGTTCGCGCCGGAACCTTGGGGTCTGTCGGGCGTTTCGACCGAGCAAAATCATGGAGAGTGAAGCAATGGCGACTGCCGCAGGTAAGGCCGGGAACGAAGCCCGCACGAATTCCGATATTGAGGCCGACATCGCACAATTGAAGGCCGACATCGATCAACTTACCAAGCTGTTGGCCAAAACTGGCGAACATGGCTACGGGGCAGCGCGGCGAGTCGCCGCCGAAAGCGTCGAGCAGTTGCGAACCCAGGGCGAGGCAGCCTTCGATAGCTTGCGCACCAACGCCAGGGACATCGAGGCGCAGATGATAGCGCATATGCGCGAAAAACCGGTGACTTCGCTGGCGATCGCCGCAGGCGTCGGATTCCTCTTCGCGCTTCTCGCGCGCCGCTAGTTCTGCACGCATGGGAATGCTTGCATCGCTGATCTCGGGCCTTGCCTCGGGCGAAACCATTGCGGCGGTGCAACGCGTGCGCGTCGCTGCGATTGTTTATTTGGTCGCAGCGCTCGCGGCGCTGTGCGGCCTCGGCTTCCTCGTCGGGGCGGCTTATATCTGGGCGGCGGCCAGCTATGGGCCGATGGCAGCTTCCCTGAGCTTCGGGATCGGCTTTCTGGCAATCGCCGGTCTCATCCTGCTCGTCTACCGGATGTCGGCCGGCTCGCGCGCCAGGCGCCGGGCGAAGCGACGCAACGCCGACATGAAGGCTATCGGCATCACTGCGGCACTCGCCGTGCTGCCGGCGCTGCTCAAGGGCAAAGGTGGCCTGGCGAAGGGCGGGTTGGGCGCCATTCTCGGCCCGGCGATAGCACTCGCTGCCTACGCCATCTACCGCGAGAACGTGAAGCGCGGCTCGGATGATCCGGATACCGGCAAACGCGAATAGTTCGGAGGGGATAGTTCAGGGCAAGCGATTCTGGCGCCGGTCGCAAAATGCCGGCGTCACAAATCTTCGAGCGGAATCGAAATTTCGGCGACAACGCCATCCGGCCGGAATTCATGGGTCACCTCGCTGGAAATGACCTTGGCCAGGCTGCGGCGGATCAGGATCGAGCCGAAGCCATGGCGTTCGGGCGGCGCAACCCGCGGTCCGCCGCTTTCGCGCCAGGCCAGCAACAGACGCCGTGCACCCTTCCTGCCTTGTACCTTCCAATCGAGATCGACCTTTCCGGAAGAAACCGAGAGCGACCCGTATTGCAGTGCGTTGCTTGCCAGTTCATGCAGGATCAGTCCGAGTCCGACTGCCTGGTCGGGTGAGAGCAAGACATCGGCGCCGGAGATCGCCATCCGCGATTGTCCGGCGGCTTGGAACGGCTTTACCTCGATCTGCACCAGCTCGCGGATGCCGATGCCGCGCCACTCGCGGTCCGACAGCAGGCTGTGCGCAACGCCCAGTGCCTGCAGCCTGGCGCTGAAGGCGCCGAGGAATTCGCTTGGCTGGCGGGCATGGCGAACAGTCTGCGTGGCCAGCGCCTGTACAGTTGCCAACGTGTTCTTGACGCGATGATTGAGCTCGCGCAGCAACAGCCGTTGGCGTTCGTCGCCTAGCTTGCGTTCAGTGATGTCGTAATTGACGCCGAAGATCAGCGTCGGCTTGCCCTCGCCGTCGCGCTCTATGACGCGGCCGCGCGTTGCGATCCATCGTGGCGGATCGAGGCCTCTGACACGGTATTCGCCAAAATAGTCATCGCTGCCGGTCAGCGCGTCGCGAAAGCGTGTTTCGGTCTGGTGAACGTCGCGCGGGTCGATGGCGGTCAGGATGTCGCGCGCCCTCAGTCTGTTCGACTTCGGCAGGTTGAACAATTCGGGCAGCAGGACGTCGCAGTCGATCATGTCGCTGCGGATATCCCATGCCCAGCTGGCAAGCGAAGCCGCATCGAGCGCGATAGCGCGCCGCTTTTCCTCTCGAACCAATGCGGCCTTGGCGATCGCCGCGCTGCGGGTTGCATCCTTCAGCGTGAACAGGCTGGCGGCGAGCCCAGCGAGCGCCGACAACTGGTCGAGCTGGACAGAGGAGGGATGTGCGTGCGGCTTCCGGTCGAGCACGCACAGCGTGCCGATCAGCGCGCCGTCGATCATGATCGGCACGCCTGCGTAAAAGCGGATATGATGCTCGCCGGTGACCAGCGGATTGGCTTTGAACCGCGGATCGGCCGCCGCGTCGGCCACCACCATCGGCACGTTGCCGGCTGCGATGGCATAGGCACAGAACGATGTCTCGGTTGCGGTTTCGGTCTGGTCGAGGCCGATACAGGACTTGAACCACTGCCGCTCGGCGTCGACCAGCGTGATCAGTGCGACAGGCGTTTGCATCGCCGAAGCGGCAAGACCACCGATACGATCGAAATCAGGGTCGGCAGCCCTGTCCAGCGCGTCGAGGCCGTGCAGCACGGCAAGACGGTCCGCGGCGCCCACCACACGGCGAATATCGGCCGGCAGGCCCGGCGTGTTCTGGCTATTGTCGTCCACTATGCCCCCAGTGGCCGGCTCTGATTGATCAGGCCAACCGGCCCGTTTGCCGCCTTGCAGAGCCGGAACTTTCGCTGCGGGGGACCGTTACCAGCCAACGCCCCGCCAGTTACGCCTGCCGGCGCCAAATATGGAGCCAGACAATGCCAAAAACCATTCCTGAAAACAAAGCCCGTCAAGGACGGCAGGGTCGGCATGTCCTTCGTATCCTGATCGCCGCGCTGTTGCTGGCTTTTATCGCCTGGGGCGTCGCCGAAATCTACGGCTGGATGATCGAGACGCCGAAGACCGAACAGAGCAACACGCCCAGCGGCTAGGTTCTCCCCATCGCTCGTGCCAGCTCGCATCACGCAACCGCACATCAGGCATCCCACGTCAGGCAACCTTTGCCTCGGCGGCGCGCGCCGGGACGAGAACATTCAACGCGCGCGGATGGATTTCGACGGTCGTCTCGCGATCGAGCTTTACCAGTTCACCGTCCATGACGGCCTGAACTTTCCTGTTCGTCGAATGGATTTTCAAAACGGCGCGGTTTGCCTGATGGATTTCGACATGTTCGTTGCCGCGCCATTTCCCACGGGCGACGTCAAAGAGGAACCTGATCAATTCGCCGCGCCGCCGTGCCACCGTGACATAGATGCCCAGCACGCCGCCTGCCGGATCATCGGCATAGGGCAGGTGGCCCTCGCCAAACAGATTGTTGGTGATGCCGATACCGGTGATCCGGGTTTTGATCTCGGCCTCGCCGATCGTCAGCGTTACGTTCATCGCCGGCGGGTTGTTGATCGTTGCCCAGGCGGCTCGCACCGAGGCACGCATCTTCCCCAGCCGCGAGCCGAATTCCATCTTCTGGCGCAGTTGCACCATCCTGGCATGCATGCCGATCGAGAATTGATGCACGAAAGGCCGGCCGTTGGCTGTTGCAATGTCAATCGCCATCACCTCGCCGTCGGCAAACGATTTCAGCGCCGCATCGAGGGTCTGCGGAATACCGAGGCCGCGCGCAAAAAGGTTCATTGTGCCAGCCGGCAGAATTGCCAGTGCCTTCTCCCCATTCATCAAACGGCCTGCCGCGGCCGAAATGGTGCCGTCGCCGCCGCCGGCCAGTACGACGTCGATGCCGTGCCTGGAAGCTACGCCGTCCAGTGTGGCGACGATATCCTTGCCGGCAACGATTTCGATATCGATCGAGTGGCCGGCAGTCTCAAGCGTGTTGCGCATCCGACTGGCGAAGGCCTCAAGATCGATGGTTCGCAGGGTGCCGCCGTCCTTGTTCAGCACCGCTGCAAACCGCATGGCCGTTCCATTTTTTCCAGCACCTATCCGGCCGGGACGGGGTCCCAGCCGGGAGTGGAACGGCGCGGCCGAGAAAATGTTCCTTTCGACCAGCGCGGTGAATCCAAGAACCATTGACATCGTACCGGGTGCACCACGGCTTTTTTCGGAACAACAGTGTGGTCACAACGTTGTGAACATGCAGAAGACGCTGCGCCCGCAGTGACGCCAGGCGGGCAGGGCGTGCACGAAATCACCGACGAGGAGACACTAAGATGATCCGCACCCTTTTAACCACGACAGCAGTCGCAACATTGATTGCGACGGGTGCCTTTGCGCAGTCGGCGACGACCCCGGCGCCGGCGCAACCACCCGCAGTAGAGAACCCCGCTCCAGCCGCTCCGGTGCAACGGGCCGAGGGCAGCCTTGCTACCAACATCATCGGCGAATCCGTCTATAACGGCACCGGCGCCGATGCCCAGAATATCGGCAACGTCAGCGACATCGTCTTCGACGAGCGCGGCGAGGTAAAATCCGTCGTCATCGGCGTCGGCGGATTCCTGGGCATCGGAACCAAGAATGTCGCCTTCGACTACGGCAAGATGCAATGGGCAGAAAAGAACGGCGACCGCTGGCTGATAGCTCAGACGACGAAAGATGAGTTGACGGCTCAGCCGGATTTCGACCGGAAGCCTTACGATCCGCCTCCGCCGCCAGCTTCGGCCGATAATGCGGCACCCGCCGCCCCTTCGGCTTCCACCAGCGCGCAGAATACAACGCCAGCGCCTGCCGCGCCGGCTGAGCCAGTGAAGCGCGCCGAAGGCAATCTCGCCACCAATATCATCGGCGAGACCGTCTATAACGGCACCGGCGACGACGCCCAAAACATCGGCGACGTAAACGACATCGTCATCAACAAGGAAGCCAAAGCGCAATCGCTGATCATCGGCGTCGGCGGCTTCCTCGGCATCGGCGAAAAGAACGTCGCCTATGATTTCGACAAGGCGCAGTGGGCCGAGAGGAACGGCGATCGCTGGCTGGTCGCGCAAACCACCAAGGAAGAGCTGCAGGCGCAGCCGGACTTCAACCGCAAGGCCTATGATCCGGCGCCGGCATCCACTGCTTCGAACGATGCCAATGCGCCTGCTACCGTCACGCCTACCGTGATGGCCAGCAACACCGCGTCGACCAACAACACTGCGACGACCAATAACGCCGACCAGGCCGGCAAGACGGCTCAAAACGCCCCAGCGCCCGCAACGGCCGACCAAACCAAGACCGGGTCGATCGACAAGTCGACGTTGACTGAAATGCCGATCGGCCAGATCCGAGCCGAGGATCTGGTTGGAACGACCGTTTACGGCGCCAACGATGTCAACGTCGGCGAGATCGGCGATATCGTGCTGGGCGCCGATAAAAAGGTCGATGCAGTCATTATCGATGTCGGCGGGTTCCTCGGTGTCGGGGAGAAGGAGGTGGCGGTCGGCATGGACAACCTGAAATTCATGACCGACAAGAACGGCAAGCGCTATCTCTACACGAACTTCACCAAGGAGCAGCTCGAAGCGCAGGCCCCCTATGACAAGGCCAGCTATGCGCAAAACCGCGACAAACAGCGCATGATCATGCGCTAAGCAGCACACAGGCCGACAGAGAAGCCCGCGCCGGCAACGGCGCGGGCTTTGTTTATGTCGAGGGAAAGCCGGCGACATGGCCGGCAACGCCATTGTCCGTCAATTCGGCGAGCGCCAGAGATTGGTCGAGATGCTCGGCCCGCCAGGTAAGCAGCCTTTCGGCAAGTTCCAACCGCACCGGCAGATAGGCTGGGTCGTCAGCGACGTTGGCCAGCTCGCCGGCATCTTTTTCCAGGTCGAAGAGCAAGGGCGGCAGGCCGCCCCCAAAATTCACATATTTGAACTTTTGGGTGCGGATGACGGCGAGATTGCACTGACGCGGACCGATACCGAAATAGCGTTCTGCATCACCATCGGCGATCGAGCGGAAATCGAATTCCCAATGCGCCGCATCGCGCCAATCGCCCGGCTCCGTTGCGTCCAGGAAAGGCGCCAGCGAGCGGCCGTCGAGATGCGGCAGCACTTCGCCGCCGGTGAGCTCGAGCAAGGTCGGTACCAAGTCGACCGCCTCCGTGAAGCGGTCGACGCTGCTGCCGGCAGCCTTGCGGCGGCGCGGATCGCGAATGATCAGCGGAATATGGAAGCTGCCGTCGAAGAAGCCGCCCTTGCCCAGCATGAAATGATCGCCCATCATCTCGGCGTGGTCTGAGGTCAGCACGATGACGGTGTCGTCCCATGCATCGGCCGCCTTGACCGCTTGCCAGACACGGCCAAGCTGCGCGTCGACCTCCGAGATCATGCCGTAATAGAGCGCCCGGATGCGGCGAAAACTATCGTCGCTCCAGTCGCGCACCTTACCTTCCCAGCCGGGGCGGAATTTCGACCGTTCCTGCCGGTCTAATTCATAGGCGAGATAGGGGTGGCTTGCTGCTTCGGCCTGCCAGCTTTCAGCGCGGTCAAAAGCTGGGCCGACAGCCGGATCGTACATGGTGTTGTAAGGCGCCGGCACGATGAAGGGCGGATGGGGGCTGATGAAGGAAAGGTGCGCGAACCACGGCGCATCGTGCTCCTGCTCGCCGAGCCAGCGGATGAATTCGCCAGCCAGGAAGGCCGACGGCGTCTCGTCCTTCGAATAGATTGGCGGGGCGTTGCTGATCTCGCCGTCGTTTTCCAGGATTTCGCCCGCCGGGCGGTGGATGTCGGGGGAGCCGGCGCCGGCATCGACGCCGCGCGCCTTGAGCCATGACAGCCAGGGCCTCTGATGCTCGGGCAGAAGCTGGCGCACGGTAAAGCCCGGCAGCACGCCTTCATAACTCTTCAGCTGCGGATCGCCAGGCGCCAGCGTGCGCGGGTCGTGCGACGTGTCGGTATAACCGAACAGCGTCGGATCATAGCCGAGAGCGCGCGCCCAGAGCGCAATGTTGCCGTGGCGGGCGTCGAGCGGTGTGCCGTTGCGGCAGACACGATTGTTCATCTGGTAGAGGCCGGTGTAGAGGCAGGCGCGCGCCGGCGAGCAAGGTGCGGCGCCGCCATAGTGCTTCCGGAACAAAACGCCGTCGGCAGCCAGCGCGTCGGCATTCGGCGTCCTTACCACCTTGTGGCCAGCAGCTGACAGGCAGTCGCCCCGCCACTGGTCGCAGGTGATCAGGAGAATGTTGGGGCGTTTTCCACTCAACCGCTGTATCCTCGTGCTGGCTACACGCGTCGCTCATGGAGCGCAATTTCGGCGAGTACGCAGGCCGGTCCAGCTGCCGAATGATGAACAAAACCTGCTTCGTCGTTCACTTTAACAGCACAGTCCATTCTGTGTTTGCCGTCTTTGCGGCCAGGAGGCGGATGCTCATATTCGCGTGGACAGCGGCAAGGGCCGCACCGACACAAGGAAAGGAGCAACAGACATGCTCGACCAGGTCAAGGGCCTGCATCACGTCACCTCGATGGCCAGCGATGCGCGCCAGAATAATGAATTCTTCACCGGGACGCTCGGCCTGCGGCGGGTCAAGAAAACCGTCAATTTCGACGCACCCGACGTCTACCACCTCTATTACGGCGACGAGGTCGGCACGCCCGGCTCGGTGATGACCTACTTCCCGTTCCCGAACATCGGCAAAGGCCGCCATGGAGTCGGCGAAGTCGGCACCACCGCTTATTCGGTGCCCGAGGGCACGCTCGGCTATTGGGAGAAACGGTTTGCCGAGCAAGGTGTCACCGGGCTGTCCCGCGAGGAGACGTTCGGGGAGAAGCGCCTTGCGTTCGCCGGTCCCGACGGCGACGGGTTTGCGCTGGTCGAGGACAGAGCGGACAGCCGTGCGCCATGGGCCAAGGGTGGCATCCCCACCGACGAGGCGATCCGCGGCTTCCACTCGGTGTCGCTCAGGCTGAAAGATGGCGGCGCCACCGAAGAGCTGCTGAAATTCATGGGTTATGAGGAGGTCGACAAATCCGGCAACGTCAGGCGGCTGGCGGTGAAGAACGGCAACGGCGCCGATGTGGTCGATATCGAATCGCTGCCAGGGGCCGGCTTAGCCAATCTCGGCGCCGGCTCTGTCCACCATGTCGCTTTCGCCGTCGAGAACCGGGCCAAGCAGCTCGAAGTGCGCAAGGCGCTGCTCGATACAGGTTATCAGGTGACGCCAGTGATCGACCGCGATTATTTCTGGGCGATCTACTTCCGCACACCGGGCGGCGTGCTGTTCGAAGTCGCCACCAACGAGCCGGGCTTCGACCGCGACGAGGATACCGCCCATCTCGGCGAGGCGCTGAAACTGCCGTCGCAACACCAGCATTTGCGGCCCTATCTCGAGCAGCATCTGCAGAAACTGGAAGACTGAGGGCAAGGTTATGAGCAAGGATTCGTATATTCACAAGGTGCTGCCCGGTTCGCCGGGCGGACCGTTGCTCTTCGTCTTCCATGGCACTGGCGGCGACGAGGATCAGCTTCTGTCGCTTGGGCGCGATCTTGCGCCGCAAGCAACGATCGTTGCCCCGCGGGGCGATGTCTCGGAACAAGGCGCCGCACGCTTCTTTCGCCGTACCGGCGAGGGCGTTTACGACATGGGCGACCTCACGCGAGCGACGGACAAGATGGCCGGCTTCGTCAAGGCGCATGTCGAGGCGGCAAAGCCATCTTCGGTGCTAGGCCTCGGTTATTCCAACGGCGCCAACATCCTGGCCTCGGTGCTGTTTGCCGAGCCGTCGCTGTTCGACGCAACGGTGCTGATGCATCCGCTGATCCCGTTCGAGCCGGAGGTCAAGGGCAGCCTTGGCGGCAGCCGCATCCTGGTCACCGCCGGCAGGCGAGACCCGATCTGTCCGCCTAATTTGACGGCGCGGCTCGAAGCCTATTTGCGCGCCGATGGCGCCGATGTCACAGTCGAGTGGCATGACGGCGGCCATGAGGTGCGGCCGGGCGAGATCGAGGCGGCGCGGCAGCTGCTCGCCGTGGCGTCGGATGAAAGGACCGCAAGCCATGTCTGACCTATTGCCGGAAATTGAACTGGAGGACCGCGGCTCGAAGGGCCGCTACTTCCTGCGTGGGCCGGACGGCGCCGAGGCGGAGATGACCTTCACCAAGATCGGCGAGCACCAGATCATCATCGACCATACAGAAGTGCCGGATGCATTTCGCGGGCAGGGCGCGGGACTTCGCCTGGTCACCCGTGCCGTCGAGGATGCGCGTGCGGCGGGCAAGACGATCATCCCGCTTTGCCCGTTCGCCAATGCTCAGTTCCGCCGCCATCCGGAATGGGCGGACGTGCTGAAGCGGTAAGAGACAGCCCCTCGGTGAATGACAGGAGAAAGGGTGCGCGGCTTTACCGCGTGCCCCTTCGACCATTGGCGGCGTACAAACACAAGGCAAACATGCGGGATTTGCGCAGAGCGCCCGTCTTGCCTAAGTATTGGCAACAACCGGCTCGCCTTCTGCGGCCCGACCACTTCAACCGAATGGCCCCCCATGACCGAATCCGATCTCGTTCCCGTCTTCGACGGCCACAACGACACGCTGCTCAGGCTCTACCAGTCGAAGGATGCGGACGTCGAAAAGCTGTTCGTCGAGGGGACACCGGGTGGCCATATCGACCTGCCGCGCGCGAAGAAAGGCGGATTTGCCGGCGGCATGTTCGCGATCTTCCCGCCGCCTGCCGAGAAATCCAAACGCGGTGCGGTGCCGCTGGCGCCGAGCGACAGCGAGCCCTTGCCGCCCGAGGTTCCGCGCGCCGATGCGCTCAACTCCACCGTAGCGATGGCCTCGATCCTGTTCAGGCTGGAGCGGGCTTCGGCGCTTACCGTCTGCCGCAGCGCCGGCGATGTGAGGAAGGCGATGGCGCAAGGCTCGATTGCGGCGGTGTTTCATATCGAAGGGGTCGAGGCGATCGACCCTGAGCTCACCCTGCTCGACGTTCTCCACGCAGCCGGCCTGCGCTCGCTCGGCATCGTCTGGAGCCGTCCCAATGCCTTCGGCCACGGCGTGCCGTTCCGCTTCCCCTCGTCGCCCGATACAGGGCCGGGGCTGACCGATGCCGGTAAGGCGCTGGTGAAAGCGTGCAACCAGCTGAAGATCATGATCGATCTTTCGCATCTCAACGAAAAAGGTTTCCGCGACGTCGTCGAGATCAGCGACGCACCGCTGGTCGCGACCCATTCAAACGTGCACGCGATCTGCGGCCATTCGCGCAACCTCACCGAATGGCAGCTCGGCGCGATCCGCGAGTCCGGCGGCATGGTCGGGCTGAACTTCGCCACCGGGTTCCTGCGTGAGGACGGCAGGATGAACGCCGACACCAGCCTCGACATCATGGTGCGCCATGTCGATTCGCTGCTGCAGGCGCTGGGCGAAGACGGCGTCGGCCTGGGCTCGGATTTCGACGGCGCCATGATCCCGGCCGTGATAGGCGACGTTGCCGGCCTGCCAAGATTGCTCGACGCTTTCGCGGCGCGCGGCTTCGGGCGCGCGCTGATCGAGAAGATCGCCTATCGCAACTGGCTCGGCATCTTGGAAAAGACCATCGGCTAAGCGGGTGATGCCGGCTTGTCCGGAACACAGTTTGGAGGCGGACTATTCGAACCCCATGCGTTTAAGCCAGTCCTGGCCAATGCCGCGGTCGCGGATGATCGGCAGCGGATCGGTCGAATCCAGCCTCGCACAAATGCGGTAGACCTCCAGCGTTTCAGCGCTCATCTCGCCGCGCTTGTAGAAGAACATGGCCGCGGCATAGCGGGTGCGGCCCGACCATTTTTCGCCGAGCGGCGTGTTGACCAGCTGCCACTGTTCGGCGGCTTCGGCGTCGATTTCGTGACTGTCGATGTCGTCGGCCATATTCAGAAATCCGCAGGCGATTGGCAGTGCGGCGGCCGAGCTTGATGACCAGCCGCGGCACCAGTTTGGCACGCTTCAGCAGCTTTTGATATTGCAGCTCGCGCCTGGCGTAGATCTCGACCCAAGATCCGCTGCAGGCGGACTCGGCGGCGCTGATCTGGTCCGCGTGCCGGGATCGCTGCCTTTCGCCGATGGCGCCTTCGACGTCGTTTTCTATAAGGGTGCAGTCTCGACGAGAACATTCGAATATGGGCAGCCATGCAGAAGGTGCTTGACAGTGCCAAACACCGTCCCACTGATCTTCGCGGCCGAAGCCGGTCGGCTAGCCGGCGATGCTGGAGACCGTTACCCGATGAAGACAACAGAGGCGCGCGAAGCCCTCCTCGAACCGGCGCGAAAAAGCGATTCCGATAAGCGCGGCCGCAAAGCGTCGAAGCAGACAAGGCAGGTTCAACTGATCGAAGCGACTATCGATTCATTGGCCAAGCGCGGCTATTCGGAAACAACTATGGCCGACGTCGCCGACGGCGCCGGCCTGTCGCGCGGCATCGTCAATTTCCATTTCGAGAGCAAGGAGAAGCTGCTCGTCGCCACTTTGCAATACATGCATGACGAGTATTCGGCGCATTGGCGCAGCGCCTTGCAAAGGGCCGGCGATGATCCCGCCCGCCAGCTGCAGGCATTGGTGGCGGCCGATTTCGACCGCTCGATATGCAACAAGCGTAAGCTGGCTGCCTGGTGTGCCTTCTGGGGCGAGGCCAAATCGCGACCGAAATATCAGGCGCTGAGCAGCGCACGCGATGCCGTCTACCAGAACATCTTCATCGATCTTTGCGCGGCGCTCAAGCAGAGCGGCTTCTATGCCTATGAGCCGCAAGTCATGGCGCTGGCGCTCAGCGCCATGCTGGATGGTCTGTGGCTGCATTTGATGATGGGCACCGAGGACGCCACACGCGAGACGGCGCTGCAGGCCGCAAACGAGTTCCTGTCTGCGGCATTCCCCAAGCACTATCCGAACTTCGCAGCCCGCGGTGCCAGGCCGGCGTGAACCATCAAAAAGAGGGTGGACCAGCAATGAAGACAATGATCCGGCCCCTGACATTCGAGAAGATCAAGGCCGGCTAATGAAGTTCAAGATCGAACGAGCCGATGTGGCCATCGTCGGCGCCGGCTTCACCGGGCTGTCGGCCGCGCGTGAATTGAACCACGCCGGCATCGATGTCGTGCTGCTCGAAGCCCGCGACCGTGTCGGCGGCCGCGTCGAAGCCGTGCAGAACGGGCTCGGCGAGCGGATCGACAGCGGCGGCCAGTTCCTGTGCGAAGACATGCCGGAATTGATGGCGCTGGTGCGAGCGCGCGGCAAGACATTGGTCGAGACCCATGTCGCAGGCGAATTCGTCACGCAGCCGCGAATGGGCGAGGCGCAAGCCGGGCGCACATACGGCACCGCGATGCGAATGCGCGAGCGGATGAACGCGATCGCACCGAACGACCCGACCATTGCCGGCTTGACGGTCGCGGCATGGCTCGATCGCCAGGCCGATCCCGACGATGCAAAGGCCGCGTTTCGGTCGATGATCGAGGGCCTGTGGTGCCTGGCAATGGAAAGGCTGCCGCTGTGGTACTTGATCGACAATGATCGCCGCATCACCAATGAGGTGTCGGAGCTGCAGTATTTCGTGGGCGAAACCATGCATTCGCTGGCGGATGATCTTGCGCGGGATCTCGGCGATCGACTGCGGCTGAATACAGCTGTCGAGGCCATTGAGCACGGGCCGGGAGGGGTTCGCGTCGTGTCGCCTGCAGGCGCGATCGAGGCACGAGCGGTACTGGTCGCCGTACCGCCGATGATGGCCTCGAGAGTGGATTTCGTGCCGCCGCTGCCGGCTGTGCTGAAGACGGCCCTAGGCGTCTGGCAAAGCGGCGCGGTGATCAAGATGCTGGTACGCTACCCCAAGGCTTTCTGGCGCGACAGGGGCTTGAGCGGCATGGTGATGTGGCGCGACCCGCACGGGCTTTTTGCCTGCGATGCCAGCAGCGACGAGGATCATGCAGCACTTGTCGTCTTCATCGGCGGGCCGCTGGCGCAGCGCTGGCGGGATCTGGACGACGCGGCGTTACGCGCAAAGGTGACGTCAAGGCTGGAACAGGCGCTCGGTATCGAGGCGGCCGGCATTATCGATCTCAGTTATCGCGACTGGACTGGGGATCGCTGGAGCGGCGGCGGTTACAGCGATCTGATCGTCGATGCGACGGCAACGGATGCCGAACGCATTATCCGTGCGGGCGCTCCGCCGGTCCATTTTGCCTCGTCGGAGCTGTCGCCGTCATTTCCGGGCTATGTCGAGGGCGCCATCGTCGCCGGCCGCATTGCTGCCCGAAAAATTATTCAGTCGGCCATCGACAGCAGAGCCTCGGGGTCATAAGCGAGGCGGATCAAGCTGCCGAGCGGGATCGACACGCATTGCCGCGAGCTCGGCCTGCTGGTCAGGCCGCTGATCAATATGTGCGTCATGTCCCGCCGCTGATCATCACGCGCGAGCAGATCGACGACATGGCGTCGATCCTGCGCCAAGGCATTTCGCGCACGATGGACTATCTGCGCCGGGAAGGGGTGTGGCGGGGTAGGCGTTTATCACCGGCGATCTCGCCGGCCGTTGGGCCATATCGGGTTTCCAGCAGGCGAACTGCCGCCTTGAACTATGCGTGCTGTGCCCGCGTTCTGGCGGCCTTCTGCGCCGCCTGCTTCCTTCCGCTGGCGCCTTTCGTCTCGGCGGCCTTCTTCGCGGCGGCCGAGCGCTCCTCAGCCGTCCGGCGCGAGGCCGCACGCTTGGCCTGCTGCGAGAGCGCCTCGTGCGACGCCGTGCTCTTCGGCTCGTGCTCGAGCACCTTGGAGACGGCTTTCGAGACCCGCGGGCGGCGTTTCGGCGTGCGTTCGCCCTGGCCGGCCTCATAGGCGTATTCGGCGCTCTTGCGCGTGCTTTCCTTCACCTTGCCCTTTTTGGGCGGGGGCAGGTCTACGCCTGCGCGTCTTGCCTCGGAAAGTCCAATGGCGATGGCCTGCTGGGTCGACCGCGCGCCGTGCTCGCCGCGGCGGATTTTATCGATCTCCTCGTGCACGAACTCGCCGGCCTGGGTGCTCGGCGATTTGCCCTCGCGCTTGTCCTTTCGGGCCTTCTCGATGGTTTTCTTGTCCGGCATTGTCTTTCTCCCACATACGGGTTGCGACAGCCTTTCGGGTTGCCGCTGCGCGCGGTCTTATGAGGATCATAACGCGTTGAGGACGCAAATGATCCCGGGACTGGTGATCCAAGCCCCGGCTGTCAGGACGTCGACGCCGATCTGTCCGAAACCAGATGGCGCAAGAACCATTGGGTAGCGAGATCCGCGACTTCGTCCAGGGCGCCGGGCTCCTCGAACAGATGTGTCGCGCCAGGGACGATGGCGAGCTCCTTCTCGCTGCGGAGCGCCACCAGCGCCGAGCGGTTGAGTGCGATCACTTGTGTGTCCGCGCCTCCGACGACGAGCAAGGTCGGCGCCCGGACGCGCGGCAGGGCGAGCGCTGCGAGATCGGGCCGGCCACCACGCGAAACCACGGCCGCGGCATGGTCGGGCCGCTCGGCCGCCGCCACCAGGGCGGCACCGGCGCCCGTGCTCGCGCCGAAATAGCCAAGACGCAACCCCGACGTGTCCGGCGAGGCGCCGAGCCAATCCGTGACGCCAACCAGCCGATCGGCGAGCAGTCCGATATTGAAGCGCAACTCGGCCGTGACCTGGTCGATCCGTTCCTCTTCGGCCGTCAACAGGTCGACGAGGAAGGTGGCGAGGTTCGCCTCGTTCAGCCTTGCGGCCACGTAGCGGTTGCGCGGGCTGTGGCGGCTGCTTCCGCTGCCATGGGCGAAGAGCACAAGGCCAGGAGCATCCGGGGGTAACGAAAGATCGCCCTCGAGCGTGACAGGCCCCGCGGGAACATGAACGACGTGCTCGCTATGCCGGTCCATATCCACCTCCGCTATGGCGATCTGGTGGCGCGCCCCGGACCCGCGCCCGCGTGCCCAGCCAGCTCCTCTTCGGAAGCGGCAGTCTTGTCGGAAGCTGCAGGCTTGGGCACGGACCTGGCGAGCAACGCGCGGACCTCATCATCGCTCGTCTGCGAGAAATCCACGTACCAGCGCCCGACACCGAGCAACGGCTCTGGTGTGGTCGCGCAAACAACCTCGTCGGCGTCCGCCCGCATTGCGTCGCAAGTGTCGGGGCTACCGACGGGAACGGCCGCGACAATACGGGCGGCGTGGTTTTTTCGCAGCGCCTTGATTCCGGCCCGCATGGTCGATCCGGTCGCAAGCCCGTCATCCACGAGGATAATGGTCCGTCCGTTCAACTGCGGTGGGGGTCGCCCGGCCCTATAGAGGTGCTCGCGGCGCAGAAGCTCTTTTTCCTCCTTTGCTGCGACCGCGTCGATGACATATGGCGGGATCGCGAGACCGCTGACGATTTCGTCGTTCAGGACACGTACGCCGGAGGGCGCGATCGCCCCCATGGCCAGTTCCTCGTGGCCGGGGACGCCGAGCTTGCGCACGACGAAGACGTCGAGTGGTGCCTTGAGTGCCTGCGCGACCTCGTAGCCGACCGGCACGCCGCCACGGGGCAGCGCCAATACGATCACGTCGTCGCGGCCGGCAAAGCGAACGAGCTCCCCGGCGAGTCGCCGCCCGGCCTCGCGGCGATCTGAAAAGAGGACAGCCATGACCTTCAATCCGCGTGCATCTGTTTTCCCGGTGGATGTGCTTTCACCAACCTGCGGCTACATCCCGTGGGATGGCTGCGGCACCGGCGTTTCCGAGGCGACGGACAATCTCGGCGCTAGGGCGCTTGCCCGCAGGTTGTACCGCGCTCGTCGTTTAGCTGAACACCGCCTGCTCAGGCAGCCTTCAGCTTGGCACTATCGCGCTTTCACTTCAATGCGGCGTGTCTTGTCCTTTGCAGCGGGGTTCTTAGGAAGCTCGACGGCCAAAACGCCGTTCTTGAAAGTGGCCTGTACCTTGTCGGCATCGACCTCCGCATCCAGGGCGATGGTCCGCTGAAACCGGCCGTAACTGCGTTCGCTATAGGTGCGGCCGCCAACGCCTTCCTTGTGCTCCGAACGCTTCTCGCCCGTAATGGAGAGGATGTTGTCGCGCAGCTTGAGCTCAACGTCCTTCTGCTCGAGTCCCGGCAATTCGGCGGTGACCTTATAGGCTTGATCTGTTTCATACACGTCGACGCTCGGCCAAAGATCGCCGGCCGTAGTCGCTTCGGCCATTGGCGCAAAGAAGTCGTCGAACAGGCGATCGATCTGCCGGTGGAATGACGTAAGCGGATCTCGTCCGGATGGATAAAGACTTCGCGATGGCGTCCAGGACGCCAAGTCACGGTTTGCTATGGTTCTTCTCCTGTTTTTCCTGTTTGCATCGCTCGCCGCCATGTGATCGGCGACAGCAAATAAAACTCGTCCGCCCATGAGGATGTTCCGCACGCCGGCCGGGAAAGGCGGTCCGAAAAACCGCGGAATGCGCATCGGGGAACAACCGGCAGGTAGGACTGTTTGGTCACATCCGCCGTAATCGGATTTGAACGGAAGGAGGATTCGATGAACGCCACCGGACTCGACGTATTCGACAAGACACTGCAGACCACGAACATCTGGCTCGACGAGATCATGGACGAGATTGGACCGGATCGGCAGGTCGCCTGGCACGTTCTCGGAGCGGTGCTACACGCCCTGCGCGACCGTATGCAGCCGGATCTTGCAGCCCACCTCGGCTCGCAGCTGCCGATTCTGGTGCGCGGCGCCTTCTATGACCAATATCAACCTTCCAAGGCTCCCGAGAAGGTGCGGTCGCTCGACGAGTTTCTGGCCAAGATCAAGGCGGAGCTTGAATTCACCCGTCCGGTCGATTCCAAGGATGCATTCAGGGCCGTGTCCAAGGTGCTTGCCCATCATGTCGGAGAAGGACAGATGCACAAGGTCTGGGAATCCCTGCCAGGAGAGATCAGACGCGTCGCCGAAGCTCAGCAAGCGGCGTGAACGGCGCCGGCGCGGGTTTCTTGGTCGCAATCTTCTTGGGGAAACAGCAATGCCACTCACGCTTATCAGCCCGGCGTTCCCGGCAGGCGGAAAAATTCCCGAAAGGTATACGCGTGACGGCCAGAACGTCTCGCCGCCACTGAAGTGGTCCGGTGTTCCGGATGGTGCCAAGAGCCTTGTTCTTGTCGTGCTGGATCCCGATGCGCCAAGCGGGACTTTCGGGCATTGGGCGGTATTCAACATCCCGCCCGATGCCGGCGAACTCGCCGAGGCAGCAGACGGCAAGCCCGGTCCGTCGGCACTCAGGCAGGGCACCAACGATTTCGGCAATGCCTATTACGATGGCCCGCAGCCGCCCGTAGGGCATGGCGTCCATCATTACCATTTCCGGCTGGCCGCGCTTGATGTGCCGAGCCTCAGCGTACCGGGACAGGCGGGCGTGCATCAGGTCTGGAAGCAAGCCCAGAAACACGCATTGGAGGAGACGGAGTTGGTCGGAACCTACGAACGGCCGGCGTGACGCGGGCGACGTCGGTCGCCGCCTTCACAACGTAATCTGGGCAAGCGGTTTTCGGGCAGGGCCGTGGATGACCGAACCATCGGCCGCGAAGATCGAGCCGTGGCAGGGACAATCCCAGGTGTGGTCCGCAGTGTTCCAGGTTACGGTGCAGCCCTTATGGGTGCAAGTCGCCGAAACCGCCTGTAGTGCGCCTTCGGTGTCTCTCCACGCCGCAATCTTTTCCTCTCCCCTGACGATCACGCCCCCCATACCAGGCGCAATGTCGTGGGTGCTCGAGACGATCGATTGACTGCGGCCGTTCTTGTGGAAGTCCTCAGGATAGGGCCGAGCCGGATCGTAGAGTTTTTGCCATGGGCTCGGGCGGCCGCAGATCAGGTCGGCGATCATCGCGCCCACGGCCGTCCCGTTGGTGATGCCCCAGGCGTTGAAGCCAGTGGCAATGTGGAAGCCGGCTGCCTTGGCGGGATCGGGCTCGCCTGCATATGGAATTCTGTCGGCCGTATCATAATCCTCATTGCACCAGCGCCACGCGACGTCGCCGACCGAAAGGTTCTTTCTTGCCCATTTTTCCAGTTCGACAAACCGCTTGGCCACGTCGCCGTCCCAGCCGGTGTTGAACTTGGGACCGAGCGTGACCAGCAGCGGCCCTTCGGCATCGTGGCCCGTGCGGATGGAATGCGTCGGATCGTCGATGCCGATGAACATGCCGTCGACAGAGAGGGGATCGTCGATCCGAAAGGCCATGGCGGTGTGGCAGCGCGGTTGCGTCCGGTTCGCCATGCCGATGGGGCTCTTCACCGTCATGTTGGTGGCGACGACGACATGCCGGGCATCAACGGCGCCGCCATCGGTGACGATGCGCCAGCGGCTTGCCTCGTCGATCGAGGTGGCGCGGCTGTTTTCGAAGATCCGACCACCATGGGCCGTCACCGCTTCCGCCAGGCCAACCAGATACATCGCCGGATTGAACTGCGCCTGGTCAGAAAACCGTAGCGCGGCGGCCGTTTCGAAAGGCAGCGGCGCGTGGTCGAGGATCTCGGCCTCCAGCCCGACCTGGCGCGCGGCCTCGGCCTCGGCCGCGACCTCCGCGCGCCGGCTTTCATCGCAGGTGTACGTGTAGGCGTCCTTGCTCTCGAGATCGCAGGCGATGGCGTACTCGCGAACCCAATCGCGGATCTGTCGGGCGCCGGCGGAATTCGCATCGGCGTAGACCTGGGCCAACTCCCGGCCGACAGTGTCGATGAGATGACGATAGATCAGTGCATGCTGCGTGGTGATCTTGGCCGTCGAGCGGCCGGTCACCTGTCCGCCCGTGCGCAGGCCTTCAACGACGACCACCGACCGGCCTGCCTCGCAAAGGCGAAGCGCCGTCGTCAGCCCGACAATTCCAGCACCCACGACAACGGCGTCCGCACGGATCGAACCTTCGAGCTGGGGGTAGTTCGTGGATCTGGCTGCCGCTACCCAACAGCTTCCCGGTTTTCCCAAGAGAATGGCCATTTCAACCGCGCTCCTTGCGTCTCGATGCACTTCCATCGACAACCGCGCCAGCAGGGGAACGTTCCCGAGCTTGGTTGCTTCTTTCAGTCATTGTCCCGCCACCCCGGGTCAGAAAAGCACCGGGAAGGCGCGAGGTGCAGGCCATCACCCAGGTGATCGCCTCGCGGTCGTATTCGTCGCCGGAGCGCCAGTCCTCGAAGAAGGCATTCAGCCTATCGACACGCCCCGGCCAGATGCCGGCGGCTTGCAGGCCGAGCGATACGCCGTAATTGGTGAAGGCGAACTTGGTATCGCGCAGCCATGGCGCGCGGCTGAAATAACCGGGCGGGTCGACCCACATCGTTTCCAGGGTTCGCAGCGAATGCCTTGTCTGGGCCTCGGCCCACGGCTCGTCGGGAAAGAAATGGGCGAGCCACAGCATCATGCCGAGGCCGAGGTCCTGGTCGACGTCGAGCGTGCGCCAATCGCGCTCCATCAGATCACGCATCTGCGCGATCTCGGGCGCCAGTTCCTCTTCGTCGAGCATGCGATAAGAGACGTAGCCGTCATAGGCATCCATGCTGCCGAGGCCGTAGCCGGGGTAAGGACCGCTCAAATCCTCCTGCATCTTCCAGATCACGCCGCGGCCGGGAACCACAAACGCCGGGTGAATGTCCCGCGCCAGCGCAATGCCGCGCTCGCGGTATTCCGGCTTCAGATCGCCGAGACGCGCCAGGGCAAACAGCCACATCGCCAGATAGTGGAAATACTGGCCGTCGCGATCGGCCGCTTCGCCGATCCTCAATCCGCGCCGGCGGCCGAGCACACGCTCGACATCCACCACCAGCCGCTCGGCCTCGTCCAGCCAGCGCTCTTCGCCAAGTTCCGTATGAAGCGAGACGTAGAGCACGACCCCGAATGCATCGGTCCACAGATATCGCAAGCCGTTGGGCCAGATGCCTTCGGCGCGCATCCAGTCGAGTTTTTGCAGGACATAATCGACGTCACGCAGCATTGCGCCAAGTCCCGAATCCACGGCAGACTTTGCCGATGTTCGGGTCCATGCGATTGCGAGCATGCGGCATATCTGCCTCAGGTTGATCTGGCCAGGATATCGCCAAACGATCTGATCGGCGGCGGGGTTCCTTGGTCGCTTCCACCGGCCGCGACCGGGAACCCTCGACCTGATCATGAGTTTCGGGTCCAGGCACAACGGGATGCGGGAGGTTACCAGTCATTTTCGGAGCCTTTCAATCGAGGAGGCAAAGTTGCGACACCGCCAAATCAGAGTTGACGGAATTACTGTCTTCTTTCGCGAGGAAGGGCCGGCCGACGCTCCCGTGCTTCTGCTGCCGCACGGCTATCCCTGTTCCTCCTATCAGTTTCGAAGGCTGATGCCCGGACTGGCTGATCGCTGGCACACGTTCGCCCCGGACTTTCCTGGCTTCGGCTATAGCGCTACGCCCGACATGGCTGCATTCGGCTACGATTTCGAGACCTATGCCGGGTTTTTGGCGGCTTTCGCGGACACGCTCGGTCTGTCCCACTATGCGCTCTGGCTGCACGATTACGGCTCTCAGATCGGCTTGCGCCACGCCATCGCCTATCCGGAGCGCGTTGCCGCGCTTATCATCCAGAACGGCGATATCTACGAAGACGTGCTCGGCCCGAAATACGCAGCCATCAAGGCGTATTGGAACGACAAGACGCCCGACAAGCATCGCCCGCTGGAAGAAGCGGTGAGCGAGGAGGGCTTCCGGCACGAGTTCATCGGTGAGGTTGGCGAGGCCGTGGCCGAGCGCGTGCCGCCGGATCTGTGGAAACTCCATTGGCCTCTGATGGACACGCCTCCCCGTCGGCGGCTCGCGGTCGGCCTGATGGAGAAGCTGGAGGCGAACCTCAACTGGTTCCCGAAATACCAGGCTTATCTGCGCGAACGGCAACCACCGACACTGATCGTCTGGGGTCCTGAGGATGGCTATATGCCGGCCGCATCGGCCCGCGCCTACAAGCGCGACTTGCCGCAAGCAGAGCTCCATCTCCTCGATGGCGCCGGCCACTGGCTACTGGAAACCCATTTCGATGAGGCGCTTGCGTTGGTGCGCGACTTCCTCGCACGCGTTCACAGCCGAGCACCGATGCAACCGTCTGGTAACCTGTTGAAAACGTGGTGATCCCGACAGGGATTTTGTACCTTCATCAGCATATTACGCTGCCTGTAGCTGACATTCACGGCAACCAGCACCGAGACCCCAAAGCAGCCACTTGTTCGAGTAAATGCCTTGCCAGATCTTGGAGGAGATGCCGGCCCTCTGTGAGAGGGGCCGGCGTCCGGAAGCCCTCCAAGGAACGAACGCGCGGGTGGTGATCGCGAATTCGACCCTATGGAGATTTGACGAGAACTGCCAATACTCCTCAATAAGGCCCTCGCCGATGAGCGGCCCGAGACATAGGTGACGATTTGTACCGGACACATAGTGTAGTGCACCCCTCGGGTGAGACAGAGATCAGTAACAGTTCTCTGTTTCTGAGATCGCCGCAGGGGCTTCCCGCCGCGATCGTATTAGGCCGGC